>JAPXSN010000122.1:0-2536 GCA_033813015.1 Clostridia bacterium | reverse complement strand
TTGGCGCGGGGCGGATGATCCGCCCCGCGCCATCATTTCTTCGCGGCATTTTTCTCCGCATGAAAACGACGTTTCCGAGATATAACAGATATGTGACGCTCACCGGGAATCCATAAGCGCGCATTTAGTTGCGCGTGTTCCCGGTTAATGGTATAATTCCAGCGACAATGTCCTGAGGAATCATCAAATATCATTGAAAGCAGGAGTGAGAGAATGGAACTGAACCTGACAACGACTTTCGTCTTTTCGATCGCCGTTGCGGTGCTCGCCTTCCTGGTGGCGGCGTACTTCTACGTTTGGGTTAAGAAGTGCCCCTCTTCCAACAAGAAGATCGAGTCCATCGGCAATCTGATTGCGAAGGGCGCAAACGCCTTCCTCCGCCGCGAGTACCTGGTGCTGGCGCGCTTCGTCGCCGTCGCTACGGTGCTCATCGTGGTATTTCTTCCCAGTCCCATCTGGGGGAAGGCTGCAAACCCGGTTGAGAACATCAAAATGGCGATCGCATACGTCTGCGGTGCGGTCATCTCCGCCGCCGCGGGCAAGATCGGCATCGTGACCGCCACAAAGGCCAACGTCAAGTCCGCAGAGGCCGCGGTGAAAGACATCCGCCATAGCTTCCTTTCGGGCTTCCGCGGCGGCGCCGTCATGGGCATGGCGGTCGTGGGCGCAAGCCTTTTGGGCGTGACATTGGTTTATTGGCTGACCGACCATGACACGAGCGCGGTGCTGGGCTTCAGCTTCGGCGCGTCGAGCCTCGCGCTGTTCGCCAAAGCGGGCGGCGGCATCTTCACCAAAACCGCCGATGTGAGCGCGGACCTCGTGGGCAAGGTCGAGCTGGGCATACCCGAGGATGACCCGCGCAACCCCGCCGTCATCGCCGACAACGTGGGCGATAACGTGGGCGATGTCGCCGGCATGGGCGCGGACCTGTTCGACTCCAACGTGGCCTCCATGGCCGCGGCGCTGGTCATGGCGCTTTCCATCGACAGCACCGAGTTCTATTTCGTAAAGCATGTGTTCGTATACGCGGCTCTGGGCCTGCTGGCCTCCTCCCTCGGCGTGCTCACCGCGCGCATGGGCAAATCCGCGAGTCCGACGCGCGCGCTGAACATGAGCACCTATGTGACCACCGCGATTTTCTTCGCGTTCACAACCCTCGCGACCTGGCTCTTCAAGCTCGAATGGCGGGTTTGGGGCGCGACCACCGCGGGCCTCGTCGTGGGCGTGATCATCGGCCTCGCGAGCGACTATTTCACCGACGACCGAATGAAACCCGTCCAGAACACTGCGAACGCCTCGAAGACCGGTCCGGCGTTCACGATCCTTTCGGGCGTGTCATACGGCTTTTTGAGCGTGCTGCCGGCGCTAATCGGCATCGGCCTGTCCGCGCTCGTGGCGTATAACCTGTGCAGCGGCATCGAAGGAGCGAACGGCTCTGTCATCTACGGCATGTTCGGCATTTCGATGGCGGCCGTGGGCATGCTCTCGATCGTTGGCATGATCATCTCCAACGACGCGTACGGCCCCATTGTGGACAACGCACGCGGCCTCGTGGAGATGGGCAACCTCGGCGAAAAGGCGCTCGAGGTGACGGATTCCCTCGACAGCGCGGGCAACACCGTCAAGGCCGTGACGAAGGGCTTTGCCATAGGCGCCGCGGGCCTCACCATCATTGCGCTGCTCGGCGCATTCATGAGCGAGGTCAACGAGGCGGCGAGTGAGCTTGGCCTGGCGCTTATCACGGGCTTTGATATCTTAAACCCCGTCGTGTTCTTCGGCCTGTTGGTGGGTGCGGCGATCCCCGCCGTGTTCTCGGCGATGCTGATCCTGGGCGTGGACCGCAACGCGCAGCGCATGGTGGCTGAAATCCACAGGCAGTTCAAGGAGATCATCGGCCTCAAGGAAGGCAAAGAGGGCGTGCATCCCGAGTACGACAAGTGCATCGACATCGCGACCGTCGGCGCGCTCAAGGAGCTGATCCCCGCGGGCGTCGTGGCGATCCTATCGACGCTGATCGTTGGCTTCGTGGGCGGCGTGCAGGCCATCGGCGGCTTCCTTACGGGCAACATCGTGAGCGGCCTGCTGCTGGCGCTGTTTATGAGCAACTCCGGCGGCTTGTGGGACAACGCCAAGAAATACGTCGAATCCGGCCACTGCGGCGGCAAGGGCTCCAATGCGCACAAGGCCGCGGTCGTGGGCGACACGGTGGGCGATCCGTTCAAGGATACCGCGGGCCCGTCGATTAACACGCAGGTCACGGTCGTGTCCCTCGTGTCCTCGCTGATGGCGACGCTGTTCCTCCAGTTCCACCTGTTCGGTTGAGTTAAAAGAGCAACATAGCAATAAAGTCAAAGCGCCGGAAATCCCGGCGCTTTGGCTCATATAGTGCGTTCCCCGGCCGGTTTTGCCCTGTATTCGATGTAATACTAATTTAAAACATTAACGCATTATAAATCCAGTCTCTATGTGTGATGGATGCGACGCGTTTGGCGTCGAGTGTCAGGGTGCGAACGGTGCCGCACAGCCTGCGTATCAC
>JAPXSN010000121.1:0-2569 GCA_033813015.1 Clostridia bacterium | reverse complement strand
AAGTTGAGCGATTGCGCCATGAACCAGACGCCGCCGTTGGTGCTCATCCACATGAGGTTGCCGCCCCATGTGAGAAAGAGCGCGAGCAGCGCGCCGTGCTGCGGCGAGAAGCGCGCCCTGAGGGCGAACCGGTAGACGAGCGCGGCGCTGGCCATCGCACAGAGCGCGACGAGCAGGTTGTTGGGCGTATGTTCGCCGAAAACAAGCGCGAAGGGCAGCAGCGCCGCCGACGGGAACGGCGGGAAGGAAACGAAATACTTGCCCCCGTAGATCGCAAGCTCGAGATAATCGTAATTCCGCCCGAGGTCGAGCCGCCCTTCGAGCCAGGAGAGGGACTGGAGCGTATAGCTGTCCCACGCGCTGTGGGCCAGCAGCGTGCCGCCCAGAAGGTCGTGGATCAATACATACCCGAACAGCATCAGAAGCAGCATGAGCGCGAGCGTCACGCGCTCCTCTTTTTTATCGCGCGGCTTCAGCGATTCCATACGAATGCATGCGGCGCCTCCTCGCCCTTCAAAACGCGCAACGCGCCCGCGGCAAGCGCCTCGAGCTCGAACTCCCCGGGCATGAGCTCGACCGGGGCGATCCAGCCGACGCGGCGGACGATCTCATCCGTAAGCCGCTTCGAGCGCGCGACGCCGCCCGTAAGTATGATGCGGTCCACCCTGCCGCACACGACCGTCGCGAGGTCGCCTATGCCCTTGGCGGCTCCGTAGGCCATGGCCTCGAAGATAAGGGCCGCGCGTTCGTCCCCCGCGTCTATCATGCGCTCAACCTGCCTGACGTCCGCCGTGCCCAGGTGCGCGCGAAGGCCCGCGTTGCCGCGCACCTTTTTGAGCATCTCCTTATAAGTATACTTGCCGGAATAGCAAAGCTCTATGAGCGGCTCGGCCTGCAGCTTGCCGCAACGCTCCGGCGCGAAGCCCGCGTCGTCGTCGCTGTACATGTCCACGGCGCGCCCGTTGTGGTAGAGCCACACGCTCGTGCCGCCGCCGAGGTGCTGCACGATTAACGTGCATTCCGCGAAGGGCTTGTTGAGTGTTTCCTTCGCGCACTTGTGCGCCATGGCGCGCGTGTTGAGCGCGTGGCCGCGGCTCTGCTTGCCGATCTCCGGTAAACCCGTAACGCGCGCGACGGGTGCGAGCTCGTCCACGACGACGGGGTCGTAGATATAGGCCGGAATATGAAGCGGGGCTGCGATGGCGTATGCCACGGCGCAGCCCACGTTCGAAATGTGTTCGCGAAGGTTATGCTCGCTGCCGACATACGCGAGCATATCCTCGTTGATCCCGTATGCGCCGGTTTCGCAGGGCGGGAGCATGCCGCCGCGTGAAACCACGCAGGTGAGAGAGTCCAAACCAAAGCCGTGCCTCCCGAGGGAAGCAAGCACGCACTCTTTCCGGAAGCTCAACTGATCGATTGCCCTAAAATAAGATTTCAGTTCATCGTCGGTATGCTCTATGGCTTCGCGGTATAATTCCGTTTGATCTTCAAAAACAGCGATTTTAGTCGACGTGGTGCCGGGGTTGACGACGAGTATCCTGTGCATACGTGGCGGTCCTTTCGGACGCCCCCGCGGGAGCGTTAATGCGCGGCGTGCCGCAGCATTATCTTACCACATATTTCAGCTCCCCTCCATCGTTAAATCCGATATACCCGTACAAAAGGCATTGAGAGAGAACTGCGATGAATTCCGTGTTTGTAGGCGGCCATTCGCCCGCGCCGGCGCGAAAAAGCCTTGAAAGTACCTGCCTGTCTCCGCGCTCGAACGTGCGCTGGACGGCGAAGCGGATGTTCCGCTCGATGCCGGCCTGCGAGCATTGGAAGCGCTCTGTCAGCTTGGGATACACCAGGGAACGCATGTTGTAGAGGTACTCCGGATGTTCTTGAATAATCGACAGAATATGGTATACATACGCATAACCTTTGTATCTGGGATGCATACCGATCTTCTGAAGGAGCATAGCCGGAGCCAGAGCTAGTTTTTCCATACGGTCACTTCCTTTCTTCAAGATTTCGTTTTAGATGTGGTCTGCCGCACTGTAAAAAACATGTTAATGCATAAGCGGGACAGAGGCAATATATCAGCAGTATTCGAGCATATTCGACAATTTATCCCATTGCGAGCCTTTCTGTAACCGATTGCGCCGCGCGCGGCCGTGCGGCCAAATTTTCGAGTTGACAGCCTTAAAGACGTTAAGGTATACTATCTTTTGCGGTCGGTCGCCGGGGAGCATAGCTCAGCTGGGAGAGCACTTGCCTTACAAGCAAGGGGTCACAGGTTCGAGCCCTGTTGTTCCCACCACACGTGGCCCGGTAGTTCAGTTGGTTAGAATGCCAGCCTGTCACGCTGGAGGTCAGGGGTTCGAGCCCCCTCCGGGTCGCCAAATCCGCCTCGGTAGCTCAGCTGGTAGAGCAAGGGACTGAAAATCCCTGTGTCGGTGGTTCGACTCCACTCTGAGGCACCAATCGCGGGAGTAGCTCATTCGGTAGAGCGCTGCCTTGCCAAGGCAGAGGTGGCGGGTTCGAGCCCCGTCTCCCGCTCCAAAGCTTTGCGGATGCAAAGCGT
>JAPXSN010000120.1:0-2590 GCA_033813015.1 Clostridia bacterium | reverse complement strand
GGCGAGATCATGGACGCCGCCAACCAGAGCGGCAACGCCTTCAAGAAGAAGGAAGACACCCACAAGATGGCCGAGGCGAACAAGGCGTTCGCGCACTATCGCTGGTAAGAAAACGATCTTTCAACCGCTTCGGATCCGGCGACACGACCGCCGGGTCCGAATTTGTGGATAGGGACAAATGGAAACTCACTGCCTGAGCTTTCGGGAAAGGAGGGAAGAACATGGCAAGGGAAACGCCGCTTGAGATGACGAGAAACATCGGCATCATGGCGCACATAGACGCCGGTAAAACCACGACGACGGAGCGCATCCTGTTTTTTACGGGAAAGATCCATAAGGTCGGCGAGGTGCACGACGGCGCGGCGACAATGGACTTCATGGTTCAGGAGCAGGAGCGGGGCATCACCATCGCATCCGCAGCAACCACGACCTATTGGCGCAAACACAGGATCAATATCATTGACACGCCGGGCCATGTGGATTTCACGGTTGAAGTGGAGCGTTCCCTTCGTGTACTCGATGGCGCGGTGGCGGTGTTCTGCGCCAAGGGCGGCGTGGAGCCGCAGAGCGAAACCGTATGGCGGCAGGCCGCCAAATACGGCGTGCCCCGCGTGGCCTATGTCAACAAGATGGACATCGTGGGCGCGGATTTCTTCAACGTCGTCAAGATGATGAAGGATCGCCTGAAAGCCAACGCCGTGCCCATACAGATTCCCATCGGCGCCGAAGCGGAATTTTCCGGCATCATCGACCTTGTGCGCATGAAGGCTGAGGTCTATTACGACAACGACGGCGTGGATATCCGCGAGGAGGAGATCCCTGCGGAGCTTCTCGAGGATGCGAAGCATTACCGCGCCCTGATGATCGAGGCTGCGGCCGACTTCGATGAGGAGGTCATGGAAACCTTCATCGAGGGCGGGGAGCCGGGCGAGGAGCTCGTCATGCGCGCCCTTCGAAAGGGCACCGTGACCAACGGTCTCATCCCCGTGACCTGCGGCACGTCGTACCGCAACAAGGGCGTGCAGCCACTGCTTAACGCCATCGTGGACTATTTGCCCTCGCCTCTGGACATTCCGGCCGCAATGGGCACGAGCCTCGACGGCGCGCAGGAGATCAAGGCGATCAGCTCGGACGACGCGCCCTTCGCGGCGCTCGCCTTCAAGATCGTGACCGATCCGTTCGTGGGCAGGCTTACGTTCTTCCGCGTGTACAGCGGCACGCTGTACTCCAATTCATACGTTTACAATGCCTCGAAGGGCAAGCGGGAGCGCGTGGGTAAAATCATCCTCGTGCACGCAGCGAGCCGCACCGACGTCGAGGAAGCCCATGCGGGCGACATCGCCGCGCTCGGCGGCCTCAAGGACACCGGCACCGGCGACACGCTCTGCGAGGAGAAGCACCCGCTCCTTCTCGAGCGCATGGAATTCCCCGATCCGGTCATACAGGTGGCCATAGAGCCCAAGACCAAGGCCGGACAGGAGAAGATGGGCCTCGCGCTCGCCAAGCTCTCCGAGGAAGATCCGACCTTCCGCACCTATTCGGATCGGGAAACCGGGCAGACGATCATCTCCGGCATGGGCGAATTGCACCTGGAGATCATCGTGGATCGGCTTATCCGCGAGTTCCGCGTGGAGTGCAAGGTCGGCAAGCCGCAGGTCGCCTACCGCGAAACCATCACGAGGACCGTCAAGGCCGAGGGACGCTACGTTCGCCAGACCGGCGGGCACGGTCAGTACGGCCACTGCGTGGTGGAGTTCTCGCCGCTCGAGCCCGGGGCGGGCTTCGAGTTCGAGGATAAAACGGTCGGCGGCGCCATCCCCAAAGAATTCATCCCCGCTATCAAGAGCGGCATCGTCGAGGCCGCGCGCAGCGGCAATCTCGGCGGCTTCGAGGTTGTGGACTTCAAGGCGACGCTGCTCGACGGAAGCTACCATGAGGTGGACTCCTCCGAGCTTGCTTTCCGCATCGCGGGCTCGCTGGCCTTCAAGGATGCGCTGGAGCGGGCGGACTCTGTGCTGCTCGAGCCGGTCATGAGAGTGGAGGTCATCATGCCCGAGGAATACATGGGCGAGGTGCTGGGAAACCTTACCTCAAGGCGTTGCCGCATAGAGGGTACGGAGCAGAGGCCCGGCGGTTCCGCGATCGACGCGGTCTGCCCGCTTTCGGAAATGTTCGGCTATGCGACGGACCTTCGCTCGCGCACCCAGGGCAGGGGCACCTTCACGATGCAGTTCGACCACTACGAGCAGGTGTCCGACGCTGTGGCAAAAAAGATACTCGGTTACAGAGCGTAACCGCCAAATAAAAAAATAACTACATTTATTCGGAGGATAGCAAAATGGCTAAGGCGAAATTTGAACGCACGAAACCGCATGTAAACATCGGTACGATCGGGCACGTGGATCATGGCAAGACGACCTTGACGGCGGCCATCACGATGGCGCTGAGCCAGGAAGGCCACGCGGCGGCGATGCGGTATGACGAAATCGACAAGGCGCCGGAAGAGAAGGCGCGCGGAATCACCATCAACACCTCGCATGTTGAGTATGAGACGGACAAGCGCCACTACGCGCATGTCGACTGCCCGGGT
>JAPXSN010000119.1:0-2596 GCA_033813015.1 Clostridia bacterium | reverse complement strand
CCTGCCAAGATAGTCGAAATCATCCCACCACTCGGTCAGCTCCGCGTCGGAGATTTTGCCGGGGAGCTTGAGCTCCCGCGCGACGGACAGCTTCATCGAAAGTCGACCTCGTCTATTTTATCCATTGGCAAAATGTTTGTCAATCGCTTTTTTGCCTTACTTTCCGGCCAAAGCCGCGGTGTCACGCGCGATGACCATCTCCTCGTCCGTAGGGATCATATACACCTTCACCCTGCTGCCGGGTTTCGAGAGCTCGACCTCCGCGCCGCGCGGGCAGTTTTCGTTTAACTCGAAATCCACATCCACGCCGAGGTACTCGAGGCCACGCAGAGATCTCTCGCGCACGGCTCTGTCGTTCTCGCCGACGCCCGCCGTGAACACGATGGCATCCACGCCGCCCATCGCCGCCGCGTACGCGCCGATGTACTTTTTGACCCGGTAGCAGAACATATCGACGGCGAGCTTCGCGCGCGCATTGCCCGCGGCGGTGGCATCGTCCAGATCGCGAAAGTCGCTCGACACGCCGGAGATGCCGAACACGCCGCTTTTTTTGTTCATGTATTCGTCCATCTGCTCGCAGTCGAAGTTCATGCGCCGCATCATGTAGGTGACGAGCGCGGGGTCGATGTCGCCGCAGCGCGTGCCCATGGGCAAGCCTTCGAGCGGGGTGAGGCCCATCGAGGTATCGAAGGACTTGCCGCCCTTGACGGCCGTGATGCTCGAGCCGTTGCCAAGGTGGCAGGTGATGATTTTCGTCTGCTCGACGGGCATGCCGAGCTTCTCGGCGGCGCGGCGCGAAACGTACAGGTGCGAGGTGCCGTGGAAGCCGTAGCGGCGAATCATAAACTGCGTATACGCCTCGTAGGGCAGGCCATAGAGGAACACCTCGGGGGTCATAGTCTGGTGGAATGCTGTGTCGAACACCGCGACCATGGGCACCTCGGGCATGATGGCGCGGCAGGCGCGGATGCCCATGAGGTTCGCCGGGTTGTGGAGAGGTGCGAGCACGGAGAGCTTGTCGATCTCCTCGATGAGCTCATCCGTGATCACCACGGATTTTGAGAAGCGCTCGCCGCCGTGCACAACGCGGTGACCAACGGCGTTGATCTCCGCCATGCTGGAAACCACGCCTATCTTAGCATCCGCAAGCGTATCCAAAACCATGCGGATAGCGTCGGTATGATCGTTCATTTCCTTATTAAATTCGTGTTTGTCGCGCCCGTTGGGCTTGTAGGTGAGCTTCGAGCCGCCTATGCCGATGCGCTCGCAGATGCCCTTGGCGATGACCTCGCCCGAGTCGACATTGATGAGCTGGTACTTGAGCGAGGAGCTCCCGGCGTTGATGACGAGTATCTTCATTGGCGTTCCCCTTCCTTATTCCTGCTGCGCCTGAACGGCGGTGATGGCCACGACGTTGACGATATCCTCCACACTGCAGCCGCGCGAGAGGTCGTTGATGGGACGCGCGAAGCCCTGGCAGATGGGGCCGACGGCTTCCGCGCCGGCGAGCCGCTGCACGAGCTTATAGCCGATGTTACCCGATTGCAGATCCGGAAAGATCAGCACGTTCGCCCGACCCGCAACGGGACTGCCGGGGCACTTCAGCTTGCCGACCGATTCGACGAGCGCGGCGTCCGCCTGCAATTCGCCGTCCACAACGAGTTCCGGCGCAAGCTCTTTTACGAGCCCGGTCGCAGCGACGACCTTATCGACGTTGTCGTGCTTGGCGCTGCCCTTGGTGGAGAAGGAGAGCATCGCTACGCGCGGGTCGATGCCGCACAGAGCCCTGCCGGTTTTGGCCGAGGCAATGGCGATGGCCGCGAGCTGCTCGGCCGTGGGGTCGATGTTCACGGCGCAGTCGCCGAAGATGAGCACGCCGCCGTCCCCGTAGGACGTATCCGGCACCTCCATGATGAAGCAGCTCGACACGGTCGAAATGCCCTTTGTCATTTTGATAATTTGCAAACCCGGGCGGAGCGTGTTGCCCGTGGTGTTGATGGCACCGGCCACCATGCCGTCCGCCTTAGAGTCCTTGATGAGCATCGCGCCGAAGAAGAGGGGGTCCTTGATCTGCTCGAGCGCCTTTTCGGGCGTGACGCCCTTTTCCTTGCGCATTTCGTAAAACCAGTCGACATAGCGCTTGTAGTCGGGGGAGCTTACGGGGTCTATGACATCCACGCCATCGAGGCAAACGTTGAACTTCGCCGCGACCGCGCCGACCTCATCCGGCTTGCCCACGAGCGTGACGCGCGCGAGACCCGCCTGGGTGATCTTTTGCGCGGCCTGTACGGTGCGCTCCTCCGTTCCCTCCGCCAGGACGATGTGCTTCCGGTCGGCTTTGGCTCTTTCCCTGATCCTGTCAAGGACAGACATGACTTTTTCTCCTTTCGGGCTCGAAAAATCGGGACGAGCCGTCCCGATTTGATATTATATCACATCGGCCTGCGCTTGGCATCCATTCGTGTGAATTTACTGCGCTATTTGGCGCTTTTCTATACATGGGAGCCGCAAATTGTGATATACTCCAACAAAACGCGCCGGAGGAGAATGAATGGCGGCCTGCGTGGGCATTATCGCGGAATACAATCCCTTTCAC
>JAPXSN010000118.1:0-2796 GCA_033813015.1 Clostridia bacterium | reverse complement strand
GCGCGCCCGCGAACGTGTCGCTCAAAACCCCCGTGTGCAAGTTCCGCCGCGGGGAGGAAAGCGCGCTTACGATGAACATCCCGCTCGTATCGGCCGTCATGCAGTCCGTTTCGGGTGAAAAGCTTGCCGTCGCGCTCGCCAAGGAAGGCGGCGTGTCGTTCATCTTCGTGTCGCAGTCCATCGAGGGTCAGACGGAGATGATCCGCCGCGTCAAAAAGTATAAGTCCGGCTTCGCCAACAGCGACAGCAATGTGACCCCGCAGCACAGCATGCGGGACGTGATGGAGCTCAAGCAGAGGACGGGGCACTCGACCGTCGCCGTGACCCACGACGGCGGCCCCAACGGGAAGCTCCTTGGCATGGTGACGAGCCGCGACTACCGCCCGAGCCGCATGGACCCGGAAACCAAGGTCGAAACGTTCATGACGCCCGTCGGACGCCTCGTGTTCGCCTACGAGGGCGTCACGCTCAAGGAGGCCAACGACATCATCTGGGCGCACAAGCTCAACGCCCTGCCCATCATCACCAAGGAAGGCAATATGGTCGCCTTCGTCTTTCGCAAGGATTACGACACGCACAAGGAAAATCCCGGCGAGCTGCTCGATTCGAACAAGCGCTACGTCGTGGGCGCGGGCGTCAATACGCGGGATTATACCGAGCGCGTGCCCTCTCTGGTCGAAGCCGGCGCGGATGTGCTGTGCATCGACTCCTCCGAGGGCTTCACAGAGTGGCAGCAGAAAACGCTCTCTTTCGTGCGCGGCCGTTACGGTGATTCGGTCAAAATAGGCGCGGGCAATGTGGTGGATCGCGAGGGCTTCCGCTTCCTTGCGGAAAACGGCGCGGATTTTGTCAAGGTTGGCATCGGCGGCGGCTCCATCTGCATCACGCGCGAGACCAAGGGCATCGGCCGCGGCCAGGCCACCGCCGTGCAGGAGGTCGCCAAAGCGAGGGATGAATATTTCGCGCAAACCGGCGTCTACATCCCCATCTGTGCGGATGGCGGCATCGTCATGGATTACCATATCACGCTCGCGCTCGCCATGGGCGCAGACTTCTGTATGCTGGGCCGCTACTTCGCGCGCTTCGACGAGAGCCCCACAAGTAAGGTGCTCATCAACGGCAGCTACATGAAGGAATACTGGGGCGAGGGCAGCGCCCGTGCGCGCAACTGGCAGCGCTACGACAGCGGCGGGGACGCCAAACTCTCCTTTGAGGAGGGTGTGGATTCCTATGTGCCCTACGCGGGCAGCCTGCACAACAACGTCGAGGCCACGCTCGCCAAGGTGCGCTCCACCATGTGCAACTGCGGTGCGCTCACCATCCCGGAGCTTCGCGAGAAGGCGCGGCTCACGCTGGTTTCCTCTGCGAGCATCGACGAGGGCGGCGCACACGATGTGCTGTTGAAAGATAACCGACTCTTCGACGGAAAGAATTGACAATCGCCTGAATTCACGCGCCCTTCGCTTCAACAGCGGGGGGCGTTTTCACCTTTGCAGGCCATTGCCCTAAAAATTCTTGTGTTCTCCAAAACAATTTTATAATACTGTCGATTATCGACGCTTCTCCCGTTGACACGGCATAAACCGCTCGCTATACTAATAGCGCATGTGCTGCATATTCCGCAATGTATGCAGGGAAAGCTTCATAAAGGCGTAAAAGGAGAGATTGAATGAAGAAGATCGTCATCGCGCTCGGGGGCAACGCCCTGCAGGAGGCGAGTAGGCCCGCAACCGCCGAAGAGCAGCTCGCGGTCGTCGAAAGCACCAGCGAGCACATTGCCGACATCATCGAAAAGGGCTACGAGGTGTGCGTCGCGCACGGCAACGGCCCGCAGGTCGGCCGTATCGTTCTGCAGAACGAAGGGGCGGATAGTGAGGCCACGCCCGCCATGCCCTTCGACGTGTGCGGTGCCATGAGCCAGGGCATGATCGGCTACCATATCCAGCAGGGGCTCTCCAAGGTGCTGCGTCGGCGCGGAGTAAAAAAGGAAGTCGTCACCGTCGTCACGCAGGTCGTGGTTGACGCCGAAGATCCTAAGTTCAAGAATCCCTCGAAGCCCATCGGCCCCTTCTATTCCGAGGAGCAGGCAAAGCGCATCGGTGCGGAGAAGGGCTATGTCATGAAGGAGGACGCGGGTCGCGGCTGGCGGCGCGTGGTCGCCTCGCCAATGCCCGTGGAGATCGTCGAACTCAACGCTGTCAAGGTGCTGAGCGCCGCAGGCTTCATCGTGGTGACCGTCGGCGGCGGAGGCATCCCGGTCGTGAGGGATGAAAGCGGCAACCTCACAGGTACAGCGGCCGTCATCGACAAGGACCTTGCGAGCGAACGCCTTGCGGAGGATACGGACGCGGACGCGCTGGTGATCCTCACCGCGGTCGAGAAGGTCAGCATCAACTATAAGAAGCCGAACCAGAAGGACCTGGATACACTCAGCGTCGCCGAGGCGAAGCAGTATATTAAGGAAGGCCACTTCGCGCCCGGCTCCATGCTCCCAAAGATCGAGGCCGCGCTGATGTTCGTCGAGAGCAAGCCCGGAAGGAAGGCCATCATCACCTCGCTCGATAAAGCGGTGGACGCGCTCGAAGGCCGCGCGGGCACGACGCTTCAATAAAAAATATATCCGGCGTTCAAGGGGCTTCGGCCCCTTGACAATTGCTGGATTTTTTGTCAGTCTAAATAAGATCAACAGGCATATAAGGGAGGCCGGATATGAGCCGTTATCGCAACAGCGCGGGCGTAAAGGTGCCCGAGGTGCTCCTGCCCCGCGCGGGCACGGACATGACCAAATGGGCGGTC
>JAPXSN010000117.1:0-2863 GCA_033813015.1 Clostridia bacterium | reverse complement strand
CCCCCGTGCAGTGGGACGGCGGCCGCAACGCGGGCTTCACGACGGGCACGCCGTGGCTTCGCGTCAACCCCAACCATACGACCGTCAACATACAGGACGACATGACCCACATGGACTCCATCGTGGGCTTCTACAAGCGCGCCATCGCCCTTCGGAAAGAGCATCCCGCGCTCGTCTGGGGCGAGTACGCGCCCGTCGACCGGGACAATCCGCGCGTCATCGCCTACACGCGCGCGCAGGCGGGAGGCGAAAGGCTGCTCGTCGTCATCAACCTGACGGGTAAAAGCGCGAAAGCAAGGCTCCCCGAAAAGAAGGGAGCCGAGTGCCTGCTGTATACGCATTCCTCGCGGCCTCTCGCCGCCGAGGTGCTACTGCTGCCGTACGAGGGACTGGTCTACAAGCTTTAACGGGGTTTCGGGGCGCTCGCCGTGCGTGGCCTTGTAGTAGTACTGCATGATGTCGCGCCGCGTGACGATGCCGATGAAGGAGCCGAGATCATCCACCACGGGCACGAAGTTCTGGTTCATCGCCATGAGCAGGAGATCCTCTATGGAGGCGTTGATGTTGACCGAAGGGTTGTGCCCCGCGCGCATGATGTCGCGCACATAGAGCCGTTCCTGCGCGCGGTTCTCCCACGAGGAGGAGTCCGCGAGTTTCCAGAGGAAGTCGCCTTCGGTGACGGTGCCCATGTACTTCCCCTCGCGGTCGATCACGGGGATGGCCTGATAGCCGTAGAACCGCATCTTCTCGAGCGCCTGGCGCAGGGTATTGTCGTGGAACACGTACGCGACCGTCGCTTTGGGCTTGAGGAAAAAGAGCACGTTCATTCCCACACATCCTTGTATGTTGTTTGTTTCATCATAACACAACGCGAGACGGAAATGGTGGCCTCAATGTAAAATATTGCGGCCATTTTTATTTCCATAAATCAAGGGCCCCCGCTTCCGCGAAAGCCCTATGAAGCCGGCCCGCCGACAGACCGGTTATGTGCTGCTGTCGAGATAATATTCGCCGCGGCGGTAGTCGTAAATGGCGCCGCGCGTGAACTTGTCGATGTTGTCGAGCACCTTGCCCGTGCCTATGGCCACGCAGGAAATCGGGTCCTCCGCCACGAAGCAGGGTACCTTCGTGTGCTCGGCGATGAACTTGTCCACCCCAAAAAGCAGCGCGCCGCCGCCCGTGAGGCACAGGCCGTCCTCGGCGACGTCGCTGGCGAGCTCCGGAGGGGTCTTTTCGAACATGGCGCGCACGCTCTCGAGTATGGCCTGCAACGGCTCCTCGAGCGCGTCGATCATCTCGTTGCTGCCCACGACGATGGCTTGCGGCAAACCGGAAATCAGGTTCCTGCCCTTGACGTCGATGAAAAGCTGCTCCTTCCTCGGGTACGCGGAGCCGATGCGGATCTTCATTTCCTCGGCCGTGCGCTCGCCTATGAGCAGGTTGTGCTTCTTTCTCATGTAGCGCACGATGGAATCGTCGAATTTGTCGCCCGCGATCTTGATGGAATCGGAGAGCACGGCGCCGCCCAGCGAGATGAGCGCGATGTCCGTCGTGCCGCCGCCGACGTCGATGACCATATGGCCGCGCGGCTCGGCGATGTCGATGCCCGCGCCTATGGCCGCGGCGATGGGTTCCTCGATGAGGTAGGTATGGCGCGCGCCGGCCTCCTCCGTGGCGTCTATGACGGAGCGCTTCTCAACCTCGGTCACGCCCGAGGGGACGCACACGACCACGCGCGGCTTGAAGAACACGTGCGTGCCGACGACCTTCTTGAGGAAATAATGGAGGATGCGCTCGGTGATGTCGTAGTTGGAAATCACGCCGTCGCGAAGCGGCCTCACGGCCGTGATGGTGCCGGGCGTGCGGCCGAGCATCCTGCGCGCCTCCTCGCCGATGGCGAGAATGCGGCCGGAAACCTTCTCGACTGCGACCACGGAGGGCTCGCGCAGCACGATACCCTTGCCGCGCACATACACGAGTATGCTCGCGGTGCCAAGGTCGATGCCGACGTCGTTGAACTCGAAAAGTCCCATATCCTAAACTCCTCCAAACGGGAGATACCGTCAAACTTCCCGTTTCGTCCGTCTTTCCGAATCATTCTATCATTTCTCATATCGATGAACAAGCCTTCTTGGAAGGCAAATTTGAACAAATTGCAAAAATCGGGCCGCGCCTTTGGCGATTCTTGTGAATTGCGCACGGATAGGATATAATGAAAAAACGATCCGGAAACCGAGGTATTGCGCTTGATGAAAAAGGGTTTTGCCCGAAAATTGTTGATTATCGCGCTCGCGGCGCTGCTTTTGCCCGCCGCCGCCTGCGATTCGCAGGACGGCTACGACGTCGACATCGACGTGCCGGGCAGGACGCAGTCGCCCGACGGGACGAACGGCCAAACCGATTCCCCGCAGGAAACGATTCCCGGCACGGACAGCCCGGATGTGACGGCGACGCCGATTCCGTTGTCGAACAACGTCGATCCCTCCAACACCATCGACCCGAACGAGCTCGACGGTACGGACATCGTCGACGAGGAGGAAAAGCTCAGCTACGCCGAATACCGCGCCATAAACTCCGACGTGGTCGGCTGGATCAAAATCGGCAACACAAACGTGGACTATCCCGTCGTGAAGAGCCGCGACAACATAGACTACCTCACGCAGAACGCCAAGAAGGAGGCCTCGAAAGCCGGCGCGATCTTCATGGATTACCGCTGCGGCGTGAACGACAGCCACGTCATCATCTACGGCCACAACATGAGCAAGTCGAAGATCATGTTCGCGCAGATGACCAATTACGCCAACCGTTCCTTCTACGACGCGAACCGCACGTTCAAGCTCACCTTCGGGGATAAGACGTATAC
>JAPXSN010000116.1:0-2879 GCA_033813015.1 Clostridia bacterium | reverse complement strand
ACATCGACTGAGGCAGGAGGATAAACTAAGTGGCTGCTAAGAAAGAACAGACTTCTCAGGCACCCGCCAAGAAGAAGAAGGTCGCGGAGGAGGCCAGGCCCTTCACCGGGGCCGCCCGCCTGCGCATGAGGTATAACGAGGAGATCGCGCCCCAGCTCAAGCAGAAGTTCGGCTATAAGAACGTCATGGAGATCCCCAGGCTCGACAAGATCGTCCTCAACATGGGCCTCGGCTCCGACAAGGACAATCCCAAGGGCATGGAAGCCGCCATCGAGCAGCTGACCCTCATCGCGGGCCAGAAGCCCGTGGTGACCAAGGCCAAGAAGAGCGTCGCGAATTTCAAGGTCCGCGAGGGCATGAACATCGGCGCCAAGGTGACGCTGCGCGGCGAGCGCATGTATTACTTCGCCGACAAGCTCATGAACATCGTGCTTCCGCGCGTGCGCGACTTCCGCGGCATATCGGATACGTCCTTCGACGGGCGCGGCAATTTCGCCATGGGCGTCAAGGAACAGCTGATCTTCCCCGAGATCAACTACGACGACGTGGATAAGATCCGCGGCATGAACATCGTGTTCGTCACTTCGGCGAAAACGGACGAGGAAGCCAAAGAGCTGCTCAACCTGCTGGGCATGCCCTTCGTGCAGGACTGATAGGAGGACGAAACAGTGGCTAAGACCAGTATGAAGATCAAGCAGCGGCGCCCGGCCAAATTTTCGACCCGCGCGTATACGCGCTGCCGCATCTGCGGCCGTCCGCACTCGGTGCTTCGCAAGTACGGCATCTGCCGCATCTGCTTCCGCGAGCTTGCCTACAAGGGCGAGATCCCCGGCGTGCGCAAGGCAAGCTGGTAAGCGTATCGAAAGGAGGAAAAAGCTATGTTAATGACCGATCCCATCGCCGATATGCTCACCCGTATCCGCAATGCGCTCACCGCCAGGCATGAGGACGTGCTCGTTCCCGCCTCTACGGTGAAGAAGGCCGTCGCCCAGATACTGCTCGACGAGGGCTACATCAAGGGCTTCGACTACCGCGAGGACGGCGTGGCCAAGTATATCCACATCGTGCTCAAGTACGGCCCCAACAAGACCAGGGTCATCACCGGCCTCAAGCGCATCAGCAAGCCCGGCCTTCGCGTCTACGCGCGCAAGGACCAGCTCCCCAAGGTGCTCAACGGCCTGGGCATCGCCGTCATCTCCACCTCCCGCGGCATCATGACCGACCGGGAAGCCCGCAAGCAGGGCGTGGGCGGCGAGGTGCTCGCTTATATCTGGTAAGACCGGATTATCAAAGAGAAAGAAGAGGTGTAGGCAATGTCACGAATCGGAAAACTTCCGATCAATGTTCCCGCCGGAGTGACAATCACGGTCGATGACGATAACACCGTTACCGTCAAAGGCCCCAAGGGCACTCTCACGGATAAGTTCGCGGACTCCATGGAAATCGCCCAGGATGCCGGCGTCGTGCACATCAAGCGCGCGAGCGACGAAAAGCAGGTCCGCGCTTTGCACGGGCTGACCCGCAGCCTTTTGCACAACATGGTGGTCGGCGTGACCGAGGGCTTCAAGAAGGACCTTGAAATCGAAGGCGTCGGCTATAAGGCGCAGCTCACCGGGAACAAGCTCGTGCTGAACATGGGCTACTCGCACCCGGTCGAGATCGAAGCGCCCGGGGGCATCTCCTTCGAGGTTCCCGCCCCCAACAGGATCACCGTCCGGGGCATCGACAAGCAGAGGGTCGGCCAGATCGCGGCCGACATCCGCAAGGTGCGCACGCCTTCGCCCTATGTAAGCAAGCAGGGCGCGGGCAAGGGCATCAAGTACGCGGGCGAGAAGGTCCGCCGCAAGGTCGGCAAGACCAA
The DNA here is from genome assembly GCA_033813015.1 of Clostridia bacterium. GTDB lineage: Bacteria > Bacillota > Clostridia > Christensenellales > CAG-138 > Phil1. Next base: position 1,018 of record JAPXSN010000116.1, on the reverse strand, counting down.
GTAACGCGCAGAAGGAGTGAGAGCATGATTTCTAGGATTGATAAAAACGCTGTGCGCCAGGGCCGTCACCTCCGCACCCGCAAGTACATCAAAGGCACCGGCGAAAGACCGAGGCTCAACGTTTACCGCAGTCTCAACCACATTTACGCGCAGGTGATCGACGACGACGCGATGCATACCCTCGCCGCCGCGTCCACGCTCGACGCGGAGCTTCGGGCTTCTCTCGGGGAGAAGACCAAGAGCGAAGCGGCCGCGCTCGTGGGCGAGCTCATCGCCCGCAGGGCGCTCGAGAAGGGCGTGAAGCAGGTCGTGTTCGACCGCGGCGGCTACCTGTACACGGGCCGTGTGCAGCAGCTCGCCGAAGGCGCCCGCAAGGCCGGGCTGGAATTCTAAGGAGGAGAATATGCACAAGCGAATCGATACATCCGCAATCGAACTCAAGGAAAGGCTCGTGTTCATCAACCGCGTTGCCAAGGTCGTCAAGGGCGGACGTAACTTCCGCTTCACGGCGCTCATGGTCGTGGGCGACGGCAGCGGCCGCGTGGGCGTCGGCTTGGGCAAGGCGACGGAAATCCCCGAGGCGGTCCGCAAGGGCATCGAGGACGCCAAGCGCCACATGATCGAGGTGCCCATCGTGGGCACGACCATACCGCACGCGGTCGAGGGCAAGTTCGGCAAGGGCCACGTCAGGATGCTTCCCGCCGAGGAAGGTACCGGCGTCATCGCGGGCGGCCCCGCGCGCGCGGTGCTCGAGATGGCGGGCATCAGGGACATCCGCACGAAGAGCCTGGGCTCGAACAACCCCGCCAACTGCGTGAAGGCCACGCTGGACGGCCTTTCCCAGCTTCGCACCGCCGAGCAGATCGCCAGGCTTCGCGGCAAGACCGTCGAAGAGATCCTGGGCTGATTGGAGGGAAACATGGCTAATTTGAAGATAACGCTCGTCAAGAGCACCATAGGCTCTCTGGAGGACCAGAAGGCCACCGTCAAGGCGCTGGGCCTGAAAAAGACCCAAAGC
>JAPXSN010000115.1:0-3159 GCA_033813015.1 Clostridia bacterium | reverse complement strand
CCCCCGCCCCGGGATGCCGCCTTGTGCGGCTTTTTTGTTCTTTCGCGCACAAGATTATTTCGCGCACATGTCTTGACATTTCTTTTTTTCTAAATATAATAGGATTAGTAATCATTATCGGTTTAGAATGGAGGGCGCAAACTTGATTTATTCCCGCCAGCGCGAAGTCATTTTGAACGCGCTCCGTGCGACCTGCTCGCATCCGACCGCCGAGGAGCTCTATTCCGCGATAAAGCCCGAAAACCCGGGCATCAGTTTGGCGACGGTCTACCGCGATTTGAACCAGCTCGCCGCGCACGGCATGATATTGCGCATCCACGCCAAAGTCGGACCCGACCGGTTCGACGGCAACACCTGTGAGCATTACCACGCGGTCTGCTCCGAATGCGGGCGCACCGTGGATATTTACGCACAGGGCATGCCCGACGTGTGCGCCGCCGCCAACGCGCAGGAAGAGATCAGGGTTTCCAACGTGCTGATGCTCTTCACCGGCATATGCAAACAATGCCAGGAATCACAATAAGATAAATGTTGAAGGGAGAATCATCATGAAAGAACTTAAAGGAACCAAGACCGAAGCGAACCTCCAGACCGCCTTCTCGGGCGAATCGCAGGCGCGGAACAAGTACACCTACTACGCCTCGCAGGCGCGCAAGGATGGGTACAACCAGATTGCGGACATCTTTGAGGAGACGGCCGGCAACGAGAAGGAGCACGCGAAACTCTGGTTCAAGTTCCTGCACGGCGGCGCAGTGCCCACCACGACGGACAACCTTAAGGATGCCGCCGCGGGCGAAAATTATGAGTGGACCGACATGTACGCGGGCTTTGCCAAGACCGCGCGCGAGGAAGGCTTCGAGCAGATTGCCATCCTGATGGAGGGCGTCGCCGCAATAGAGAAGGGCCACGAGGAGCGCTACCTCAAGCTGCTCGCCAACATTAAGGAAGGCAAGGTGTTTGCCCGCAACGGCGTATACGTCTGGAAGTGCAGCAACTGCGGCCACATCCACATAGGCGAGACCGCGCCCCAACTCTGCCCCGTGTGCGCGCATCCGCAGGCCTACTTCGAGATCAAGGCCGAGAATTATTAAGATTACGAATGCAATCCCCCGCCCCCGTTTCGCCGCGGGGGCTTTTTTCTTTGCTTCATCGGTGATACAATAGATACATTATAGATACATGAGGTGCACTATGTTCTATCGCGAACTCGCAGGAATCAAGGTATCCGCGCTCGGATACGGCTGCATGCGTTTCCCCACCAAAGACGGGCACATCGACGAGGCCGAGGCGGAAGCCCTGCTCCTTCGTGCCTACGAAGCCGGCGTGAACTATTTCGACACGGCGTATGTTTACCACGGCATGGAGAGCGAGCCCTTCGTGGGCAAAGTGTTCTCGAGGCTGCCGCGCGACACCTTCCATTTGGCGACGAAGTTCCCCACATGGAAGCCGGGGTCGCTCGAGGAAGCAAAGGATATCTTCGAGCTTCAGATGAAGAACCTGCGCTCGGACTATGTAGACTTCTACCTCATCCACGCGCTCAACGGCGCGCGCTGGGAGAAGGTCAACAAGCTCGGGCTTATGCCTCTGTTTGAGGAATATCAGAAGCAGGGCCGCATCAGGAGGCTCGGCTTCTCTTTTCACGGCAGCTACGAGGAATATGAACAGATCCTCCGCTCGCGCAAGTGGGACTTCTGCCAGCTCCAGTTCAACTATATGGACAGGGAGGACCAGGCAGGCGAAAAGGGCCTTCTGCTCGCGGGGGAGCTCGGCACCGGCGTCGTCGTGATGGAGCCCGTCAAGGGCGGCGCACTCGCGGCGCTGCCAAAGGATATTTCCTCGCCCCTTCGGGCGCTTGCGCCGGATGCTTCCGACGCCTCGTGGGCGCTGCGCTTTGTCGCCGACTACGGCAACGCGAAGGTGATTCTCAGCGGCATGAGCACCCGTGCGCAGCTTGAGGACAATCTCGCGACGTTCGCTGCGCATCGGCCCCTGAACGCTGTGGAAAAGCAGGCTGTCGCGCAGACGGCGGAGGCGCTCACCAAGCGCACGAACAACGGCTGCACCGGCTGCCGCTACTGTATGCCCTGCCCCAACGGCGTGGATATCCCGGGCATGTTCGCCATCTGGAACGAGTATGCGCGCTATCAGAACGCGAACGCCTCGCGCGGGGATTACATGTTCGCCTCCGCCGACTCGCGCGCGGACAAGTGCGTCGAGTGCGGCGCGTGCGTGCCCATGTGCCCGCAGGGCATCGACATCCCGTGCGACCTGAAGAAGATGGCGGCGGAAGCCTGGGCGCAGGGGAAATAAGCAAGCGAGAATATGGCTAAGGCGCGCCTCCCGGCGCGCCTTGCTTTATGATTCCTCGATAAAAAGGCTCACAGCATCGCGATCATTTCCTTGCGAAGCGTGTTCAATATGTGCTTTTCGAGGCGCGATATGTAGCTCTGCGAAATGCCAAGCATATCCGCGACTTGCTTTTGCGTGTATTCCTGCCTGCCCTCGAGGCCGAAGCGCAGCTCCATGATGCGCTTCTCGCGCGGAGAGAGCTTACGCATGGCAAGGGAAAGCAGCTCCTTATCGACCTCATCCTCGATGTTGCGGCATACGAGGTCGCCGTCCGTGCCGAGGATATCCGAAAGCAGCAGCTCGTTGCCGTCCCAGTCGATGTTGAGCGGCTCGTCGAGGGAAACCTCCAGCTTGAGGCGACAGCTCCGGCGAAGGTACATCAAAATTTCGTTCTCGATGCAGCGCGAGGCGTAGGTGGCAAGCTTGATGCGCTTCTCGGTATCAAACGTGTTGACCGCTTTGATGAGGCCGATGGTGCCTATGGAGATCAAATCCTCCACATTGACGCCCGTGTTTTCGAATTTGCGCGCGATGTAGACCACGAGGCGGAGGTTTCGCTCAATGAGAGTCTGGCGTACGCTCAAATCGCCCTTGGCGAGCGCGCGGATGCACTCGTCCTCCTCCCTTTTGGAGAGAGGCGGCGGGAGCGCCTCGCCCGAATTGACGTAGTAGACCGGCAGGAAAAGCCGCGCGCGGCGGTAGAACCATGCGAGGAACCGGTAAATCAGCGTTTTCATCGTGCCTCCCCGAATATTCTGTATGGAATAATAGCCTCCGCGCCGCGAAGCTGCGCCTCGATGGGCGCGACCA
>JAPXSN010000114.1:0-3192 GCA_033813015.1 Clostridia bacterium | reverse complement strand
ATTCTACCATATTTAAACGAGGAATTCTTGCGCTTACACGCTCAAATTCCTCGTCCTATCACTGGGCTTTTAGAGGTGGCCAATTGTCAATTACCTTTGATCTTTACCGGCTGCAACCTCGATTTTCATCTGCTTGAGCAACTCCGGCTCGAGCCAGATGTCGATTGCCACGCGCGCAGCTGCATTCACAAACAGATGCAGCGCGGCGTAGGCGGCCTGCGAATCCGCCATCGGGAGCGTCGCCTCCTCGTGCGGGGAGAAGCCGAGATTCCCCTCGCGTATCTCCGCGCCCATGAGCAAGCAGGGGCAGATATAGCTGACGTTGCCAACATCCGAAGAGCCGGAGGCGCGCTCCTCATCCTGCTTAACAGGGATGCCGAGCGCGTCAAGGTGCTTTTTCGCAAGCGCCGTCATCGAGGGAATCTCAAGGAAGTTGTCGAACGGAAGATCGGGCGATATGGTCTCCAAGCGTGCGCCGACCGTTTTCGCCGCGGCCTCGGCGATGGCGTTGACCTTCTCGCAGACCTCGTCGAGATATGCGCGGCGCCGCGCGCGCACAAAGAAATAGCAGCTCGCGCGGTCGGGTATGATGTTGGGCGCCTGCCCGCCCTCGGTGACGATGCCGTGTATGCGCGCATCCGGCCTGAGATGCTGCCGAAGCGCGTTGATGCCTGTGAAAGTTTGGATTACGGCGTCAAGCGCGTTTACGCCATCCCACGGGCACGCGGCCGCGTGCGCCGCCTTGCCGTGGAAGGTGAATTTATAGGAGTTGATCGCGAGCATATTGTTCATCAGGCTGGTGCTGTCCGAGGGATGGAACTGTATGGCCGCGTCCACATCGTCATAAAAGCCTTCGCGCGCGGCGATGACCTTGCCGCCGTAGGTTTCCTCCGCAGGCGCGCCAACGACACACACGCGGCAGCCGAGCTCATCGGCAAGCTCCTTCAATATGATTGCCGCGCCGCAGCAGTGCGCGGCGATCCAGTTGTGGCCGCAGGCATGGCCGGGCTTCTTCTCCGGGCCGTAGCCGGGCAGCGCGTCGTATTCCGCGAGGAAGCATACGAGCGGGCCGCTCCCCGGCCCGTAGTCCGCACGGAAGGCCGTTTCCTGCGTGCCAAGAGGGTATCGCACCTGAAAGCCGTGCTTTTCCATGAGCCGCGCGAGGTATTTCGAGGATTCATATTCCTTTCCGCCAAGCTCCGCGTGCGCATACACATAATGGCAGATCTCCTCGATTTCCCGGGCAATATCGGCTTCTTTCGCGGCCGCCCGCGCGTAGAGTTCTTCCCTGTTCATTCTATCTTCTCCATTCATCACATTATATAGATGCGTTTATTGTTTATAATTATACGCATGTCCGCTTTCTCAGGCAAGATGCGGCATATAAAAAGGCCGGGGATTACCGGCCTGTTTGCTTGTTTGTATGCCTGAGGTCAAACTATGAAAACCATATTTTTGAGCAGAAGAGCAGGAACAGCGCGAAGAGCAGACCGAAGCCGATGAGCGCCGCGATGAAGGCAAGTCCGACCCCGCCAGAAATGGCGCGTTTCTCCTGCCGCGTGAGCTTAGTCGGCTCAGGCTTTGCCGCAGTCTCGCCGAACTCGTCAAACTTCCTGCGCTTGTTCCGCCGATAGAAGACATCCGGCATGCCCGGAACGTTCATGTTGGCGATGACGCGGCCGTCGTCCACCCACTCTTCCTTTTTGCGCTTGTCGGCCATCAGTCCTGCGGGTAGAGATGGCAGGCCACCTTATGTCCGGGTTCGTATTCCTTAAATACGGGCACGGCCTTGGCGCAGATATCCATGGCCTCGGCGCAGCGTGTGCGGAACTTGCAGCCGGAGGGCGGGTGGGCAGGGCTCGGGATATCACCCTTGAGTATGATGCGGTTCATCTGGTACGAGGGGTCGGGCTGAGGCACGGCAGAGAGCAGCGCGCGCGTATAGGGGTGCATGGGATTGGCGAAAATCTTTTCCTTATCCCCCATCTCCACCATGGAGCCGAGATACATGACACCTATGGTCTTGGAGATATGCTCTACGACCGAAAGATCGTGCGAAATGAACAGGTACGTGTAGTTGAAGCGCGTCTGCAAATCCATCATTAAATTGATGATCTGCGCCTGGATGGATACATCCAGCGCGCTCACGGGTTCGTCGCAGATGATGAGATCCGGGTTGAGCGCCACCGCGCGCGCGATGCAGATCCTTTGGCGCTGGCCACCGGAAAACTCGTGCGGGTAACGGTAGAAATACTGGGGCTGGAGGCCGCAGTCGCGCATGACCTTGACGATATAGGCGCGGTACTGCGACTTTGGCACGATGTTGTGCTCCTTGACCGCCTCGCCGATGATTTCGCCCACGGGCATACGCGGTGAAAGGCTCGAGTACGGGTCCTGGAAGATCATCTGCATCCTGGGGCGGAGTTTTCGAAGCTCCCACGGCCTAAGGCAGGAAAGATCCTGCCCGTTAAACTGGACCGCGCCGTCCGTCACATCGTGCAATCGCAGTATGGTGCGGCCGACGGTGGTTTTGCCGCAGCCGGACTCGCCCACGAGACCCATTGTCGTGCCGCGCTCGATGGTGAAGGAAACGTCGTCCACGGCCTTGACGTAATCCTTGGCCTTGCGGAAGATGCCCTGACTGACCGGATAATATTTCTTGAGGTGGCTGACTTCGAGTATGTTGTCCTTAGCCATTGCCCTCACTCCTTTCTCTCGTCGCTCAACGCGCCGAACACATCTGCGTTGATGTCATCCTCGTAGAGGTAGCAGGCGGCGTAATGCGTATCCGAGAAGCGGATCATGCTCGGGTACGCGCCGTTGCAGCGCGCGAGGCATTTCTCGCAGCGGTTGAGGAAGTAGCAATGGTCGGGCATGTTGATGGGGTTGGGCACCTGGCCGGGTATGCTGTAAAGCCGCTCGACCTTTTTGTTCATGCTGGGCTTGCTGCGCATCAGACCCACGGTGTAGGGATGCTTGGGCTCGAAGAAGATCTCCTGCACGGTGCCTTTTTCCACGATGCGGCCCGCGTACATGACCACGACATAGTCCGCCATCTCAGCGATGACGCCCAAATCGTGCGTGATGAGCATGATGCTGCCGTCCATCTTCGTTTTGATCTCGCGAAGCAGGTCGAGTATCTGCGCCTGTATCGTGACGTCGAGCGCGGTGGTCGGCTCATCCGCAATGACC
>JAPXSN010000113.1:0-3204 GCA_033813015.1 Clostridia bacterium | reverse complement strand
CTCATACCCGGTGCAGCGGCACAGATGCCCCGCGAGCTCGCGGCGAAGCTCATCGCGCGTGTATTCCTTGCCGCTCGCGAGCAGCTCCCACGCGGTCATGATGAAGCCCGGCGTGCAGAAGCCGCACTGGACCGCCGCCTCGTCGATGAACGCCTGCTGGATGTCCGAAAGCTCGCCGTCCGGCCCCATGAGACCCTCGAGCGTGAGTATGCTCTTGCCGTCCGCCCAGACCGCGAGGTAGATGCAGGAGTTGAAGCATTCCCCGTTGATGACGACGTTGCACGCGCCGCACTCGCCGACCTCGCAGCCCTTCTTGACCGAAGTCAGGCGGTAGTCGTTTCTGAGCATATCCGTGAGGGATGCGCGCACGTCGACCATGACCTCCGTCTGCTTCCCGTTGATGGTGCATTTGACCAGTTGCATCTGCGGCATCAGATTTCACCTCCCGCTCTTTTGATGGCTTCTTTGAACGCGCGCCGCGCGAGCTCTTCAACTAGGTGCAGGCGGAACTCCTTGGTCGCGCGCCAGCTCGTCCTCGGGCTGACGTCCGCAAGCGCGGCTTTGGCGAGAGCATCGACGGTTTCCTCCGAAACCGGCCTGCCCTTCGCCGCGGCTTCGGCTGAAGGCGCACGCATGGGCACGGGTCCCGCCACGCCGTAGGCGATGCGCGCGTCGGCGACGGTCTTTTTATCTGCCGAGAGCTTCACGTTGACCGAACAGCCAAGGGTCGCGATGTCCATGGCGTTGCGCATGGCGTATTTGATGTAGAAGCCCGCGTAACCCGCGTAGCTCTCCTTTTTGATGAGGATAGCCGTGAGCATCTCCGCCGGGCGCAGCGCGACCTTGCCCGCGCCGACGTACCACTCGCGTATGGGAAGCTGCCGCACGCCCTCCGGCCCCGTGATCTCGACGACGGCGTCGTAGGCGACCAGAGACGAGGCGGAATCCGCGCTCGTGACGCCGTTGCAGATGTTGCCGCCGATGGTGCCGATATTTCGCACCTGCGGACCGCCGACCTTGTCGACCGCCTCCGCGAGCACTCTGACATATTGGTTGACGACGGGGTCGCGCGCGACATGGGAAAAGCTCGTCAATGGGAAGATGCGGATGACGCCGTCTCCCTCCAGCTTTACGCCGCGCAGCTCGTCGAGCTTAAAGATGCTCACAAACTCCATCCCGGCAAGCTTGCCTTCACGAAGCTGCACGAGCACGTCGCTGCCGCCCGCGAGTATCTTCGCGCCAGGATGTTCTTGAAGCAATTGGATCGCGTGCGAAACGCTCGTCGCCTCATACAGGGCTTTCATATCGTACATGGCGATTCCTCCTTATACGAGGCCTTCTTCGCGGAAGCGCGCGAAGAGCCTGTGGGGATTCATGGGTGCGGCGTCTATGGCGACGCCGGTTGCCTGCAAAATGGCATTTCGAAGCGCGGGCGCGGGGCTGGTCGCGGGCGGCTCGCCGAGCGCCTTGGTGCCGTACGCGCTCGTGGGCTCGTAGTTCTCCACGAACTGCGCCTCGAGGTGCGGATGGTCCATGGTGGTCGAAAGCTTATAGTCGAGCAGATTGTCGTTGAGCGGCCTACCCGTCTTGGGGTCGTAGAGAAGCTGCTCGGACAGGCCGTAGCCGATGGACATGCTCATGCCGCCGTGCACCTGCGCCGTGGCGAGCGCGGGGTTGATGAGCATGCCGCAGTCGTGCACGTTGACGAGGTTGAGTATGTTGACCTTGCACAGCGGGATATCCACCTCGACCTCCGCGAAGCTGCAGCCGAAGGAATAGGCGTTGGACTTGGCCTGGTAGGTGCTCTCTGCCGTGATGTGCTCGCTGTGCGACGTGTTGTAGAACGCCTCGAGCGCGAGGTCCTTGAGCGAGAGGAGAACCCGGCCGCTGTTGACGTTGACGATGTGGCCGTCCACAAGGTCGAGCGAGCTTTCCTGCATGCGCGTGACCTCGTGCGCGTAAGCGAGGATGCGCTGCTTGAGCAAAAGCGCCGTCTGCTTGACGGAGAAGCCGCCGATGTAGGTCTGCCGCGAGCCGTACGCGCCCGTGCCGAAGGGGGTGATGTCCGTATCCTGAGCGCTTATCACATACACGTTCTCGAAGGGGATGGAGAGCGTTTCGCTCGCCATCTGCGCGAAGACCGTGTCCGCCCCCTGGCCGATTTCGGTTTCCGCGAGCTGGAGCTGGATGGAACCGTCCTGATTCAACACCATACGGCAGGAGGAGCTTTCGAGCGAAATGGGCCACACTGCTGTGTTATACCAGAAGATGGCCATGCCCACGCCGCGACGCACGGGGCCGGTCTGATTGGCGTACTCCTTGCGCTTTCTCTCATAATCGAGGTAGGCCATAGCCTTATCCATGCATTGATTGAAGCTGTCGTAGTAGTTCTCGTTCTTCGAGAACGGATCGACGTAGCCGACCTCCATCATGTTGAGCCGTCGGAGCGCCACGGGATCCATGTTGAGCGCTTTGGCGATATCGTCCACATGGCTTTCGAGCGCGAAGGTGATCTGCGGGATGCCGTAGGCGCGCATCGCGCCCGAGGAGGCGGTGTTGGTGTAGATGGTATAAGCGTCGCCCTTGCACGCGCCGCGGTAGCGGTAGAGCTGGCGGTACGCGCCCGCGCCCTTGGCGACAATGCCGTGGCCGTGGCTCGCGTACGCGCCCTGGTTGGAAAACGCCTCGAGCCTGCCTGCGACGAAGGTGCCGTCCGGCCGCACATGGGTGGTGATGTGGAAGCGGATGGCGTGGCGCACGCGCGTGCAGGCGAAGGTTTCCTCGCGCGTCATGTCGTATTTGACGAGCCTGCCGCCGACCTTTGTGGAAAGGTAGGCGCACAGCGGCTCGTAGAGCGCGTCCTGCTTGTTGCCGAAGCCGCCGCCGATGTAGGGCTTGACGATGCGCACCTTCCCCCACTCGATGCCCAGCGCCTGCGCGACGACGCGGCGCACGATGTGCGGGATCTGCGTGGACGAAACGACGTTGACCTTGCTTGCCTCTTCCCACGCGTAGCAGATGTGGTTTTCGATGTGGCAATGCTGGACGGTGGGCGTATCGTACCACTTCTCGAAGCGGATGAGTCCCGGCTCCTTGATGGCCTGCTCGTAGTTGCCGTCCTCGTAGGAGGTATGGGCGAGTATGTTGTTATGGAATTTTTCGTGCAGCTGCGGCGCGCCGTCCTTCATTGCCTCGAGCTGGTCG
>JAPXSN010000112.1:0-3340 GCA_033813015.1 Clostridia bacterium | reverse complement strand
ATCTGCGCCTGTATCGTGACGTCGAGCGCGGTGGTCGGCTCATCCGCAATGACCAGGCGCGGTTTGCACGAAAGCGCCATAGCGATCATCACTCTCTGGCGCATGCCGCCCGAGAGCTCGTGCGGATAGCTGTCATACACCTTGTCGATCATCGCGATGCCCACGAGCTTGAGCATTTCGAGCGAGCGCTGCTTTGCAGACTCCGCGGTCGCGCCCTCAATGTGCATGAGCACCACCTCGTCGAGCTGCTCGCCCACGGTGAACACCGGGTTGAGGCTCGTCATGGGTTCCTGAAAGATCATGGATATTTCCTGCCCGCGGATGCGCAGCATCTGATCGCGCGGCATCTTGGCGATGTCGTAGCATTTGCCGTCCGAGCAGGCGTAACGGATTTGGCCCTTCACGACCTGTCCCTGCGGCGCCTGCACGAGCTGCATCAGCGACAGGGATGTGACCGATTTACCGCATCCGGATTCGCCGACGACCCCAACGGACTTGCCCTTGGGCACGTCGAACGACACGCCGTTGACCGCCTTGACCGTGCCGATATCCGTGTAGAAGAAGGTATGCAGGTCGTCGAACTCGACCACATTGTCCGGGTCGCGCATGGTGGTCAGATATTCCTGCTCCGAAACGTTCTTGCGGTTCATCCTGCGCTCGAAGTCGCGCATGACCTTGGCGTTGTCGCGCTCGATGCGGCGCTCCTCGCGTACGGTCAGGTAGGCGACATCGTCCACGCCCTTAATCTGCTTCTTTTCGAACAAGTTCTTAATTGCCATAGCCTTACCTCTTCATTCTCGGGTCGAAGGCGTCGCGCAGCCCGTCGCCGACAAAGCTGAAGCCCAGCACCGTGACGATGATCAACAGACCCGCGGGCACCCACATGTTGGGGTAATTCGCGAGGATCTCCTGCCCCTTGGAGGGGTCTGCGAGCGCGATCATTGAGCCCCATGCCGCGCGCGGGAAGGGCACGCCCAGGCCGAGGTAGGAGAGCGTGGATTCGTAGAGGATCACGCCGCCGAGGCCGAGCGTCGCGCTGACGATAAGCTGCGGCATGACGTTGGGGATCAGATGCTTGAATATCTTCTTCCTTGCGGGCATGCCCGTGGTTTCCGAGGCCATCATGTATTCCTGCTCACGCAGCATCAATATCTGGCCGCGCACCATGCGCGCCGTGCCAGCCCAACCCATCAGGGTCAAAAAGCCCATCAGATAGTAGATGCGGTGCTCGGACGGAATCGTCTTAATGGACACGATCGTGGCCGAGAGGATCAGGAGGATCGGCAGCGTGGGCAGGCAGAAGAAGATATCGACAATCCTCATGATGAGCTGATCGACCCACTTGCCGAAGTAGCCCGAAATGCCTCCGAGGATGATGCCGATTAACATCTCGAGGAAGATTACGAGGAATGAGATGAGCAGTGAGATACGCCCGCCGTACATGAGCCGGACGAACACGTCGAAGCCCGAGGTATCCGTGCCAAGCCAGTGTATACCCGAGGGCGGCGCCTTGAAGGTGACAACGCTCTCGGACTCATCATAATAATTATAGGTCCTTCCATCGGGCGCGACAAAGCTTGCCGTGGTAACGAGGGTCGAAGTGCGCGCGATGCTGAACACCTGCGTTTCCCCGTAGCCCCAGGTCATGTCCACGATGACGGGCCCAAGGAAGGAGAACAGGAACACGAACACGATCATGCCTAAGCCCACCAGAGAAAGCTTGCTGCGGAAGAAGCGCTTGGCGACCATGCGCCATGGGGACATGACGCGGAAGTTTTCCTCCATGGTGATCTCGATGCCTGAAACGTCCGTATAAGCGGAGGCGGCTTCTTTGTTTTCGGACGCGCGCTGCGCGCCGTTTTTTTTCAGTTTTTCACTCATCTCTCGCTCGCCTCCTTACTTAAGCTTCACGCGCGGGTCGACGACCATGTACATGAGGTCAGAGATCAGCATGCCCAAGACCGTCAATATCGCGAGGAACATGTTATAGCCCATGATAAACGGAATATCGCCCTGCTGCGTCGCACGCAGCGCCATGTAACCGATGCCGGGTATCGCGAACACGGTTTCCGTGATCATCGCGCCGCCGAACAGACCCGGCAGCGTGCCGGAAAGCGTCGTCACGAGCGGAATGAAGGTGTTGCGGAAGGCGTGCTTGTAGATGACCGTGTGCTCGCTCAGACCTTTCGCACGGGCGGTGCGGATATAATCGGAGTTCATAACTTCGAGCATGTTGGTGCGCGTAAAGCGCATCAATCCGCCGATGCTCAGGAGCACAAGAACCAAAATGGGCAATATTAAATGCCACGCCTTATCGAGCAGGATCTCCAGATGCGCGTCCGGCGAGAATATCTTGGTCGCGGTCGTGAGCCCCTGAAGCGGGAACCATTTGAGATTTATGCTGAAAACGTTCATCAACAGCGCGGCGAGGAAAAACGACGGCAGCGCCGTGCCGATCATGGCAAGCACCGACACGGTATAGTCATACCCCCCGTATTGGTTGACGGCCGCTTTAATCCCCATCGGAATCGCAATTGAGATTTCAAGTATCATCGAGATCAGCGCTAGGGTAAAAGAGGTCCACATATACTCATTGATGACCGTTGTCACCGGCTTTCCGTACAGAAAGGAGAAGCCGAAGTCACCGGAAAGCGCGCTTGTGAGCCACATGAAATAGCTCTTGAGTATGCCGAACAGGCTTTTGTCGGCAAGCCCGTAAAGCTCCTTGAGGTGCTGGACATCGTCCAGCGTCATCGACCCGTTCGACAGCGCCGCGGCGGTCTGGTTATCGATGTAGTCCGCGGGCATAAGCATGCTGAGCATGTAGATCAATACCGATACGCCGAGCAGTATGACCACGGCCAGCAGCAGCCTTTTTTGAATATACTTCCACATGTGCTTTCTCCCAGCCCCGTTCGTAGTATTAGGAGACGCAAGGCCCGGCGGCATACGCCAAGCCTTGCGTCACAGCCATTACATTGTCATTTCACGGAGAGCCACGGAGCTTAGCCGTTGAGCTCGACGTTCCAGATGTAAGCGAGCGGGCTCTGGAACGGGGTCACATCGTCCCCGCTGAAGAGGGTTTCCGCGTTGATGACGTCCTTGTTGAAGACGAACATGTTCTTCCTCTGGTAGGTCGGAATCTCGGTGGTGAGGCTGGTGGAGAGCTCGAGAGCGCGCGCGTAGATGGCCTTGCGCTCCTCGACGTCGAGCGTGGAGCGGCCGGCGATGATGAGCTCGTTGAGCTCCTGAAGCGCAGCCTTCTCCTCGGCGCTGCCGTTGGCGAACATCCAGTAGAGGCCCTTCGCGGTCGGCGAGGTGGACTGGTTCACAGCGGGAT
>JAPXSN010000111.1:0-3392 GCA_033813015.1 Clostridia bacterium | reverse complement strand
GGCAAGAAGTACGGCTACTACGTGGGCTGGTTCATGGCCACCATCTACACGCCGACGCTGACCGGCGTGCTCGCGTGGGTCAGCGCGCGGTATCTGTGCGTGCTCGTCGGCTTCGACATCGTCGGACCCGAGTGTCTTTCCATCGCGTTCTTCTTCCTCGTGGCGAACTACGCGCTCAACGCCCTCTCGCCCAAGCTCGGCGGCAAATTCCAGGTGACGACCACCGCCGTCAAGCTGATCCCGCTCGTACTCATGGCGATTGTGGGCACCGTCGTCGGCCTTGTCAACGGCATGACCGTGGAAAACCTGACCTCCGCGGCCGTCACGGCGGTCGACGGCAGCCCGCTGTTCGGCGCCATCGTCGCCACCGCGTTCGCCTACGAGGGCTGGATCATCGCCACCTCCATCAACGCGGAACTGCGCGAGGCCAAGAAGAACCTGCCCAAGGCGCTGCTCATCGGCGCCGCCATCGTGATGGCGATCTATGTGCTCTATTACATCGGCATCGCGGGCGCGGTCGACAAGGCCGTCATGATGGAGAGCGGGCAGAACGGCGCGAAGACCGCTTTCTCCACGATTTTCTCGAGCATCGGCGGCACGATACTGTTCGTGTTCATCATCGTGTCGTGCCTGGGCACGCTCAACGGATTGATGATGGGCTGCACGCGCGGCTTCTACGCGCTCGCCGCGCGCAACGTCGGCCCCCGGCCGGACGTTTTCCGCCAGGTGGACGCGCAGACCAACATGCCCACGAATTCGTCCGTCATAGGCGTATTGCTCGCGGCGTTCTGGCTTCTCTACTTCTATGGCGCGAACCTCACCGCGTCCTGGTTCGGCCCGTTCGCGTTCGATACGAGCGAGCTGCCGATCGTGACCATCTACGCGTCCTATATCCCCATGCTCATCATGTTCATGATCCGGGAGAAGGAGTTCCCCGCGCTCAAGCGCTTCGTGATCCCCGCGCTCGCGCTTGCGGGCTCCGTGTTCATGGTGATCGCCGCGGTCTGGGCGCACGGCCTGAACAAGAGCGATAAGCTCCTCGAGATGCCGATCTTCTACTATCTGATCGTGTTCGCGGTCATCATGGCGCTCGGCATATTCTTCTCAAAGCCCAAGGGGGAGACGAAGTAATTGACAATTGACAATTGACAATTGACAATCGAGAACGCCGCCGCGGGCGGGGACGAGGAAACCGCCAGCCGACAATCAAATGAAACCCGTAGGGGACGATTCCATATCAATGTCATTAAGTTAAGCGAAAGATGAAGAAGGCACCTGAGGGCGAAGGCGACGGAAACGACGCCTTCGCCCTAGCTATAAGGGGAAGCGGGAAGTGCGGGCAGAACAAACAAGCGGCAAAAAAACCGCAAGGAATCATATGCACAGCGCTGAAGTTATGTTATTCTGCAGTTGAAGCTGACGACCTTTCTGGGGCGGGCATCGCGGGGAAAGCAACGGCCATCCCGGACAGGCAGAGGGTCTGCAAGGATCAGGGCTTCAACATCAGGCGGATGTATGTCGCTATAGAGAAAGAAATGCCGGCAGATGCGCAAGGCGCTCGCGAGGTTTACCTGATATGCGTAGCGAGTGTTTTTCGGGCGAAGGATCGCGTGCGAGGCGATCCATCGCGAGAAGTTGAACATGGTCAGCGCGGCAAAGATCTCCTGAGTGATGTACTCCGCCTTTTTTGAGTGGAAGGCGATCAGGCCGACGGTGTATTTGAGCATGCGAAAAGCCGTTTCGATCCCCCAGCGCAGATGGTAGAGTTTTTTGAGCTCGCGGGGCGGGAAGGCGTCGCGTTCCAGATTGGTGATGAGGGTTTCACAAGCGCCGTTCTCAAGCTTGAAGCGGACGACCCGGAAGGATATTGGATAAAACCGGTTTATGTGCGGATCGAGGAAATCGAAATGCGCGTCTTTTGTGAGATAGCGGTAAAGCTCTGGCCGGGTCTGGATATCCTTGGTTTGCTTGCAGGTCAGGATACGGCGGATATCCAGGTCAAATTCCGCGGTTTCAGGCAGATTCAGGCCGGAAAGGATGCCGCTTTTTTCTTTGATGCGGATCAGATATTTCCAGCCTTTGCGTTCAATATGAGCCAGATTGTTATAGCCTTCATATCCTCTGTCCGCAATCAGGATGGCGCGGCCAGGGATACGGCAGCGATCTACCATTCGGACCAGAGCCAGATGCTCGTTTTCAGTGCGCCTGCCCTGAACCAGCGCGTCGAGATAAACGTCGTTATACAGATCATACAGGGTGTTGAGGTGCAAGAGGTTAAAGCCCCTTTTCTCGGGATGATTTTGGGCGTATGTGTCGGGATCGCTCGGGTTGGTCGCAATATGTAGGTCGGTGCCGTCGGCAGCAAGCAGGCGGAATCCGTTGTATGTTTTCATGCCCGATAACGACCGGGTGAACTCATGAAATAAGAACTGAAAGGCAAGAGGGAGGATTTTATCCCTTTGCTGAATAAAGGCGGAAGCTGTTGGGGTATCCGCTGCATACCTGTGGACTTCGAGCATTTCCGTGCGCAGGCTCCCTCTGCCCATTCCCAACAGCAGGGTTATAACATCGGCAAAGTCGAACTTTCTCCTGCGCGTAAAGTCTTTCCCGGGGTTCTTGACAAACAATTCCGGTTTGTGCGCCATGTCTCTGACGATGGACTTGAGCTTACCCTTGAGGGCCTGCGGCGTCGGTCTCATTTGCGTCCTCCTGAAATACATTTTTCAAGAGGGCTTCGCCGCATTTTTTTGGCCGTTTGTCAAGTCTTTTTCCTAACTTCAAATTTCTTCCCATGGCAAAATCAAAATAAACCAGCGGGGCGCCGTTCCGACGCCCCGCTACGGTGTTCCTTAACTTAATGACATTGATATGGAATCCGCCCCTACCCGATGATTTCCCTCGCCACGTCCGGGTAATTCGTGATGATCGCGTCCACGCCGGCCTCGGCGAGCTCGCGCATGGCCTTCTTGTCGTTGCAGGTCCACGGGTGGACGGCCACGCCGTTCTTCTTGCAGCCCTCGATCACGCCCGGACCCTGCGCCGCGAGGTAATGCGGGTGTATGGCGTCCGCGTGCAGGTAGTTCGCGTAGATCCACGGATCGACCATGCCTTCGGAATACAGCAGGCCGATCTTCGCGGTCGGGTCGAGCTCGCGCAGTTTCATGAGCACGAAGTGGTTGAACGAGGAATAGAGTATCCTCCCCTGCATGCCCATCTCTCGCTCGAGCTTGACCAGCTCGTCCCAGATGCCGTAATAGATCACCACGTCGGACTTGATCTCGACGTTGATGGTGAGGCTCGTGGGCTTCAACAGGCCGTAAACCTCCTTGAGCGTGGGGATGCGCACGTTCTGATAACCCTCCATGCCGGCGGAGAAGTCGAGCGCCTTCAAC
>JAPXSN010000110.1:0-3413 GCA_033813015.1 Clostridia bacterium | reverse complement strand
ATACTCCCGTGAGCTAAGTCGAAAAGGAGAAGGAATGGCAGCGGAACGGCCTTTTATCCATTCTATTCCGTTAAGCTGCAGGAAACTGAGGAGCGTCATTTACCTTTCATCCCATTTTACCAGTATCCCGCAAAAACAATCCGTACGGGTTTATATAAACGAGTATTACATACCAAATAGTGTGACCCATTTGGGTTTAATGGTATTTTATAACTGTACGTCCCTAGAACGCGTCGTAATACCGGGAAGCATCCCGGAAATCAAATCTGCTACCTTTGCGGAATGCTCAAGCTTGTATGACGTTACCTTAGGTGAGGGCATAGAAAGCATGCTGGGATACGCATTTTACAATTGTATAGCTCTTACACAAATAACTATCCCAAGTAGTGTTACATACATAGATGAAGCGGCGTTCGAAGGGTCTGGGGTTGAGCTTTAATAGTGGATAGCTCTGAAGATTTTATTACAGCATACAGCAAATCTGAGCGCCTCTCTGATAAAGGGAGGCGTTCGGGTTTGATTGCTGTGGTCAACTTCTATCGGAAGCATGACCGGAACCTCTCCAGCCCGATGCTCCACCAAAGTAAAAACACACCTGAAGGTGCGCTTTTTCTTTATGGCTGAGCGGCGCGTGGGGTTTGCGGAGCCGGGCGGGGCGGAGTATGATTCGCCTCGTTGGCTTTAAGTAAGGGAATCATATCTTTTAATTTTGCCTCCGAAGGTGTTTTCTTGGGGGTGCAAGCATCACATCCATTTCTCCGAGAATCAGTTCCATTTCTCCGAGAATCAGTTTTAGCAATTGAATTGTTGTTGAATTCAAGCCTGTAAAAACCCTAAAAACCTAGAAAATGCGGCGTTTTTAGGCTTTTTATGCATAAGAAAATAGCTTGCCATTGTATCAATGACAAGCTACCCAGGTGGTGCGGTCAATGAGACTTGAACTCATACGGTTGCCCATACGCCCCTCAAACGTACGCGTCTGCCAATTCCGCCATGACCGCAGGATGCGCGATTTTTCGAACCGCAAGGGATATTATAAGTGCTTGCGCATCGCTTGTCAACCCTGATTTCGCCGCGTTTTGCGCTCAGCCGAGCGCGATGTCGAGCACCATCATCAACGCGAAGCCGAGCGCCGTGCCGATGGTGCCGATGTTGCTGTGCTCGCCCTGCTGCGCCTCGGGGATAAGCTCCTCGACGACGACGTAGATCATCGCGCCCGCGGCGAAGCACAGAAGATAGGGGAGTATCGGCACCATTACGCGCGTGAGCAGTATCGTCGCCAGGGCGCCTATGGGTTCCACCGCGCCGGAGAGCGCGCCGTAGAGGAAGGCCCGGTTGCGCGAGAGGCCGTTTGCGCGCAGCGGCAGAGAGATGATCGCTCCCTCGGGAAAATTCTGCAGCGCGATGCCCAGCGAGAGCGCAAACGCCGAGGCGAGCGTGATGCCCGCGTTTCCGGAGAGCACGCCCGCGAACACGACGCCCACGGCCATGCCCTCGGGGATGTTGTGCAGCGTCACCGCAAAAAGCAGCATCGCGGATTTCGAGATCCGCGCGGGGCGGCCCTCGGGCGCGTCCGCGCCGAGGTGGAGGTGGGGGATGAGCATGTCGAGCAGCAGCAGAAAGCCGATGCCCGCGAGGAAGCCCACCAGCGCGGGCACCCATTTGACGACGCCCTGCTCCTCGGCCATGGCGATGGCGGGGAGGATCAGCGAGAACATGCTCGCCGCGACCATCACGCCCGAGGCAAAGCCCAGCAGCAGCTTTTGCACGCGCCCGTTGAGCGCGCCGCGCACAAAGTACACGGCGGCCGCGCCGAGCGCCGTCCCCGCGAAGGGGATCAGGATACCGAGTATGATCTTCACGTGATCGCTCATCCGTTAACCTTTCTTCCCGTTATTGATGAAACAATACGGTGTATCATATGTGCGAAACGGATGTACGGCGCCCGGGGCGGCATACATCCGCTTTTTGCCCGCAGCGCTTTAGGAAAGCGCTTTTTCCCGGATGGGCAGCAGTAGGTCGAGCTGTACGGAGGCGTCGTCTGGAGGCAGCATGTGCTTGTGGATGTAATCGAGATGCTCCTCCATGCATTCGCATTCCTCGACCGGGCCCCTGAAATCCAATTCGTAACGGTCGTTGTTCAGCGACCAGACGTACAGGCGTTCCCACTCCTCAAAAGCGCCCATCGGTATCGTGTGCGCGCAGTACAGCCCGCCTTCGAAGCGCTTTTTCACGAAGGGCGCCGCCACCTCCATGTCGTCCGGTATGGTCACCCAGCGCTCGTAGCCGTGGTCGCTTCCGTCGGGCGCGGTCCCGTTCGGGTTGTTGAAGCCGTAGTGGCGCAGGTCGGGCTTACGCCGGGCAAGTCCGGTTTTCCGAACGAAACGGGCAAGCAGGTCCCCGGTTTCGATCTCGGGCAGGCCGCCGACAATGCGTATGCTCGCCACCGTGGCCGGGGGCAGGTAGACGATGCGCACATCCCGGTCCTGCAGCGCATTGAGGCGCTCGTTCGCCCTGTTCAGTTCTTCCATTGAAATATCCTCCTTGAAGTTGATCTTCGGGAGGCCGAGCGGTTCCACAATTTTTTGGATCTCGTCGCTCCGCATCAACTCCAGGCGCAGGCTCGGCTCCGGGCATACGTTCAGGCGCGACACGAGCGACGCGAGTATGCCGCGTATCGTGTTCAAGGCCGCGATCTCGCTGTCGAGCGCGCGGATGTTGTCCTCGAAAATGTCCACGATCCGCGCTTTTTCCTCATCCGTGAAGATCGCCTTGATCTGCTTGAGCGGTATGCGCAGCTTGCGCAGCAGCAGTATCTGCCTTAAGCGCTGCACGCACGCCTCGTCGTAGACGCGGTATGCGTAGTCCTGCTTTTTCATGCTCCGGATCAACCCGAGCTGTTCGTAATAGCGCAGGGCTCTGGTGGAGAGATTCAGGCTCCTCGATACCTCGCTGATGGTTGTGAGTTTCACTGCGGCCTCCCTTTCTCAGGCGAGTATACAGGGCGACGCGACGTCAAAGTCAAGAGCTGCCGGAAATTTTTTTGGATCTGTTTCGGGCGGCGCGGCTACAGCGCCGGATGCGAATCGAGGTAGGCCTGCAGTATGATCGTCGCCGCGAGCTTGTCGACGACCTTGCGGCGCTTTTTCCAGTCGAGCTCGGCTTCGATGAGCACGCGCTCGGCGGACACGGTCGTGAGCCGCTCGTCGAAGAAGGCGTGATCGCCGTCCCATCCCTCGAGCACGAGCGCGGCGAAGGCTTTGACCTTCTCGGCCTGAAAGCCGTATGAGCCGTCCATGTTGCGCGGCATGCCGAACAGCAGGCGCGCCGGCGCGTACTTCTCCGCGAGCGCGCGAATGTAAGCCGCGTCGGCCGCGTCGTCCCCCGTGCGGACGTAGGTGTCAAGCCCCTGG
>JAPXSN010000109.1:721-3486 GCA_033813015.1 Clostridia bacterium | reverse complement strand
TCCTCGTAGAGCACCTTCGTCATTTCCACCCACGTCTGGTAGCGTGTGTCAAAATCCGTTTCGGTGATGAGACGGTTGTAGTACTGCGATTTCTTCTCGGAGCTGTACAGTCCGGCCCAGCCCTCCTCCATGAAGGCGATCAGCGACGGGTCTGCCTTGGCGGTGAGGCCGGAGCTGAACATGTCGTACTTGGTGGGGTCCATCCTGTAGTCCTGGAGCGTCGCATTGTCATAAGTCTGGACCTCGACGTTGATGCCCGCTTCCTTGACCATCTCGGCAACGAGCAGCGCCGTCTTATAGAAGTAATCGTATTCCTTGGTCGTGATGAATACGAGCGTCTCTCCGTTGTAGGAGGACTTGGAGAGGTAATCCCTGGCCGTGTCGAAATTGACGTTGTTGTACTTGCCGAGGTTCTCGTCCGTGTGCCATTTGCTCGCGATAGGCATAACGCTCGGGTTGAGGTAATAGAGCGACTCGTCGCCCTGCGCCGCAAGCATCAGTTCGTCCATATCCAGGCAAGCGAGGATCGCGTTGCGCAGGTTCACATCGGAGCAGGGGCCCTGCGAGTAGTTGAATATCAGGCCGGACATGATGCCCAGATCCTTGATCTCGACGCTGAGGTTCGCGTCCGCCTCCAGCTCGGCGATCATGTTCGAGGGAACGCCGATGCCCACGTCGTACTCGCCTGTCTGCACGCCCGTGATGCGCGCGGTCTTATCGGAAACGGGATAGAAGTAGAGCTGATCCACGTAGGCGTGCTTCGTGCCGGCGATGCCGTCGAACTCGTTCTCAAAAGGCGCATAGTCTGCGAACTTCTCGAGCAGCACGAACCTGTCCGGCTGATGATCGGAGAACTTGTAAGGGCCGGTGCCGATTGCTTCCGCATCGGGGATCTTCGTGTCGGGATATTTCTCGCACAGTTCCTTGGGCATGATGTACAGGCCGCGGTCCCATGCGGAAATCGCCGTGAGCGCGAGAGGCGCGGGCGAGTTGAACGTGAACACCAGCTTTCCGTCCACGACGGCCATGCTCTCAAGATGCGTCACCACGTGCGTCTTCGAGAATTTGACGTTGTTCATCCAGCGATTGGCGGAAGCCTCGACATCATAAATGTCGCAGACGTCGCCGTTGTGGAACTTCACGCCGTCGCGCACGCTCAGCGTAATCACGTTGCCGTCCTCGCTCAACTCATAGGTGCATACGCAGGGCTGGGGATTTCCCTGCCTGTCGCACGCGAGCGCGGTTTCGAAAATATGGCTCGCGATGACCTGTTCGGTCTCCGCGCCCTCGAGCATCGCGTCGAACGAGGCGGGATCGTTGTTGACGGTGGCCTTCAGTACGCCGCCATACTTGGGGCCCCCGGCGGCCTGCGTAGGTTCAGGACTTGCAGCCATGCTCGTCTCGACCGGCGCCGAGGCGGGAGGCGTCGTGGGCGCGCCGCTGTCGGCGCATGCGCTTATCAATGCAACGATCATCATCATTGCAACCAATAACGCCACGCTTTTCTTCATGTTTTTACCTCCTCGAGTATTATGAGATATGCCTTACGAGAATTATAAAAGAGTAAATCGGTCGTGTCAACAGTATTATGTATTTTGTATTACTAAGTATGTATTCTTTATAGCTAGAGCCCGTCTTTACGTTCTTTGGGCTTAAAACGCGGGATTTCGTATCTTTTTTCGCCGCGATGGACCATTTCGCTTCAAACCTGCGGTTATACCTTCAAGCAATGCCCAGGCTGACGATGATCGTCGGTCAGCATCGATTTTTTTGCGGACAATTTCTCTTTCAGAAGCCGCTCGGTCACCTGCTCGGACCAGTGGGAGACATACAAGCAGTTCCCTGGGTTGGCGAAGAAAGTGGTTTTTGCGGATGAGATGGTGCCGGCGGGGTTTGAGTATTTGAACAGGCAATCCCATATTGACATTTTTCGATTTAACTCAGATAATATTCATATCGAATTTTATAGATTTGAGGCGTCAACATGGATCGTTACTTAGAGTATGCGACGGTGTTCAAAGCATTGGGCGATCCCAAAAGAGCTATGATTGTGGATATGCTCTCCTGCGGGGAGCTTTGCGCGTGCAAAATCTTAGAGAAGTTTGAAATGTCCCAGTCCACGCTGTCCCATCATATGAAGCTCCTTTGCGAAAGCGGGTTCGTCAGGGGCAGGGAGCAGGGCAAATGGACGTACTACTCGCTGGACGCGGATGCCGTCGGCAGGGCAAAACGGTTTTTAGACGGAATCACATCCGCTGAGGAAAGCCGCATCTGCGAAGATGCGATGTGCTGCAAAGGTTGTGATGAAAATGAGTGAAAAAAAGCCCTGCTGCTCGGGCGGCGGCTGCCGTGCCGGGGAATCCGTCACGCCGTACGGCGAAAAGGATAAATGGGTGACGGGCGAAGTCCACACTTCCCGGGGCGGCGTCCCTGCGGTTTCAACAAAACTGGATTTCAAGGATATTCTCGGGGCCTGGAAAGTCCGCTGGGGCATAGGCCGGATGGATTACAAAATCAATCCGGGGCTTTACGCTGTGGGCAATCCCGATGACGCGTCCCCGGTGCTGGTCAGCGCAAATTACAAGCTGACGTTCGACGCTTTGCGCAAAGAGCTTTCCGGGCTGGACTGCTGGATATTGATACTCGATACGAAAGGCATCAACGTCTGGTGCGCCGCCGGTAAGGGCACGTTCGGAACGGGCGAGCTGATAATCCGCGTATTAAGAACCAAGCTATCCAAAATGGTGTCGCACAGGACGTTGATT
>JAPXSN010000109.1:0-711 GCA_033813015.1 Clostridia bacterium | reverse complement strand
CAGTTGGGCGCTCCCGGCGTGCGTGCCCATGAAGTGACCAAACAAACAGGGTTTTCTGTGGTTTATGGCCCGGTGAGAGCCCGGGACATCAAGGCTTTCCTCGCCTCCGGCTTTCAGGCCACGGAAGAAATGCGCACCGTGAAATTTACGCTGTGGGACCGGTTGGTGCTCGCTCCCGTGGAATTGGCATCCGCCGCGAAGACTTCCCTGATGGTTTTGGGCCTGTTGTTCCTTGTAAACCTGTTCGCGGCAAGGCCATTCGGACTTGCGGACTTCATCGCTTATGCGGGCGCTGTAATCGCGGGAACCGTTCTTACGCCCCTGCTTCTCCCCTTGATTCCCGGCCGGGCGTTTGCCTGGAAGGGCTGGCTGCTGGGGCTTCTTTGGACGGCGGGATTCGTTTGGCTGAACGGCTGGTTCTCCTCCGAATTCTTGCTTCTTGCCATAGGGTATTTGCTGGTATTGCCGTCATTGTCGGCGTTTCTGGCGATGAATTTCACAGGCTCGTCAACATACACCTCGTTTTCCGGCGTGATCAAGGAAATGAAGGCGGCGGTGCCGCTCCTGGCTGCCTGTCCCAAGCCGCGGACCTCGGCTCCCTCCTCGGCTTCTACGTGCTGGTCGGCTTCACCCTCTTCGACGACGAGGCCCTGGAAGAGAACCTCGACGTGATACTGCGCGCACTGGCGCTCCCACCGTCAGGGGGCGGAC
>JAPXSN010000108.1:0-3612 GCA_033813015.1 Clostridia bacterium | reverse complement strand
CGGGAGTCGGGGAGGGCGTCGGCTTAGGGGTCGGGGAAGGGGATGGCGTCGGCTCCTGGGTGGGTTCCGTCGTACTCGTGCTTGCTTTCTTGATCACAAGCTCGAGATCGTATCCGCTGGCATCCAACGAGCCGTCGTAATAACACTCGATGCTGAAAACGAATGTGCCGGATTCCTCCGGCTTACCGGTCAGGTAAAGAGTGCCGCCGCGCGCATAGCCGTCATCATCCGTCCAGGTGCTCTTGAGCTTAAGCGTGATGCCGTCGGGCAGGTCGCCGTCCCACATCACCTCGATGTAGTCGAAATAATAGCTCTCGTCGAACTCGTAGAGCACTTCATAATATTTCTCGCCAACGCGGCCGTCGTCATAAGCGAGCGCTGCCGACGGCAGAAGAGCAACGAGCATAATGAGCGCGACGGCCATGGCAACTGTCCGTTTCGCCTTCATCGACCATATACCCCCAATGATTGCTGATATATCAAGTATAATCCCAAAAAGAAAAAAATGCCATACATTTATGTTTTTTCAGTGCTTCGCGGCCGGAAGCGCACCGCGCTTGCCAGACGGTAAAAAATGCTTTATGATGGGAACGCAAAAGGAGAGTTGGCGCATGAAATGGACTGAAATCACTGTGTTCGCCGCCGAGGATGCGCTTGATGCCGTCTCGGGAAGGCTCGCGATGCTCGGCATAGATCGCGTCGCCATCGAGCAGGGGCGCGAGGAGATCGAGGCGCTGCTTCGGGACACCGCCAAATATTGGGACTTCGCGGATATGGACGCGCTGTGCGCGAATGAGCCCTGCGTCAAGGCCTACGTCGCCGACGCGGGGGACGCCGCGGCGCTCATTAGGGAGATACGGGCCTCCTTCGAGGCGCTCGGCCGCGAGGCGAAAGGTGCGCTCGGGTCGCTGAACGTGCTCTCGCGCGTCGTGGACGACGAGGATTGGGCAAACGCCTGGAAAATCAACTACAAACCCTTCGGCGTCGGGGAAAAGCTGTTCATCCGGCCGTCGTGGGAAAACGAATTCGACCCGCGCGGGCGCGTTGTAATTTCGCTCGACCCGGGCATGGCATTCGGCTCCGGCACACACCAGACCACGCGCATGTGCCTCGAGGCCATCGAGCGGCATGTGAAGGCCGGCAACATCGCGCTCGACCTCGGCTGCGGAAGCGGTATACTCGCCATTGCGAGCCTGTTGCTTGGCGCGAAGCGCGCGGTTTTGGTCGACATCGACCCCGTTGCGCAAAAGGTTGCCTTGGAGAACGCCCGCATGAACGGCGTCGACGCACGGAGTATTGAAATCCTTACGGGCGATCTGATTGCAGACGCCGCGCTTCGGGAGCGCATCGCCGCACGCAAATACGGCCTCGTCACGGCGAACATTGTGGCCTCGGTCGTGGTCGCGCTGATCCCCTTTGTGCGCGGACTGATAGAACCGGACGGCGTATTCGTTGCATCCGGCATCATCGGGGAACGGCTCGGCGAGGTGCTCTGCGCACTTGAGGCGAACGGCTTCGAGGCGATTGAGGTCAACGCGGATGAGGATTGGCGGCAGATAACGGCCGCAATAAAAGGATGAGCCGTTTTTTCGTTGAGCAGAAGGATATTCTCGGCAGCCACGCCGTCGTTTCGGGCGAGGACGCGAAGCACATGGCATGCGTGCTCCGCCTTTCGTGCGGGGCCGAGCTGACTCTTTGCGACGGTGCGGGAACGGATTACCGCGCGCGCATCGAGAGGGTTGAAAAGGACAAAGTCGCGCTCGCGATATTATCCGCAAGCCCAAACGAGGCGGAATCAAAAACGCGCGTGACGCTCTTTCAGGGGCTGCCAAAGGCGGGCAAGCTCGAAGCCATCATACAGAAATGCGTGGAGCTGGGCGCATGTGATATCGTGCCTGTCGCGGCGGCGCGAAGCGTTGTGCGGCTCACGCAAAAGGAGTTTTCGGGCAAGCTGCCGCGCTACCAAAGGGTCGCATGTGAAGCTGCCAAGCAGTCCGGCCGGGGAATCATCCCCGAGGTGCGCAACCTCGTGAAAACGGATGAAATCGACCCATCGGATTTCGACGCGTTTTTGCTTCCCTATGAAGAGGAACGGAACACGACGCTGCGGGACGCGCTGCGCGCTCTGAAGCATCCGAAAACGCTTGGCTTCGCCATCGGCCCCGAGGGCGGCTTTGAGCCGGAGGAGATCGCGCGGCTCAAGGCGAAGGGCGCGGTTTGCGTGACGCTCGGGCACCGTATCCTCCGCACCGAAACCGCCGGCCCCGCCGTGCTCGCGATGCTGCTTTACGAATTGGAGGATGGCAGATGAAGGTCGCCTTCTGCACGCTCGGCTGCAAGGTCAACCAGTATGACACGGACGCCATGCAGGCGCTCTTCGTCAATGCCGGCCATAAGGTCGTAAATTTTGACGAGAGCGCGGACGTCTACGTCGTCAACACCTGCACGGTGACGAGCATGGGGGATAAAAAATCGCGCCAGATGGTATCCCGCGCGCACGCGCGAAACCCTCAGGCGGCCGTTGTCGTCGCGGGCTGTTTCGCGCAGAGCGCACCGGAGGAGGCCTCGTCCCTGCCTGGCGTCTGCGCGGTGGCGGGCACGGCGGAGCGCGCTCAGATCGTACGCATCGCCGAGGACGCGCTCGCGGGCATCCGACGGACCGAAGTTTCCGCATACCGCGGACGTGCGGCGTTCGAGGAGCTCGACGTTTCCCGCGAGGGGCGCACGCGCGCTTATCTCAAGATACAGGACGGGTGCGACCGCTACTGCGCGTATTGCATCATCCCCTATGTGCGAGGCCCCGTGCGCAGCCGCACGCTTGCGGACGTGCGCAGGCAGCTCGAGGCGCTCGAGGCCGAAGGATATAAGGAAATCGTGCTTACAGGCATCCACCTGATGAGCTACGGCAAGGATTTGCAAAGCACTGCCCTGCTCGACGCCGTCGCGCAGGCGGACGGGCTGCAGGGCATCCGGCGTATCCGCTTGGGCTCGCTCGAGCCGCAGATGTTCTCGGAGGCGTTCGTGCGCGCTCTCGCGGAGAACCCGCTCGTCTGCCGTCAGTTCCATTTGTCGCTGCAAAGCGGCAGCGCGGCTGTGCTCGCGCGCATGGGCAGGCGCTACACGCCGGAAGAATACGCGCAGTGCGTCCAAACGCTCCGCGAGGCCATGCCCGGCTGCGCCGTCACGACGGATATCATCGCGGGCTTCCCGGGCGAAACGGACGCGGAATTTGAGGAAACGCTCGCCTTTGCAAAACGCGTCGCGCTCTCGCGCGTCCACGTGTTCCCGTTTTCGGCGAGAAAGGGGACAAAGGCGTATGACATGCCGGATCAGGTCGGCGCGGAGCTCAAAAAGGAGCGCGCCGCGCGGCTGATCGTCCTGGGGAAGGAACTGGAGGCGGTTTTTGCGAAAAGCCATGTCAACAGGGTCGAGGAAATCCTGTTCGAGGAGCGCAGGGGTGCATACCTTATAGGACATACGGGAACGTATGTCAGGACGAAGGTGAGAACGGATGCCGACCTCATCGGCGAAATCGCAAAAGTGAAAACACTCGCGTCGCGCGCGAATGCGCTCGAAGGCGATATCATTTCATAAAAGGAGGAACTATGGAAG
>JAPXSN010000107.1:0-3628 GCA_033813015.1 Clostridia bacterium | reverse complement strand
ACTGAGCCGAAGCGGCCCGCCGGGAGGCGGGCCGCTTTTTTGCGGCGGCGAAAAGTACCGCGTGGGACAACCCCTTGACAAATGCGGACATTTTTCGATAGTCTGTATTATGATTTTCTCCCGCGTCATATGAAATACCATCCTCCCGAAAGGCGTTGAAACATGGAGCATCTTCTTCCTCCGCGCGGCGCCGCGCGCTTCGATATGGCGCGCAAGGTCGAGCCGACGGCGTGGTACCTGCGAGCGCTGATCCGGCTTTTGACCCTCCCCGTGGTGCTTCTGCACAGCACCAAAATAGAGCGCGAGGGCATGGATGGCGTGAAGCCGCCCTATCTTTTGCTGTGCAACCACAACGCGTTCTACGATTTTTTTGTGGCGAGCGTCGCGACCTTCCCGCACAGGGTCAACCCTGTCGTCGCCATAGACGGCTACATAGGCCGCGAATGGCTCATGCGAAAGGTCGGCTGCATCTGCAAGAGAAAGTTCACCAATGACCTCATGCTTGTGCGGCAGCTCAAGCGAGTCGTCGAGCACGGGGACATCGCTTCTGTTTACCCCGAGGCGCGCTACTCGCTCTGCGGCACGACCGCCGTGCTGCCCGAATCCCTCGGCAAGCTCTGCAAGCTGCTCAATGTGCCTGTCGTGACGCTCATCACGCACGGCCACCACATCGATTCCCCGTTCTGGAACCTCAAAAAGCGCGGCAACCGCACCGAGGCGAAGCTCTCGCTGCTGCTGACGAAAGAGGAGCTCAAGGCGCTTTCGCTCGAGGCCGTCAACGCCATGCTCCGCGATGCCTTTTCTTACGACGACTTCGCCTGGCAGCGCGAAAATAAGGTGCGCGTTTGCATGAAGACGCGCGCGGAGGGTCTGCATAAAGTGCTCTATCAGTGCCCGAAGTGCAAAGCCGAATACCGCATGGGGAGCGAAAACGACGAGCTTTTTTGCGAGGCGTGCGGCAAGCGCTGGAAGATAGGTGAATACGGGGAACTCGCCGCCGTTTCCGGCGAAACCGAGTTTTCGCACATCCCCGACTGGTACGAGTGGGAGCGCACGAATGTCGCCGCCGAGGTCGCGGCGGGAACCTATCGCTTCGAGGGCGACGTCCACGTCGATTCCCTTCCCAACGCCAAGGGTTACGTCCGCTTGGGCAAGGGCAAGCTCCTACACGACATGACCGGCTTCACGCTCGAAGGCGCTTATGAAGGCGAGCCGTATGCCGGCCATTGGGCTGCGGATACGCTTTATTCCTGCCACATTGAATACGACTACCTCGGCAAATACGGGGACTGTGTGGACCTCAACACGCTTTCGGATACGCTTTACATCTATCCCGAAGGCAAGTATTTTTCCGTGACTAAACTCGCGCTGGCGACGGAGGAGCTCTACCGCAGCCGCAGCGGCCAACGGTAAACATTCTATAACAATTCGCCCCGACGGTGTCATATCCCGCGGGGATACGCTATAATATTCACTGAAATCGCTGAATTTCCCCCAAAGGAGCCATATATGTGCGGAATCGTCGGATACATCGGCGGCAAACAGGCCGCGCCGTTGCTGCTCAAAGGGCTTGAAAAGCTCGAGTACCGCGGGTACGACTCGGCGGGCCTCGCCGTGGTGGACGCGGAAAACGGCAGCATTATCGTGAAAAAGGCGCGGGGCAGGCTGCGCGCGCTCGAGGAAATGACGGACTTTGGCGCATGCATCCCCGGCACGCTCGGCATCGGCCACACGCGCTGGGCGACCCACGGCGAGCCCAACGACGTCAACTCCCATCCGCATTTGTCACTCTCCGGCCGCGTGGCGCTCGTGCACAACGGCATTGTCGAGAATTACGCGGAGCTCAGGACATATCTTTCCGAGCAGGGCTACGCCTTTGTTTCGGATACGGATACAGAGGTCGTCGTGCAGCTCATCGACCATTATTATGCAGGCGATCCGGTTTTGGCCGTGCGGCAGGCCGCGGACCAGCTTAGAGGCTCGTTTGCGCTGGGCATCGTGTTTGCGGACAGACCCGATTTGTTCATCGCCCTTCGCAAGGATAGCCCCCTGATTGTGGGCCTCGGGGAGGGTGAAAATTTCATTGCCTCCGACGTTCCCGCGCTGCTCGCGCACACGCGCCGCGTCATCCGCCTCGGCGAGCGAGAGATGGCAGTACTCACGCGCGAGGGCGTGACGGTCTTAGACCACTTCGGCGCGAAGCTCGAGCCCGAGGTGCTGGAGATCACCTGGGATGCCGAGAGCGCCGAAAAGGGCGGCTACGAGCACTTCATGCTCAAGGAAATCATGGAGCAGCCCGACGCCGTGCGCCGCACGGTGGCGCCGCGCGTGCGGGATGACTTTTCCATCGAGCTTGGCCTGAGAAGGCTTACGGATGATGTGTTGAGAAGTCTCGATCGCATCTGCATCGTAGCCTGCGGCTCCTCCTACCATGTGGGCATGGTCGCGCGCTACGCCATAGAGCGCATGGCGCGCGTGCCGGTCACGGTGGCGCTCGCGTCGGAATTCCGCTACGACAACCCGATGATCGGCCCCGAAACGCTCGTCATCATCATCAGCCAGAGCGGGGAAACGCTCGACACGCTCTTTGCCCTCAGGGAAGCCAAGGAGCGCGGTGCGCGAGTCCTCTCCATAGTCAACGTCATGGGCTCATCCATCGCGGTCGAAAGCACCGACGTGCTCTACACCTGGGCGGGGCCGGAGATTGCCGTGGCCACGACCAAGGCGTACAGCACACAGCTTGCTTTAATGCAGCTCTTTACCATTTGCCTTGGCCGTATGCGCGGCAGGCTCACCGACCTCGAGGCCAAGCAGGAGGTGCGCTCTTTGCTCGAAACGGGCGACAGGCTGGCGGAGCTCCTCGCGGATACCTCAAACCTCCAATACCTCGCTTCGCTCTATTTCAACCGCAGGGATATCTTCTTCATGGGGCGCAACATCGACTACGCGCTCGCGCTCGAGGGATCGCTCAAATTGAAGGAAATTTCCTACATCCATTCCGAGGCCTACGCCGCGGGCGAACTCAAGCACGGCACCATATCCTTGATCGAGCCGGGCACGCTCGTGGTCGCGCTGTGCACGGGGACCGCGCTTCACGAGAAGATGCTCAGCAACATCCGTGAGGTCAAGGCGCGCGGGGCGACGGTCATCGCGCTCACCGCGAAGCCCATCCCCATTGACCCAGATCATCCCAATGCGAACCCGGATCACGTCATCGTGCTCCCCGCGTGCGGCGAGCTGTGCGCGCCCTCGCTCTCGGTGGTTCCGCTCCAGCTTTTTGCCTACTATGTCGCGCTCCTCAAGGGCTGCGACATCGATAAGCCGAGGAATTTGGCTAAGAGCGTGACGGTGGAGTAATTGACAATTGAAAATTGCCCCTCACCCCGCGTAGGGCAGGTTGCTGAACAGATCGTATTCGGACACGCCGCCGATCGAGTAGCCCCACGAGTCCGCGTTGAAGTGGACGTAGAGCGTGCCCTTCACGCCCTCCTGCGTCACGAAATGGATGTAGGTTTTGCCGTCCGTGTCGACAGGCACGAGCTTTGTCCCCACGGGCAGCGTCGTGGGCGTGCTTTCGCCGTCGAGCGTCACCGGGAACTCGGCCGCGGTGATGGCGGCCCAATCCCAG
>JAPXSN010000106.1:0-3663 GCA_033813015.1 Clostridia bacterium | reverse complement strand
GCGTCGCACCGAGCACGCAATCAAACTGCTCGCTGCCGTTTGCGCTCACGGAAAGAGCCGAATCGACATGGACGGCGAACGACGGTACGGCCGCGAGCGAGCTTACGAGCGCCGCGAGCTTTTTTTCATCGTCCACGAGCGTGTGCGCGACCTTGCCCGCCAATGGTGCGGGGACGGACGCGGATTTGCCCGGCAGCCGCTCGATGATGGAGCGAAGCTCCAGCTCTCGCATGAGCGGCACGCCCAACGCGAGGTTGGAAACGTCGAAACGGCATTCGTCGAGATCCTCCAAAACGGGCGCTCGCGTGTCTATGGTGCCAAGGCGATAGCTCATGCGCGCGCTTTGCGCGCCCGCAATGAGCTTTCCGCGAAGCGCGCCCTTTTCCTCCTGCGCGTTGGCAAGGGCGTTTTCCATGCTGCCGTATTTGGCGAGCAGCTTGAGCGCGGTCACTTCCCCGACGCCCGGTATGCCCGGTATGTTGTCAGACCCGTCGCCCATGAGCGCCTTGAGATCGCGCATTTGATCCGGGGTAAGGCCGTATTGCTCCCTGAGAACGCCCAGATCGTACTCCACCGTGTCGCTGACGCCCTTTTTCGTCATGAGCACATGGGTCTGCTCGCTCACGAGCTGCAGCGCGTCCCGGTCGCCCGTCACGAGCAGCGCGGGAATGCCCTTTTCGTTGGCGATGCGTGCGTAGGTGCCCAAGATATCGTCCGCCTCAAAGCGCTCGACCTCGCACACGGCGATCTTCATTTCGCAAAGAAGCTTTTTGATCAGCGGAAACTGCGCGCGTAGGTCATCCGGCGTTTCGCGTCGCCCGGCCTTATATTCGGAATACTGCTCGTGCCGGAACGTCGGAGCGTGCATATCGAAGGCGACCAGCAGGTGTGTCGGCTCCTGCGCGGCGAGGCGAAGCAGCATGCCGACGAAGCCGAACACCGCGCCCGTAGGCGTGCCGGACTTGGTCATCATCGAGGGCAGCGCCCAATATGCGCGATGCATCAGGCTGTTGCCGTCTATGGCGATGAGCTTCTTCATGGAGCCTCCGTTCCTATTCTATGACCTCGTAGACCATCGGGATGCGCTCGGGCGGCGCCTTTGAAATGGCGACCGCGCCTCGAAGCTTTGCCGCGGCCTCGGCGAGGCGTGTGCTTTCGTTGACGTAGAGCGTGGCGAGCGGCTCATCCCGCCGGATGTAATCCCCGCGCCGCTTTCGCATCACAAGGCCCACTGCAGGGTCAATATTATCTGCCTTCTTCGCGCGTCCCGCGCCGAGCAATTGCGCGGAAACGCCGATGCTCACGGCATCCATGTCGGCGATGTAGCCCGCGGCCGTCGGGAACACGTCGAGCCTTCTTTTCACGCGGCAGAGCAAGGAAGGTTCCCTGATGCAGGCGGTATCACCGCCCATGGCCCTAAGCATAGCCTCAAGCTTGGTTAGCCCCGCACCGGAGTCGAGCGCGGCCTTGAGCTTCTCGCGTGCGTTGGCGTCGGACTCCGCAAGATGCGCGAGCAGCAGCATCTTCGAGGCAAGCAGCATGCAGACCTCATAGAGCGGGTCGCCCTCGGGCAGCCTGCCGGAGAGCGTTTCGATAGCCTCCTTCATCTCAAGCCCGTTGCCCACGGCCATGCCGAGCGGCTGGTTCATATCCGTGATGACGGCGACGGTCTTGCGGCCCACATGCGCGCCGATGTCCACCATGGTGCGCGCGAGGCGGCGCGCGTCCTCAAGCGTCTGCATGAACGCGCCTGTACCCACCTTGACGTCGAGCACGATGGCGTCCGCGCCCGCGGCAATCTTCTTTGACATAATGCTCGAGGCGATCAGCGGCACGCTCTCGACCGTGCCGGTCACGTCGCGAAGCGCGTAGATAAGCTTATCCGCGGGGTCGAGGTTGCCTGTCTGCCCCGTGACGCAAAGGCCGATTTCATCCACAATCTGCTTAAAGCGCGCTTCTGAGAGCGAAACGGAAAGGCCGGGCACGGACTCGAGCTTGTCGAGCGTGCCGCCCGTGTGGCCGAGGCCTCTGCCGCTCATTTTGGCGACGGTGCCGCCGCATGCCGCCACGAGAGGCGCGACCACGAGCGTGGTCGTATCCCCTACGCCTCCGGTCGAGTGCTTGTCCACCTTGACGCCGCGAAGGGAGGAAAGGTCGACCACGTCGCCGGAGTAGACCATGGCGCGCGTGAGCTCGCCGATCTCGGCAACGGTCATATCCGTAAAGCACACGGCCATAAGCCAGGCCGCCATCTGATAATCCGGCACCTCGCCTTCGACGAAGCCGTTCACGATGAACTCGATCTCCTGCCGCGAAAGCTCTTTGCCCGCGCGGGTTTTGAGAATCAAATCGACCATGCGCATAAGGAGTTCCTCCTTTCAAAAACCCGGCTTCGCCGCTTTTTTGAGTTTACACGCTTTGCCTGTCGCTGCGCGACGGTCGGCAAAGCGCGACAGGAACGAAAGCCTTCGGCTTTCATCCGTTTCGGCGTACACGCCGCCGAAGCCGGAATGGAAGCCAAGGGGCAGCGGCCCCTTGACAATCCCCTTTACTCGTATCCAAGCTCCCTGAGTATACTTTCCTTGTTGCGCCAGTCGTCCTTTACCTTGACCCAGAGCTGGAGGTTGACGCGTACGCCCAGGAGCCACTCGATGTCGTGCCGGGCGAGGCTGCCTATTTTTTTGAGCATCGCGCCCTGACGCCCGATGATGATGCCCTTGTGCCCTTCGCGCTCGCAGTAAATGGTGGCGTACACGTCGGTCAGCTTGCCGTCCTCGCGCGCTTCTATTTTCTCCACGCCCACCCCGACGCCATGGGGCACTTCTTCGCTGAGCAATTCCAGCGCCTTTTCGCGCACGATCTCCGCCACGAGCACACGCTCAGGCTGGTCGGTCACCATATCATCCGGAAAATACTGCGGCCCTTCCTCCATATACGAGGAAAGGACGGATACGAGCTCCTCCGCGTTCTGCCCGGTCTTTGCCGAGAGGACGACGATGTTTTTGACGAAACCCGCGCGCTCGAGCTTTGCGCGTGCGGCCTCGACAGCCTCGGGCAGGGCGGCGTCCGCCTTGTTGACGGCGGCGACGACCGGGGCTTTTGCGGAGCGCAATTTTTCGAGCAGCGCCTCGTCCCGCGCGCGGATGCCGCTCGTCGCGTCCGCGACGAAGAGCACGCATTCCACCTCGTTGAGCGATTCATATGCGACATTGAGCATATATTCGCCGAGCCTGTTGCGCGGGGCGGCAACGCCGGGGGTGTCAAGGAACACCATCTGTAGCCCCGGCCGCGTAACCACGCCCATGACGCGGTTGCGCGTCGTCTGCGCGCGGGGCGACACGATGGAAACCTTCTGTCCGACGAGCAGGTTCATCAACGTGCTCTTGCCCACATTGGGCGAGCCGACGATGGCGATAAAACCGGATTTGAAGCTCATTTTTTTGTAAGGTCGCTGGGCGTGAAGGCGAACGGCAGGAGATCCCCCAGGCCGAGCACCTTGTATTCGCCCTTGCGGTTGGCGCAGATGACGGGCATTTCGGGATCGCAGAACTCCACGAGCACTTGACGGCACACGCCGCAGGGCACGGCGAGGTTCTCCCCATCCCAGACGATGGCGATGGCGTCGAACTCGCGCTCGCCCTCGTACACCGCCTTGAACATGGC
>JAPXSN010000105.1:0-3712 GCA_033813015.1 Clostridia bacterium | reverse complement strand
TTGTTTACACCTCTGTCAGAAAATCAGCTTGAACAGCGTCGCGATGCCAATGCCCAGATAATTGCCCAGCGCGATGCCGAGTATGCCGCATACGAGGCCGGTGAGAATGATTTCCTTGTTTTTCATGGCGTTGGCGACCGGCGGAATGAAGGCCGGGCCGTAAATGCCCGCCGTGGAGGTGATGAGCGCCGTATCCGCGTCGATCTTAAAGGGCTTGACGAGTAGCATGTGCAGGAGGACCGAGCCGAACTGCACGAAGGCCACCATCAGGAGGAGCATCAGCGAGGACATATCGACCATCGAAAGGTCGAACGTTAATCCTATTGCAACCGAAAACATATAGATGAAATACTGTCCCGCGACGTATGAGCCGGGAATGGCGCGCACCTTTTTCACGAAGGAGAGGGCCACGCCGCAGGTCGTGACGCCGAGCATGACCACCATCATGTTGGTGAAGCTGCCCGTGATGATGTAGGACGCGCCGAGCGACACGCCCACGGACGCTATGGCGAGCAGGAAGATAGGCAGCCGTTCCAGCAGCATTTTGAACGAGAAGGGCACCTTCTTCGCGATGAACTTCGCCCCGAGCGTGCCCTCGAGGCTTTCATCCTTGGCCGCGTTTTTGCCGGAGTCGAACTTGGGCAGGAAGGCGCGGAACAGCCGCGGCATGACGGTGAGGATCAGCAAGAAGTAGATTCCGCCCACGATCATGTCGCAGGTGTTGGTCAGCATATAGATATCCTCGCTCACGCCCAGCGCAAGGCCGATGGCGATGAGATTCGGCGTGCCTCCGACGTAAACGCCCATGAGCATGCCGTTGATTTTATCCGCATCCGCAACGACGCTGCCGAAGATGAGCATCGCGGCCGCGCACACGAGCCCGACCGCCACGATGAGCACCACAAACGAGGTGATCGCCGGCCGCGCGAGACGCCGGAGCGATGCAAGGTCGGCCGAAAACAGGATCAGCGGAATCGCGATGGGCACGCAGACCTCGGCGACGGTCGTGGCAATCGAGGTATCCTTAAATAGGAAGCTCGCCGCGAAGCCCGTGATATAGCAAAGGAACACGGGGCCGAGCAGGTTGCAGAATTTGAACCTGTCGCTCAGGAGCACCATCAGGCGGGGAATGAAGAGTACCATGAGAATAATGACGATGGTGGAAAGCATGATTCACCTCCCGAAAAATGATGGGATAGATAGGATAATTGCGGATTGCTATCATTATAGCCGATGCGCGTGATATAATCAAAACAAAAACGGGTGGGGTCTATGGGGAGTCTGCGCTATCTTGATCTTACAGGCCCGGACGGGCAATTTCGCTATGGGGAAATCTTCGGCGAGGCGATACGCGGCTTTGCGGTCGACCGGCCGCTCAAGCCCTCGTTCTTTCGCATGAAGCAGAAGGCCGAGGCGCGCTATCCTGCCTACTGCCGCGAAATTTACGACAGGGCCGAGGGTGCGGGCGTCGACGGGGATCTGCTTTTCGCCGCCATGCTCGACGGCGTGCTGGAGCTTGAAAGCTGCACGGACGTTTTCCTCCGGAAGGCCGACGGCTCGCTGCTCTACGGCCACAACGAGGACGGTCAATACACGACCGAAGGCTGCGCCCTCGCGCGCTATTCGGGGCAGAAGGTCGGCTTCACGGAGTTTTCGGCCATCGAGTCCATGCCGGGCTACACGTTCCTTTGGAACGACGCGGGGCTCGTTACCTCGGTCAACTACATTCACCACGAAGAGATGCTGCCGGAGGAGCTGAGTGCGCATTTCCTGCTGCGGGACGCGGCGGAGGCCTGCTGCATCGAGGAAATACGCGACCGGCTCGCGGGCATAAGCTGCGCGTCGGCCTTTCATCTCAACGTGTTCGACAGGAAGACCTGCCGCGCCTATTCCGTGGAGCAGCGCTTCGACCAAACGGACATCCTCGAAATCACCGACCGCTACGCGCACTCGAACCACCTCATCCGCATCAGCCCGGGCTACGCGCGCCCCGGCTCGGACACGAAGCCGCGCCTCGAATCCGCGCTGCGCATGCTTTCTTCCCTCGACCCCGCGCGCTGTGCGCTCGCCGACATCAGAGCCATTCTCGATTACACGGATGGGGAGGATCCCTCGCGCTCGGTTTACAGCGGCCTCGCCGAGGAGTTCCGCACCGCCGCGACCATGCTCGTCGACTCCGCGTCGGGCGAGATCGTGGTAGTCGACAGGTTCAGCGGGGAGGAGCTGCGATTTGCGATGGGCAATTGATAATTGACAATTGACAATTGACAATTATGTAAGTAATATACGGCTTTCGCTTTAACAGCGGAAGCCGTGTTTCATGCGGTTAAAATAGATATCTTTGCGGTTAAAATAGATGTTTTTAACGAACATAAGATTCTCCCGAGGTGCGAAAAGGGTTCCGATTTTTTGACGGAACCCCATTCGTAAGAGTTTGGTTGACAATTGTCAATTACCTCGTAAGGTTGCTGAAGTTCGGCACGATGATGCGGCAGGCTTCCTTCTCCTTGCGGGCGGCCTCCGCCCGCTCGTCCTCAGCGGCGGGTAAGTCGAGCTGCTCCTTGATGCGCACGATGTCGTTGATGGCGTTGCGCAGGCGACCCATCTCGTTTTCCTTATCGGCAAGCGCCGCGCGAAGCTGGATGATCTCATCCTCGCTCCTGCGCGCGTCGCTCTCGCGACGGGCGAGCCGCTCGTTGAGCATGGTAAGCTCGTTGTCCTTGCGCGCGAGGGTCTCCGGGCTCGGGGCGTTGCGCTTGACGGCAAGCTCGTTCTCGAGCGCTTCGTTGCGCTCCTTGGCGCGAGTAAGCGCCGCGCGGGAGTCGCGCATGTCGTTGCGCATCTCGGAAAGCTCGCTGTTGAAGGCCGCGATGACTGCGTTCTTCTTTTCGATGAGCTCGTTGAGGGCGGCGATCTCCTCCTTACGCGCGTTGAGCGAGGCTGCCAGCTCCGCGGCGCGGGCATCGCTGCCCGCGAGCACGAAGGTATAGGAGTTGATGCGCTCGTCCCGGCTGCCGATCTCGCGCTTGAGGGATTCGATCTCGGCATCCTTGCCTGCAAGCAGCGAGCCGTTGTTGCGCCTGAGCTCCTCGAAGCGCGCTTCCTTCTCGGCGAGAGCCGTGGCGTTCACGCTGCGCAGCTCCTCGATTTTGTGCTCCTTCTCGCAGAGGGCGAAGGCGTTCTCCTGCCTGAGCTGCTCGAGCGCAAGCTCCTTGTCCGCGAGCGCGGCGGCGCTGATGCGTCTTTGCTCCGCAAGCTCTGCCTCGCGCTGGGCAAGCATGCCCTCTATCTGTTCAAGCCGCGCGGCCTGCTCCGCGCCGCCGTTCTTAGCGTACTGCCGAAGCTGCGTTATTTCCCCATCCCGCGCTTCGACGGCCTCCTGCATGGTGCGCCTGAGCTGCTCAAGCTCGCTCTGGCTGGCTTCGATAGCTTCACGCATGGCGATTCCGGCCTGCTCAAGCTCGCTCTCTTTAGAGGCGACGGCCTCCTGCATGGTGCGCCTGAGCTGCTCAAGCTCGCTCTGGCTGGCTTCGATAGCTTCACGCCTGGCGATTCCGGCCTGCTCAAGCTCGCTCTCTTTAGAGGCGACGGCCTCCTGCATGGCGTTCCTGAGCTGTTCAAGCTCGCTCTCTTTGGAAGCGAGGGCTTCGCGCATGGCGATTCCGGCCTGCTCAAGCTCGCTCTCTTTAGAGGCTGTCTCTTATACACATCT
>JAPXSN010000104.1:0-3761 GCA_033813015.1 Clostridia bacterium | reverse complement strand
CTATTGTGCGCCGCGTTTTCCGCGAGCGCGAGCGCCACCTGATACGGCTCCACAAGCCCCATGCTCGGCAGCCACAGCGCGAGCTTGATCTTGGGACCAACGCCGTTTTTCACTAAGCCCGGCTCCAACTCCATGGCGCGCTTTGCGTCCACGAGCTCCGCGCCCGCGACGCCGTTGCGCTTCGCCTGCCTGTATGAATACTTCAGCGCGGCCCGGAGCGGCCGTGATGTGACGAAGCCCAGTGCGCCGCAGCGCTGTAGCTCGAAATCAAGCTCCTTTGCCCACGCGTCGTAGAGCCGGTTCCCCTCAACGTTGAGCTTCGCCTTGAGAGTGCCGGGCTTGACCGCGTGACCCGGGTGGATGTTGCCATTGTTGGCTTTGGTCGCGCCCATAGCGACGTCGTCCGTCCTTTCGACCACGACGATCCTCCAACGGTACTTCGCAAGTTCGCGCGCGATGCCGCAGCCGGAAATGCCTGCGCCGACGATCACGACATCCGCCTCGTCTATGACTCCCGCGGCCTCGCCCTTCGCGCGAAGCGCGGCGTAATCTTTCTGCGGGACAACGACGCCCTTTGCTGTGAGCTCATTGACGACGTTCTTCACGCCAGGCAGCTTTGCCGCCCTGTGGCCGATCTTTACGAGCTCATCCCAGCTTGCGCACTCGCCCCGGATGGTCAGGATAGCGCGTTCGTCAAGAGCCGCCTCGACGGCGGCGTCGGGAAACGCCTTGTTGAGCTTGCGCGCGATCTCTTTGGCTTCCATGCAGTTCACCTTTTATTATTAATAGAATTGCGGCGCCATTTTAAAATCGATCACGAGGCTCTGAATGTGCGAAACGAGGTTGCCGGAAAGATAGCTTTTGAGTATCCCGTCCATGCCGTAGTTCTTTCGGTTCACGAGTATGACGGGTTGGCGGAGCTTTTCGGTTTTTTCGCACTCAATTGGTATCGCCGACACATCGGCAAGCGACATGCGCCGCTCGGCCGCAAAAAACAGGCTGTTTAGGTTGGCCTGCCGTGCGGAAAGTTCACCCTGCATCACGACGCAATCCGCCTCGCCCGAAAGAAAAGCGAAGTTGCAGGAGACATACGGCATTTCGAGCACGCGCACATCTCTTCCCGCGCAGACGAGCTCCGTAAGCTCCCACTGGTCGGTACTGGTCGGGTCGGCGGCGATGCTCATGCCATCCTGCACCTCGCTCACGCCGGGCTTGTTGATATAGAGCGTGTACGGCAATGAATATACGCAGCCCTCAAGCGGGAACGCAAGCGCAAGTTCCGGGAAGCATGCCTGATATTCCTCCGCCGCCGACTGCGTGACCACTACGAAGTCGTAGACCTCGCGCAGCAACGCCTCCACACGGTTCTTAGAGCCCTGAACGAA
This sequence comes from Clostridia bacterium, assembly GCA_033813015.1. GTDB lineage: Bacteria > Bacillota > Clostridia > Christensenellales > CAG-138 > Phil1. The sequence goes on along the minus strand of JAPXSN010000104.1, from coordinate 2,376 downwards.
GGCGAAGGTGAAGGGCGCGGCGCACTTGCTCATCGCCTGACAGATACCCGTTGCGAGCCCCGCGTGGTGGATGCTCAGGGGCGCGGGCATTGAGCCTGTGATGAAGTGCAGTCCCGCGTTGTCGAAAAGCTTCTTCTCATCCTTCGCGGCGAGCCATGTGCCGCTCTTGCCGCGCCGGTCGAGTACAATCGCCCCCGTCTCCTCAAGACCGTTTATGGCGTTCTGCACAATGCCGCGCGAGCACTTGAAAAGGTCGGTATATTCCTGTATGGTGGGTATTTTCACGCCCCGCTGTACGCCGATGAGGCCCCGCGCGATGCGCGTGCCGACCAGCCAATCCTTTTTATAAGGAGTCTTATTCATATCGTATGCTTTCTGAATGTACATTTTTGTGTACTTAATTATATTTTATGCATTTGCGCCTATGTTGTCAATCTAAGAGATTCACGTCCCCGAACTTCCTGTTGATGCAAACCGAACCGCAAAAAAGGAAAATTGGATTCCTGATTCCGAGAGAATATTCGGATTCTGCTTCCGTTTTCGTCCTATTATGTCGCCGACTCGCTTGCATTTAAGTACACGTCGATATACACTAACTTCAATGGAGGCGAAGTTATGGCGGATAACCCCCTGATTCTCACGTTCGACATCGGGACGCAGAGTGCGCGCGCCATGCTCATCGACGTGCACGGCGAAGTTTTAGCCAAGGCGCAGAGACATTTCGAAAAGCCCTATCATTCCCCGCAGCCCGGCTGGGCGGAGCAGGATCCCGATTTTTACTGGAACATGATCTGCGAAGCAAGCCGTATCCTGCAAGCGCAGAACGAGGGTTTGTGGAAGGATATCGCTGCGGTTACGTGTGCATGTATCCGCGCGACGACCATTTGTCTTGACGAGCACAACAAACCGCTGCGCCCCGCCATCGTCTGGCTCGACAAACGCAAAGCGGAGAACCTGCATTCCCTGCCCGCTTTGAACCGCGCCGCCTTTGCTGCCGCCGGCATGAGGGAAGCGGTCGAAACTATACGCGGCAACATGGCCTGCAACTGGATCATCCGCAATCAGCCGGAAATCTGGGCGAATACAGAAAAATTCGTGCTGCTCTCGGCGTATCTCAACCTGCGTTTCTCTGGCAGCCTCGTCGATTCCACGGCCAATACCGTCGGCGTGTTGCCATACGATACGAAGAACGGCCGCTGGCTGTCGAAAAACGACATTACGCGCTGCGTCTATCTGATGGAGGACGACAAGCTCATAGACCTCGTCAAGCCCGGCACGCGCATCGGGGTGATCACGAAAGATGCAAGCGCGCAGACGGGCATCCCCGAGGGTGTGCCCTATATTGTGACCGGAGCAGATAAGGCCTGCGAAACCCTCGGGCTCTCCTGCACGGATGAGACGAGCGCCGCGCTCAGCTTTGGTACGACGGCGACCATCGAGATCGCGACGAAGCGCTACATGGGCCCTTCCGCCATCATGCCGCCCTACACAGCCATCAACGGCGGCTTCTTGCCCGAGGTGGAAACCTATCGCGGATACTGGCTGATCTCCTGGTTCAACCGCGAGTTTGCCATCAAGGAAATGGAGGAAGCCAAGCACCTTGGCTGCTCCCCGGAAGAACTCCTGAACCTGCGGCTTCAGGAGATCCCCCCCGGCTGCGACGGACTCGTGTTTCAGCCTACGTTCACGCCGGATATCGCGACACCCCACGCCAAGGGTGCGATCATCGGCTTTTCGGATATTCACACGCGAATCCACCTCTACCGCTCCATCATAGAGGGCATCAACTTCAGCCTGATGGAAGGGCTGTATCTCCTTGAAAGCAGGGGCAAGTTCAAGGTGGAAAAGCTCTTTGTCGCGGGCGGCGGCAGCCGCAGCTCGGAAATCTGTCAGATCACGGCCAACATGTTCGGCCTCCCCCTGCACCGCACGCAGACCTACGAGGCGTGTGGCGTGGGCAGTTCCATGGCGGCGCTCGTATCGCTGGGCGTGTATCGGGATTATGACGAGGCGATCAGGGGCATGGTGCGCATCCGGGATACATATAAGCCCGACATGGAGGAGCACGCAATCTACAAAAAGCTGTTCGGCGAGGTATACTGCAAGGTGTTCGACAGTCTCTCCCCGCTTTACCGCAGGCTCAACGACATCATCAAACACCGCGCGCAATGACGCGGCGGATATAAGAAACATCCATGAAAGGAGTACGGTTATGGCAAAGTTCACCCCGCAGTCGCTCGTGGAGGATATCCTCAACAACCCGGAGGCCGTGAAGGTCGTGGAAGCTCTCGTGCCCGGCGTCACGAAAAACCCCATGATAAAGATGGTTAAGAAGTTCACGCTCGAAAAGCTTTCGAGCCTTCCGCAAGCGAAGCT
>JAPXSN010000103.1:0-3848 GCA_033813015.1 Clostridia bacterium | reverse complement strand
GTTCCTCAACAGCGAGGGCGAGATCATCGGCTCCGCCTACACCGGCTCGAAGAGCAAGGCGCAGTGGAAGAAGATCATCGAGGAAAAGCTTGACTAATCTCATATGGGTCAGGGGGCTGCGCTCGCGGTCCCCCTGACGGCTCCGAATAAGATGGAAGCGGGGAAACAGGGTATGAACGGGGATTTCGCGGTGGCGGTGCACGCGCTCGTGTTCCTTTATCACAGGCAAGAAACGCTCGCGAGCGACGTGCTTGCGGACAACATCTGCACGAACCCCGTGCGCGTGCGCAAAGTCATGGCCAAGCTCAGGAAGGCCGGGCTCGTCGAAGCGCGCGAGGGCAAGTTCGATGGCGGCTACCGCAGCCGCCCCGACGGCGGGAGCATCCGCCTGCTGGAGGTGCTCGAAGCGTTGGGCGAGCGCTGCGTCGCATCCGCCTGGCGGCCGGGCGGCGAGGATGCGGATTGCCTCGTATCCTCCGGCATGGCGGCCGCGCTCGATGAAATTTACGACGCGCTCAATGGGGCGTGCGCCGGAAAGCTTGCCGAAATCACCGTTTCGGATGTGGCGCAAAGCATCTTTTCAGGCAGGGCGCGCGTCCCAAAGCGGCCCGACTGAGCGCACCGGAAAACATTGCGAACCCGCCCAAAAGATTATGCTCCGAATCCACTTGATTCGGGGCGGATTTTGTTATACGCTGTATAAATTGATGAATGTACCTCCTTTAATGTCGGACTATTTTGATTGGAGATATATTTCCTATGAATGAGTTGATGCAGCGTATCAAAAACGAGGGAAGGGTGCTCCCCGGCAACATCATCAAGGTGGACGGATTCCTCAACCACCGCGTGGACATGAAGCTCATGCGCGGACTGGCAAAAGAATTCGGCCGCCTTTTCGATTTGACCGGCTTGACCGCCGTGCTCACGGTGGAAGCTTCGGGCATCGCGCTCGGGGCCGTCTGCGCGGAGGAATTCGGCGTGCCTATGATCTTCGCCAAAAAGGCCAAGAGCGACAACATCGAGGGCGGGCTTTACCGCAGCGACATCTATTCGTATACTTATAAGAAAAAAGTCACGCTCATCATGAGCCGGCAGTGGCTGACCGCCTCGGACAAGGTGCTCATCGTGGACGATTTCCTCGCCAACGGCGAGGCGCTGCGCGGCCTTGTGGACATTGTGGAGCAGGCGGGCGCGCAGTTGATCGGCATCGGCGTGGCCATAGAGAAGGGATTCCAGCCCGGAGGCGAGCGCCTCAGAGAGAACGGCGTGAACCTCAAATCCCTCGCCGTCATCGACCGCGCGGATGAGAATGGCTTTGCTTTCCGGGAGGAAGAGTAAGCGTATGGAACGCATCGCCGTGCTCGACTTCGGAGGTCAGTACAACCAGCTCATCGCGCGCCGCGTGCGCGAGGCGGGCGTCTACAGCGAGCTTTTGCCTCACACCGCACCCATCGAACAGATCAGGGGCGGGGCGCTCTCGGGAATCATCCTCACGGGAGGTCCGGACAGCGTCTATGCAGAAAACGCCAAGGCCTGCGACGCGGCGGTGTTCTCCCTTGGCGTGCCGGTGCTGGGCATCTGCTACGGCATGCAGTACATCGCTAAGGTCATGGGCGGTGGCATTAAGGCCGCGGACGTGCGCGAGTACGGCCGCACCGCAGTCCGCATGGAAAAGCATCCGCTGCTCGACGGGCTTGATTCCGGCATCGTCTGGATGAACCACAACGACTCGGTCTCCGTCTGCCCGCCGGGCTTCGCGGCCATCGCCGCAACGGACGCCTGCCCGGTCGCCGCCTTCGCGGACGACGCGAGGAAGCTCTACGGCATCCAGTTCCACGCGGAGGTCGCGCACACGCCAAAGGGCAAGCTCGTCTTTTCGAATTTTCTCAAAAACATCTGCGGCCTTAAGTGCGACTATACGCCCGCGGGCCTCGCGAACTCGCTCATCGACGAGGTGCGCGCGAAGGTTGGCTCTGAGCGCGTGCTCGGTGCGCTCTCGGGCGGCGTGGACTCGTCGGTCGCCTCGGTGCTCGTGCACCGCGCCGTAGGCGACAGGCTCACCTGCATTTTTGTCGACCACGGCCTTTTGCGGCTCAACGAAGCCGAGGAGGTACTCGCGTTTTACCGGGATAAGCTCAACCTCAACATCGTCTTTGTGGACGCGCGCCGCCGCTTCCTCGACAGGCTCGCGGGCGTGACGGAGCCCGAGCGCAAACGCAAGATCATCGGCGAGGAGTTTATCCGCGTCTTTGAAGAGGAGGCAAAAAAGCGCGGCGGAGCGGAGTGGCTTTTGCAGGGCACGATCTATCCGGACATCATCGAGTCCGGCACGGCGACGGGCGCGAAGATAAAATCCCACCACAACGTGGGTGGCCTGCCTGAAACCGTGGGCTTCAAGGGCATCGTGGAACCGCTTCGCATGCTCTTCAAGGATGAGGTGCGCGCTCTGGGCGAAAGCCTCGGCATCGCGCATGAGCTCGTGTGGCGTCAGCCCTTCCCGGGGCCGGGGCTTGCCATCCGCGTCATCGGCGAAATCACCGAGGATAAGCTCGATATCCTTCGCAAGAGCGACTACATCCTGCGCACCGAGCTCGCCGCGGCGGGTCTCGCGGAGAAGGTGTGGCAGTATTTCACGGTCTTCACCGGCATACAGACCGTGGGCGTGATGGGCGACCTTCGCACCTACGATTATGTTATAGGCGTGCGCGCCGTCACCTCCACCGACGCCATGACCGTCGAGTGGGCGGAGCTGCCCTATCCCGTATTGCGCCGCGTTTCCGAGCGCATTATCGGCGAGGTGCCCCACGTCAACCGCGTGGTGTACGATATAACGAGCAAGCCGCCGGGGACGATTGAGTGGGAGTAAATCACTCCGAAAGGCCGAACAGACCGATGAACAAAGAAACCTACACCGAGATCAACGCAAAAACAATCGACCGCTGGGTGGAGGCGGGCTGGGAATGGGGCCTCCCCATTTCCCATGAATCGTTTGTTGCGGCTAAAAGCGGAACGTGGGACGTTGTGCTCACGCCCATCAGGCCGGTTCCGCATGAGTGGTTTTTGCCTTATTTGCGCGATGGAAGGCTAAATGGTGCGCGCCTGCTCGGCTTGGCAAGCGGCGGTGCGCAGCAGATGCCGGTGTTCGCCGCGATTGGGGCGCAATGTACGGTTCTTGACTATTCCGACAGGCAGCTTGAAAGCGAACGGATTGTCGCGGCGCGCGAAGGGTATGCAATCGATATCGTAAAGGCGGATATGACAAAGCGGTTTCCGTTTGAGGACGAAAGCTTTGATATCATCTTCCATCCGGTTTCCAACTGCTATATCGAGGATGTGTATCACGTTTGGAACGAGTGCTTTCGTGTGCTCAAGCGCGGCGGCATACTTCTTGCGGGGATGGATAACGGCTTTAATTTTATCGTTGAGGATTTCACCGTTCGCCCCATGGTCATTTCAAACAAGCTGCCATACAATCCGTTGAAAAACCCGGAACAGATGAAATTATCGGAAAAGAACGACGACGGCGTTCAATTCAGCCATACGCTCGAAGAGCAGATCGGCGGCCAGTTGAAGGCGGGGTTTATCCTTGCTGACGTATACGAAGATTTCAACAATGACCCCGATGCTGTTTCGGACGGCATTCCGGCCTTTTGGGCAAGCCGGGCGGTCAAGCCTTCAAAATAACCAGCAACCCCAAACGCACCGGAGGGCACGGCATGACCGAGCCCGCGGAATAAGACCTTCATCGCGATACGCAAACTATATATAAAAGGAGGAACACCCATGTCTTGTTATTATGTCATCGGCATTCGCATGGACAATCGGGTCGGCAACGCGCTCAAGCTTCA
>JAPXSN010000102.1:0-3863 GCA_033813015.1 Clostridia bacterium | reverse complement strand
CATTTATCTCCTTCACGATGATCCGCGAGGTCGATCATGAAGTCTGCATTACTGTAAACCATGTTTCCACACAAACTGTAAACCATGTTCCTCTTGACAATGGAATCGGCCCCTACGAAATTCATTCGATTGTCAATTGTCAATTTTTAATTGTCAATTATTCTGCATCCACCTTGGCCATGTGCGCCACGAGATCGAGCAGCTTGCTGGAATAGCCCCACTCGTTGTCGTACCAGGCAACGAGCTTGACGAAATGGTCGTTGAGGCTGATGCCTGCGGTCGCGTCGAAGATCGAGGTGCGGGGGTCGGTGTAGAAATCGGTGGAGACCACGGCGTCCTCGGTGTAGCCGATGATGCCCGCCCACTCGAGGGACTCGCTCGCGGCCTTCATGACGGCCTTGATCTCGTCGTAGGTCGCAGCCTTCTCTAGGCGGCAGGTCAAATCGACCACGGATACATCCACGGTCGGCACGCGCAGGCTCATGCCCGTCAGCTTGCCCTTGAGCTCGGGGATGACCTTGCCCACGGCCTTCGCCGCGCCGGTAGAGCTGGGGATGATGTTGTGTCCCGCCGCGCGGCCGCCGCGCCAGTCCTTGTTCGAGGGGCCGTCCACGGTCTTCTGCGTGTTGGTGATGGAGTGGACCGTCGTCATAAGGCCCTCGACGATGCCGAACTCATCGTGGATGACCTTGGCAAGAGGCGCAAGGCAATTGGTGGTGCAGCTCGCGTTGGATACGATGGCCATGTCCTTCGTGTACGCTTTGTGGTTGACACCCATCACGAACATCGGCGCGTCGTTCGAGGGTGCGCTGATGACGACCTTCTTCGCGCCGCCCTTGAAGTGCTCGCTCGCCTTCTCGATGCTGGTATTCACGCCCGTGCACTCGAGGATGTACTCCGCGCCGCACTCGCCCCAGGGGATGTCCCCCGCCTTCATTTGCGCGTAGGCATAGATCTTCTTGCCGTTGGCGATGAGCTTGCCGTCCTTGGCGCAAAGCTCGCCGTCAAAAGTGCCGTGCACGGTGTCGTATTTGGCCATGTAGACCATATAGTCCAGCTCGACGAAGGGATCGTTGATGCCGACTACTTCGATTTCGGGATTCTTGAGCGCGATGCGGAATGCAAGCCTTCCGATGCGGCCGAATCCGTTGATGCCGATTTTGATTGCCATAAAGGTTCCTCCTCTAAGAAATTATGATATCCAATATTCCAAAGTCCCAGCCGGAACTTTTTCTCCTTCATTTTTCCAGCTATATCATATACCCGAACCGTCAGTTATGCAACAATATCGTGCGCGACTTTCCACAATTGAAACGGCCTCCCGTTCGGTATAAGATGTGGTTATAGTGCGCCGCGGTTTTTTACTTGAGGTTCTCCGGGTTGAGGCACTTGAGCTCCTCCGGCACGAACAGACCGTCCTTCCTGACGAGCACGCCGTCGAAATACATCTCGCCCCCGCCGTACTCGGGCGTCTGGATGCACACGAGGTCCCAGTGAATTTCACTCTTATTGCCGTTGTCGCACTCGTCGTAGCATGCGCCGGGCGTAAAGTGAAAGGAGCCGCATATCTTCTCATCGAAGAGCGTGTCCTTCATGGGGAAAGTGATGTAGGGGTTCACGCCGATGGCGAACTCGCCCACGTACCTGGCGCCCTCATCCCGCTCAAACACGGCCTTGGCGCGCGCGGTGTCGTTGGCCTTTACATCCGCGAGGCGGCCGTCCTCGTAGATCAAAGAGATGTTTTCATAGGTAAAGCCCTCGAAGAGCGAGGGCGTGTTGTACGAAATGCGCCCCCGGATGCTGCCCTGTACCGGCGCCGTGAACACCTCGCCGTCGGGAATGTTCAATTCGCCCGCGCACTTGATGGCGGGCATGCCCTTGATGGAGAACGCAAGGTCGGTGCCCGGACCTGTGATGCGCACCTCGTCCGTGCGCAGCATGAGATCGACGAGGGGGTTCATGGCCTTGTCCATCTTCGAGTAATCGAGGCAGCAGACGTTGAAATAGTAATCCTCGAACGCCTCCGTGCTCATGCTCGCCGCCTGTGCCATCGAGGGCGAGGGATAGCGCAGCACGCACCACTTGGTTTTAGGAACGCGAATCCTGCCGTGCACAGGCTCGCCGTAGGCGCTGCCGCGAAGCTGGTTCTTCTCCTGCGGCACGTCGGAATTTTCCGCCGTGTTGTAGGCGCTGCGCACGCCGATATAGGCCTGCATGTTCTCCATGAGAAGCCCGTCCACCTTAGCGTCGAGCTCGAGCTGCTCGCGGCCGAAGCCCATGGCGAGCGCGCGGTTGACGCGGGAATCCCTCAGCCACACGTGCGGCAGCCCGCCCGCGGCGTAAGCCTCTCGCACGAGCTGCTCGACGAGCTCATAGCAGCCGTCGTAGGCCTCTATGAGTAGATGCTCGCCGGGCCGTATCTTGCAGGAAAAATTGACGAGGTTCTTCGCGAGCGTTTTGATGCGGGTATCGACCATGTTTTGATTACTCCTTCACATTTAGCTTTTCGGCGACGACATAGAGGGGTCTGCCCCGCACCTCGTCGTAAATTCGGTTGAGATACGCGCCCTGCACGCCCATGGCCGCGAGAATCAGCCCGTCGAGCAGCACTACGCCGCACAGCCCCCACAGCCACGCAGCCGCGCCCACGGTGGCGGCACACACGATGAGCGCGACGAAACCCATGAGCGAAAGCGCGATGAGCCCTGCGCCCGCGCCGCCTGCGACGGTCAGCGGTCGGTACGAGAAGCCGAGTATACCGTCAAAGGCAAGGCGCAGCATCTTTTTGAGCGTATACTTCGTGCTGCCCGCGACGCGCTCGTGGCGCACATATTCGACCGGCACAGCATTGAAGCCCATCCAGCCACTCATGCCGCGCAGGAAGCGATTGTGCTCGCGCATCTTGAGGAAAACGTCCGCGACCTTGCGATCGAGCAGGCGAAAATCCCCGGTGTCGAGCGGGATCGGATATGCGCTCATGGCGTTGAGCAGCCTATAGTAGCAATGCGCCGTGAATTTTTTGAGGAAGGTTTCGCCCTCCCGCTTGAGGCGCTTGCCGTATGCGATGTCCGCGCCGTTTTCCCATGCCGCGACCAATTCGCCGATGACCTCGGGCGGGTCCTGCAGATCCGCGTCGATGATGATGAGCGCATCCCCGCGGGCTTCGTCCATGCCCGCCGTCACGGCAAGCTGATGGCCGAAGTTCCTTGAAAAACAAATCACGCGCACGTTTTCGTTGGCATTGGCGATGGCGCGAAGGTGCGCCATGGTGGAATCCCGGCTGCCGTCGTTGACGTAGATGATCTCATACCTGTAGGGAAGCGCCCTCATGGCCCGATCCATGCGCGCGAAGGAAGCGTCAATGGCCTCCTGCTCGTTGAACACGGGCACGATCAGCGAAAGCGTTTTTGCCATAACACCCATCCTTTAGCTTCTTTAGCATTGATTGACACCAGCTTCATTATACCCGGCGGCAGCCTGTTCTACAATACGGGGACGGCAAATATCAGCGCCGTATTGGATTATGGCAGTTTATCATGTATAATGTTTGCGGAAAATAAAAATCAAGGAGATGAATACTATGCCGCTCGTCACATCAGCCGAAATGTTCAAAAAAGCCTACGAGGGCGGATACGCCATCGGCGCTTTCAACGTCAACAACATGGAGATTATACAGGGCATCACCGAGGCCGCAAAGGAACTCCGCGCCCCGCTGATACTGCAGGTCAGCTCCGGAGCGCGCAAGTATGCCAACCACACCTACCTCATGAAGCTGGTCGAAGCCGCCATCATCGAGACCGGCCTGCCCATCTGCCTGCACCTCGACCACGGCGATACGTTCGAGCTGTGTAAGAGCTGTGTGG
>JAPXSN010000101.1:0-3980 GCA_033813015.1 Clostridia bacterium | reverse complement strand
GTATAGGTCTGCTGCGTCGTCGTCCGGGCTTGGGCCGGGCCCGCGCTTGTCTCGCGCCTGAGCGAATCGATGAGGCCGCTCACGTCGCCGATGCCCGTGATGGCGGCGCGGAAGGCATCCTCCTCGCTCATGCCTTCCTTGATGTGGTCGTGGTAGCGTTCGATCACGTTGAGAATCATCTCCTCCCGAAGATCCCGCGCCTTGGCGGTATCGGGAGCGTTCGCGAAAATTGCCTCGATATGTTTCCTGATCCTGTTTTCCATGTCAATACCCCTCCGCTATGGTATATAAATCAATCAAGCCCATGTTTTTTATTATTTTTGCTTTCACAATCAATAGCCCTCCGCCGCAGTGAGCGAATCGATCAGCAGCCTCGCATCCTCCCAGTCGCTTCGAAGCGCTTGGAGCGTGCGCCGCCCCGCCTCGGTGATGGCATAGTAGCGCCGTCTCGCGCCCGTGGTTTCGTCACCCCAATAGGAGGTGATGCAGCCGCTTTCCTCGAGGCGTCTGAAAGCCGTATAAAGCGTCGCCTCCTTGAGCTCGTATCTGCCGCCGGTCTTTCGCTCGATGGCCTTGTTGATCTCGTAGCCATAGCTGTCCCCCGCGGCAAGCCGTGCCAGTATGATGGTGTCCGTATGGCCGCGAATGATATCCGATGCTATGGACAATGCGCTCACCTCCGATATACTTCTTTATCTGCGATACAGCATACGGCATAATACTTCGCCTGTCAATGTATATTTTTCTGAGATGTAAAATTTGCTTAAACGCGCGGCGAGCTATATAATGGAAAAAACCGCCGCGAGTTGCACCGACGGCGAGCCGCGCGAGCGCGGCCCGTTATATAATGGAAAAAAGCACCGCGAACCGCACCGTCGGCGGGCAGCGCGAGGATGGCTCGCTATATAATGAAAAAAACTCTTGGAGAACCTATGGCCCTCTACACCGTAAACGGCATCGTCACGCGCTATGCGGACTATCGCGAGAGCGACAGGATACTCACCATCCTCACAAAGCAGCTCGGCCTCGTGTCCGCCAAGGCGCGTGGATGCAGGCGACCCAAGAGCGCGCTTTTGCAATCCGCCGAGCTTTTCGTTTACGGTGAGTTTGTTCTTTTCAAAAACGGGGATAAATACACCGTAGACTCCTGCGCGGTGGAGGAGAGCTTTTATCCGCTGCGCGAGGACATCGCGCGCTTCGGCGCGGGGGCGTATATGCTCAGCATCGTCAACGAGTGCGCGGCGGAGGGGGAGAGGGCGGATGCGCTTTTGTCGCTGCTGCTCTACGCGCTCTCCTACACGGCCTATACCGAGCGCGACTCCTGTGACATGGCAATCTGCTTTGCCGCGCGCGCGCTCGCGCACATGGGCTATATGCCAAGCCTTACTTGCTGCGCCTGCTGCGGGGCGGATGTGCGGGGGCAGAGCCGCATTTTCTTTTCGGGCGAGGCGGGCGGTGCGCTGTGCGGGCTTTGCGAGGGCAAGTTCCCCGGCGGTGCGGAGGTCTCGCCGCTTTCGCTCGAGGCGCTGCGCCGCATGCTCGCGCTGAGCGACGAGGAGATGAAAAAGGTCGTCCTCCCGCCGCGCGTGCGCGCGGAGCTCAAGGAGGCGGTCAATTTTTACGCGGAGTGCATCCTCGAGCGCAGGCTCAAGGCGTTCGAATGCCTGTAAACGCCAAAAATGCCGCATACTGTCTAAAAAAACGTTGCGCGGCATGAGCGGCGATAGTATAATGGTCGAGGTTCCGGCTTGCCGGACGCTTTTGGTTTACGAATGAACATTGAGATAACGGAGGAGAAACGCATGTCAAAGAAGTATGTGTACCTGTTTAGCGAGGGCAGCGCGAAGATGCGCGATCTGCTGGGCGGAAAGGGCTCCAATTTGGCTGAGATGACCGGCCTTGGCATGCCCGTGCCGCAGGGCTTTACCATCACCACCGAGGCCTGCACCCAGTATTACGCGGACGGCGAGAAGATCAACCCCGAGATCGTGGCGGAAATCAAAGAATACGTCAAAGCGCTCGAGGATATGAGCGGCAAGAAGTTCGGCGATAAACAGAACCCGCTGCTCGTGAGCGTGAGGAGCGGCGCGCGCGCTTCCATGCCAGGCATGATGGATACGATACTCAACCTCGGCCTCAACGACGAAGTCACGGAGAGCTTTGCCAAGCTCACCAACAACCCGCGCTTCGCGTACGATTCCTACCGCCGCTTCATCCAGATGTATTCCGACGTCGTTATGGAGGTCGGCAAGAAATACTTCGAGGAGCTCATCGATGCGCTCAAAGAGAAGAAGGGCGTGAAGCTCGACACCGAGCTCGACGCGGACGATCTCAAGTACCTTGCCGCGCAGTTCAAGGCCGAGTATAAGAATAAGATCGGCTCCGATTTCCCCTCCGACCCCATGGAGCAGCTTTTCGGCGCGATCAAAGCCGTGTTCCGCAGTTGGGACAATCCCCGCGCCATCTACTACCGCCGCATGAACGACATCCCCTCCTCGTGGGGCACGGCCGTCAACGTGCAGATGATGGTCTTCGGCAACACGGGCGATACTTCCGGCACGGGCGTCGCCTTCACGCGCAACCCCGCCACCGGCGAAAAGAAGCTTTTTGGCGAGTTTTTGATGAACGCGCAGGGCGAGGACGTCGTAGCCGGCGTGCGCACCCCGCAGGCCATCGACCGGCTCGCCGCGGTCATGCCCGAGGCATACGCGCAGTTCGTGGAGATATGCGGCAAGCTCGAGCACCATTACCGCGACATGCAGGACATGGAGTTCACCATTGAAAACAAGAAGCTCTTCATGCTCCAGACCCGCAACGGCAAGCGCACCGCGGCGGCCGCACTCAAGATCGCCTGCGACCTGGTGGACGAGGGCATGATCAGCGAGAAGGAAGCCGTCATGATGGTCGATCCCAAGCAGCTCGACGCGCTGCTGCACCCGCAGTTCGAGCCCGCCGCGCTCAAGAGGGCTGTCCCCATAGGCAAGGCGCTCCCGGCGTCCCCGGGCGCCGCGTGCGGTCGCGCCGTGTTTACCGCCGAGGACGCCACCGAGTGGGCGCAGAAGGGCGAAAAGGTCATACTCGTACGCCTTGAGACAAGCCCCGAGGACATCGAGGGCATGGCGCACTCGCGGGGCATCCTGACCGTTCGCGGCGGCATGACCTCGCACGCGGCGGTCGTCGCGCGCGGCATGGGCACCTGCTGCGTTTCCGGCTGCGGCGAAATCGTAATGGACGAGGCCAATAAGCGTTTCACCCTCGGCGGCAAAACATATGTTGAGGGCGACTGGATTTCCCTCGACGGCTCCACAGGCAACATCTACGGCGAGGCCATCCCGACCGTCGAAGCCACGCTGGGCGGCGATTTCGCGCGGCTCATGGGCTGGGCGGACGCTATCCGCACGCTCAAGGTGCGCACCAATGCGGATACGCCGCACGACGCGGCCGTCGCCAGGAGCTTCGGAGCGCAAGGCATAGGCCTGTGCCGCACCGAGCATATGTTCTTCGACGAGGACCGCATTTCCGCCGTGCGCGAAATGATCGTTTCCAAAACCGAAGAAGCCCGCCGCAAGGCGCTCAATAAGCTCTTGCCCATGCAGCGCGGCGACTTCGAGGGCATCTATAAAGCCATGGGCGAGTACCCCGTCACCGTGCGCCTGCTCGATCCCCCGCTGCACGAGTTCCTGCCGCATAAGGAGAGCGAGATCGTGGAGTTGGCCGCTGAAATGGGGCTCACCTTCGACGAGCTCAAGTCCACGGTGGACAACCTGCATGAGTTCAACCCCATGATGGGCCACCGCGGTTGCCGCCTGTGCGTCACCTATCCCGAAATCGCCGAGATGCAGGCGCGCGCCATTATAGAGGCCGCCATCAACGTACGCCGCGAAACCGGCCTCAACGTCGTGCCCGAGATCATGATCCCGCTCGTGGGCGAGGTCAAGGAGCTCGCGTACGTCAAGTGGTTCGTGGTTGAGACCGCCAAG
>JAPXSN010000100.1:0-3981 GCA_033813015.1 Clostridia bacterium | reverse complement strand
GAGCACAAAGCTCGACGTGCCCGCGATCTCGAGGAAGACGTAGAGCGAGAGGAGGTCCGTCACCATCAGCATGCCGTTCATGCCGAGCATGAGCGTCATGAACAGGTTGGCAAACGAGCAGCGGTGATCGTCTATGGTTTTTGCCGCGCTCAGCGTTGAGGCGAGCCCTACAAAGCCGACGCACAGCAGCAGAAAGAGCGAGGCGAGGTTGACGCGCAGGTACGCCGCGCCTGAAGCGTCGGGGCTCCAGAACAGCCCGAAGCGTATCTCGTCCTGTCCGCTCGCCGCGAGCAGCGCGAAGCCGAGCGCGGCCGCGACAAGCTGCACAGACGCGATCCCGGCCGAGAGCGCAATGGCGCGCGTGCGCATCTTTTCGCGCGGCACGGCGTTGTTGAGTATGAGCGCCGCGAGCGGCGCTGCGATGAAAACATAGGGGATATACTCGAGCATGCTCACGGCGCCACCTCCCGAAGCGTTGTCAAGAGGAAGATCAGGCCGATGCACCCGACCCCCGCGAGGGCGATGATCAGATAGCGGGATACGCTGCCGTTCCAGAACCTGCTGAGCGTCCGGCCCGTGCCGTTCACGAGGCCGGGCACGGCCTTGTCGTAGAACCACGACACGCCGCCCTCGATCCATGCGCACGCGGCGCCAAAGCCGTTTGCTGCGGCCATAAGCCAGTTGTAGGGGTCGAGCCGGCCGCGCTCCGCAAGAGCGTAGGCCTGCTTGATGCCCGGCGCGTAGTGGATGTGATCGGCCGCCGCGAGCGCGCCGCCATCCCGCCGCCTGCCGTAGAGGTGGTCGAGGAGCGCGAGCGCGAGCACGCCACAGGAGATCAGCACGAGCGTCGTGCTCTCGGGCCAGCCCGCGTGCACATGCGTTTCATGAAGCGCGGGGCCGATCAGGGTTTTGAGCGGGAAGGCGTTGTACACGCCAAAGAAGATGCACATCAAAGCGAGGAGGACAGCCGGGATGAGAATGCCCGGCCGCGTTTCGCGGATGTTCCTGTGACCCTGCGGCAGGCGCGCCCTGCCCAAGAACGCCGCGCCGCCGAGCTTGAGGAACGAAGCTGCCGTCATAAACGCGCCCGCGAGCGCCGCGATGTAGAAGGTGAGGTTTGTTTCGAGCGCCGCGTCGAAGATCAATTCCTTTGAGAAAAAGCCGTTCGTACCCGGCAAGCCCGCGATGGAGAGCGCACACACAAGGAAGCACGCGCTCGTCACGGGCATGGCGCGGCGAAGGCCGCCGAGCTTGTGCAGATCCGTCGTGCCGGTCTGATCCTCGACCGCGCCCGCGGTGATGAACAGGCCGGTCTTGTAGAGCGCGTTGTTCATCATGTGGAACACGCCGCCCACAATGCCCACGCTCAGCCCCGTGCCGATGCCGAGTATCATATAGCCCACCTGGCTGATGGCGTGGTAGGAGAGCAGACGCCGCATATCCTTTTGGATCAGCGCCATCGCCACGCCGAAGAAGAGCGTCACGGTCCCTATGATCATCGTGAATAAGCTCATGCCCGAGCCGGGCGAAACGGCGTAGAGGTCCTTTATGATGCGCGTCATCAAATAGATGCCCGCGATCTTTTCGAGCGAGCCGGGGAATGCCGCGAGGAAGGGCGCGGGCGCGTCCGAGGCGGCGTCGGGAATCCAGCTGTGGAAAGGCATCGCGCCTGCTTTGCCCATGGCGCCGAGCAGCATACACGCGCAGCCGAGCGCGCCAAGTCCGCCGGTCGAGAGCGGGTGCGCGGCGATTTCGCTCATGTTGAGGCTGCCGGCGAGGTGCGCGGTCACGATGATGCCGAGCATCATCAAGAGGTCCGCCGTGCCCGAGAGGGCGAGCGCCTTGATTGCGGTTTTTGGATTTTCCCGCCTGCCTATGAGCAGGATACCGAAGAGCGTGCAGAGCAAGCCTTCCCAGAAGAACAGCAGGATGCCGAGGTTATCCGACATCAAAGCGCCGTTTAGCATGCTGAGGCTGATGAACAGGAACAGCAGGTAAAGCCCGCCGTTTTCCCTTGTGCGGAACCACGACGCGGCGTAGACTGCGACCACGAGGAACATGAACGCGGCGAACAGCAGCATCAGCGACGACAGGCCGGATGCGGCAAAGCGCATCTCCAGGCCTTGAGCGCCAAAGGCGAGCGTGCCCGAAGCGCCGCCGCCGAGGTAAAGCGCGAGAGCCGCAAACAGGTTTGCCGCGCCGAAGAGCAGTACGGCGAGCATGCGAAGCGCGCTTTTATGCTTTCCCCGGGAAAGGCACGCGAGCGCGCCGCCGGCGAGGGGCAGCACACACATCGCGAGCAGCAGCCGGACGGGGTTGTTGAGGTATGCGCAGACGGTTTGCATCATGTCACATCGCCTCCCATATGAACTCTGCGAGAGAGCCGGGCAAGTTGATTGCGAGGCCGAGCAGCAGCGCGAGCGCGGCGAGCACGACAACGCTCGCCACCATGCCGGAGGTGCCCTCCTTCGCGTCGGGGAAGGATACGGTGCCGAGGAAGACCTTGGCAAAGAGGCGCGCGAGATACAAGACCGTCATCACCGCGCCGAGGAGGAACACCGCCGCGAGAACCGGGTGCCCCGCCGCGAGCATGCCGTCTATGACGAGGTATTTCGCGAAGAAGCCTGAGAACGGAGGGATGCCCATGATTGAGGCCGCGCACAGCGCAAAGGCGATGGCCGTGAGCGGGAAGCGCTTTGCAAGACCGCCCATTTTGGTGATGTCCTTGGTGTGCACGCTGTGCTCCACGATGCCCGCGCACAGGAACAACCCACCCTTGGCGACGCTGTGCGCGAGAATATAGAGAAGCCCGCCGACGAACCCGGACTCCGTACCCGAGGAAATGCCCAGCAGGATGAAGGCGAGCTGGCTGACCGTCGAATAGGCGACCACGCGCTTGATGTCGTTGGCGCGCAACGCAAGCCCCGCGCTGATAAGAGCGCTCACGGCGGCGATCACGGGCACAACGAGCATGAAGATGTCGGGTATGACGAACGTCTGGACGAATAGCCTTGCGTACGCGAACACGCCTATTTTTACGAGCACCGCCGCGTGCAGCAACGAGGTGACGGGCGAGGGCGCGACGCCCGCGTCCGGCAGCCAGCTGTGCAGCGGGAAGGTGGCGGATTTCGAGAGCATGCCAAAGAGGATCAGCACCACGGTCCACGTGGGCAGCGGGAAGCCCTTCATCGCCTCGAGGTCGAACGTGCCGGTTTTAGCGAAAATGCCAAGGAAGCCCGCGAGCATGACCAGCGCGCCCGCCACCGTGACGAAGTACGCCTTGTTCGCGCGGGCAACGGCGATCTCCTCGCGGTAGAACCCGATGAGCCGCCAGCAGCACACGGCGCTGAGCTCCCAGAACATATAGAGGAAGACCAAATTGGTCGTGTAGACGAGGCCCATCATCGCGCCGATGAAGAGCACGACCATCATGTAATACTCGTTCTGGTTGTCGTACTCTTTGACGTAGCCGAAGGAGTAGATGACGATGATCGCCGCGACGAGGGATGAGGTCAGCGCCATAAACACCGCGAGCGCGTCGGCGATAAAGCCGAAGCTCATGCCAAGCGGCAGTTTGACGCGGACTGCGAACGGGTTCCCTTCGAGCGCGGCGGGCAGCGATGCGAGCGAGAGCACGAACGCCGCCGCCACCAGCGCGAGCGCAAGGGCGTTTCGAAGCTTGGGGCTTCGTCTCCCGACAAACGGCAGCGCGCACGCGCCTAAAAGCGGCATGAGC
This sequence comes from Clostridia bacterium, assembly GCA_033813015.1. Classification (GTDB taxonomy): domain Bacteria; phylum Bacillota; class Clostridia; order Christensenellales; family CAG-138; genus Phil1. The sequence continues at coordinate 245 of JAPXSN010000100.1, read as the reverse complement.
ACGCACAGCACGGGGATCCATCCATTCATACAAGCGCTCCTGACAGGAAAAAAGTAACGCCCGTTCCCAGGCTGGCTGCCTGAGGGACGGGCGGTCGCGCACCGTATAGATTATAGGCAGGGCACCTCTAAAAACGTCAAATTTCCTTTAGCATATCATACCCCCCCGAAAAATCAAGGGGATTTTGCAAAAAAATGTATGAATTTATCGTAGAATCATCAAAATATCTGTCTTAAACAGCCATG
>JAPXSN010000099.1:0-4146 GCA_033813015.1 Clostridia bacterium | reverse complement strand
GCGCGGAGCAGCTCGCGCCCGAGGTTTTCGCCGAACTCGCGCGCGAAACCTGCTGAGCGGCTGCACAGAAAGTCTTTATGTGAAAGATTCCCTTGCCGCGAGCGGAACCGTAACAAAGTCACTTGCGCGAAAACAGGAAATAAGTGTATAATTGTGTTGAAATACGGCGATGCGCATGAAAATTGAAAGGAGCATAAGTATGGGTAAATTCGTCTGCAAGCAGGTTCCCAGCGGGTTCAAGTTCGACCTCAAGGCTTCCAACGGGGAAGTGATCGCCACGTCCGAGGTGTATACCACCGAAGCCGCATGCAAGAAGGGCATCGAAAGCGTAAAGAACAACTCCGTCAAGGCCAACGTCGAAGATCAGACCGTCGAAGGCTTCCAGGCCGAGAAGCACCCGAAGTTCGAAGTTTACACCGATAAGGCCGGTGAGTTCCGCTTCCGTCTCAAGGCCACCAACGGCGAGATCATCGCGGTGTCCGAGGGCTATAAGGCAAAGCCGAGCTGCCTCAACGGCATTGAGAGCGTGAAGAAGAACGCGCCCGAGGCAAAGGTCGAGAAGGAAGAGAAATAATTTTTTCCGAACATTTAAACGCTGCGGCGCGAACGGATCGCAAGGATTTGTCCGCGCCGTTATCATTTCGCCGCAGCTCATGCAAAAACAAAAAAAGCCTTCGACAGGCTTTTTTTGAACGCCGCGCACCCGTTCTTCGACCGCAGGCCTCCGGGCGGTAAATGCGGCAGGTGGCTCCGGCCAGGCTTTCCCGCGGCACATCGGTACATCCGCTTAATGCTGCTTCCGTCAGGATCTGACATGGTTCACGGCCTCCGATTGCACGGGACCCGGCCATCAACGCTCCTTGCCGATTCCGGACCCCACAGGCCCGGGCCTCGAAACGGGGATTGTACCCTGCTATAGCGGATTGCAGGTATAGGGCACCGCTAACTCCCCGCCTAGCGCGGCAAAAATATTGTACTGTGAATGCTCGCGCATTGCAAGCGGAAAACTCAGAAATACGTTTCCAGCGCCCAGGCCGCCGCTTCCCGAGCTGCGGGAAAACAGGAGGTGTGCGCCGCGCGGATTTCGCTTTCATACAGCCCGTCCTTCGCGGCGAGCGCGATGGCTTCGACCGTGAGCTTGCCGCCCCCGGTGATATTCCTGCCCACGAGCTCACGCGCCTGCATCGTTTCGCCTAATATCAGGCGGCGCAGATCGAACGCCGCACGTACTTCCTGCGAAGGCGCTTCCGGCTTGAGCCGCGCGTTTTTCGGGCAGACGCGCTGGCAGAGGTCGCAGCCGAGCAGGGAAGTGAGCTTTTCGAGCACGAAGGCTGGGTGCGCCGAGCTGTCCATAAAATAGCGCAGGCACTTTGTCGCGTCGAGCCCGTCCGCCGCAATGGCTCCCGTCGGACAGGAGCGGATGCAGGCGTCGCAGCCGTCCGGACAGGCGGGGTGCATGCCCGCGCCGGGCAACGGCTCGCACGCGTCCGTCGCGAGGGTGAAGAGCGCGGCGCGCGTGCCGAAATCGCTTATGGCAAGCAGGCCGTTTTTGGAGTGCGCGCCCACGCCGTTCCCGAGCGCGAGCGCGCGGGCGGGAACTCGCGCCGGCTCACAATAGAAGCCCTGCGCGGCGATCTCCCCGCAGAGCGCTTTGGCCTCAAAATATGCCTCGTGCTCCGCGATATAATAGGGGAGGATATGATCTGTCCCCGGGGCGGTACGTATGCAGGGTTGGATATCATCCGCCCGCTGATACGGCGTATACGCCTTGACCAGAAGAACCACGCACTTCGCCTTCGGATACGCCGCAGGCACATCCCAACCCATGCCGCATTGGGTGCGCGAAAGCGAAGCCCTCTCCCGCCAGAGCGGCAGGGGGAGAGGAGCGAGGAAATATGCGGCGGCGAACCCGCGCTGCCGCGCGGCTTTCAGGATCGATTCGCGCATGATATAATCATAGCACGAAAAGATAAGATGTAAATGGAGGACGATATGAAAGCAACGATCAAAATCGAAGGCATGACGTGCAACCACTGCAAAATGCGCGTCGAAAAAGCGTTGAACGCCATCGACGGCGTTACGGCCTCGGTCGACCTTGCGGCAAAGAACGCCGAACTGACGCTCTCGAAGGAGGTTTCGAGGGAAGCGCTCGAGAACGCCGTGCGGAATGCAGGCTACGAGCCGCTCGAGGTCAGGTTCCAGTAAGTTCGATTGCGCGGCGCGCGCCTTCGGTGATATACTACACGCAGCAATCGCCGGAGGATGACTATGGACATCAGACCCGAAGTACAATCCGTTTTGCCGGAGCTCGAACGCGTTCGCCGGGAGCTCCACGCGATGCCCGAGGATGGGTATCGAGAATTTGAAACACAAAAATACGTTTTCGATTACCTGTTTGCGCTCGCGCCCGGCCGGCTTGAGAAGCTCGCCGGAACGGGCATAAAGGCCGTTTTTTTCGCAAAAGAGCCGAAGCGCACGACGGCGTTTCGCGCAGACATGGACGCGCTTCCCATCACCGAGGATACGGGACTGCCCTTTGCATCAAAAACACCCGGCTTTATGCACGCCTGCGGGCACGACGCGCACATGGCCTCGGCGCTGTTGACAGCGGCGCTTGTGGCAGGGCACAGGGATGAGTTGACGGAAAACGTCGTCTTCCTCTTCCAGCCGGCGGAGGAAGGGCTGCTCGGAGCGGCTAAAATGATCGGGGAGGGCGCGCTCGAAGCGCCGCACGTCGATCGCATCTTCGGATTCCACATCTATCCCGGCATTCCGGAAGGGAAAATCGCCCTTCGCGAAGGCCCCATGATGGCGCGCGCGACAGGGCTCAACCTTACCATCCGGGGAAAGAGCGCGCACGGCGCGAAACCGCATCTGGGCAACGATGCCATCGTCGCCGCGGCAGCGCTCGTCACGATGCTCGAAACGCTCGTTTCAAGGAAAATCGACCCCATGGAAAACGCGGTGCTGACCATAGGCACCATATCGGGCGGTACGCGCAGGAACATCATTTGCGACGAGGTTAAAATGACGCTCACCATGCGCACATTCACCGATGCGGTGTATGAGGCGATGATGGCTGGCATCCGCGGTATGCTCGAGGCCGTCGAGCACGCCTTCGGCGTTGTGACGGAGCTGGCCTTCGAGGGGTCGGATTATCTGGCCGTGGTCAACGACGCGGATCTCGCACGCGCATACCGCGAAGCGGTTGGCGACGCGGCAATCGAGGCGCAGCGCGCGTGCATTTCCGAAGATTTCAGCTTTTACCAGCGAAAGACGAAAGGTTTGTTCGTATTTCTCGGCGTGGGCGAGGAGGTCGACGCGCTGCACACCTCGCGCATGTTCTTCGAGGAGCGCGCGCTTTTACCAGCCATAGAGGCATATTTACGCCTGTTGCGCCTATAAATAACATTAACTCCAAATTCCCACTAACGTCATATTGTTGTCATAAGGAGGTTTTATAAGTATAATTGTAACGGCGGCGGAATTACTGGTACCCGCCGGGAAGTGAGGATACCTTTTTGGAAACCATCGTCATCGCGCAGGACACACGCATGCCCGTCGTCCCCCTCCGGGGGCTGGTCGTGCTGCCCGGCGAGCTTTTACATTTCGACGCCGGCAGGAGCGAGAGCCGCAAGGCGCTCGCTGCCGCGACGCAGAAGGATGGGCTGGTGTTTATCAGCTCGCAGAGGGACGCGAGGAAAAACGAAGTCACGGGCGAGGATCTCTTCGAGATGGGAACGGTTTGCCGCGTAAGGCAGACGCTGACCCTTCCCGGCGATACCGTGCGCGTGCTCGTGCAGGGCATCATCCGTGCACAGGCGGGCGCTTTCCGCTCGGGCGAGTATATGAGCGCGAACATACGCCCCGTGCGGGAAATTCCGGCGGACTCCGTCGTCGCCGAGGCGCTTCGCCGCAGGCTCGAGTCCGCGCTCGTCGATTACGCGGGCATCTCCACGCGCATCAGCTCAGATGCGCTCGAGGCCATTTCGCGTACCGAGGGCATCGCCCCGTTTACGGACGCCGTAGCCAACGCCGTCATGACCAAGGCGGAGCAGAGGCAGAACGTGCTCGAGCAGTTCGATGTTGAGCAGCGCATGAAGTACGTTCTCGCGGGCGTTATCGCCGAAGCCGAGATTATGCGCA
>JAPXSN010000098.1:0-4168 GCA_033813015.1 Clostridia bacterium | reverse complement strand
TCGCGCCGGAGGGGCAGACGTAGAGACACAGGCAGTCCTTCGTGCAAAGGCGGATGTTCCGCACCGCGTATTTTTTCGCCATAACCTTTACCTCCCCTCGACACTTTCGAATTTCCAGCCCGGCACTTTGCACACGGGGCAGAGCTCGGGCGCTTTGTCCCCCACGTGGATGAAGCCGCAGATCGTGCAGACGTATACGCCCGTACCCGCGAGCATGGCCTCCCCTTCCTTTTCATAACGCGCGAGCAGGGACTTTTGGATGCGCGTGACCTTCTCGCTCCATGTGAGCGCGCGAAGCGCCCCGCGGTCGGCCGCGCAGGCAGCGTTCGCCTCGGGAAAGCCAGCGGAGAGATCCTCGTCGATGCGTTGCAGAAGCTCGGCAAAACTCGCGTCCTTCGCAGGTTCGGCCTTGCCCCTGAAGTAGTCCGCCAGCTTGCGGAATGCCTCAGCCTCGGCGGCTTTATACTGCTTTTCGCAGCCGCGCGCGAGGTTCGAGCACAGCGCGCTCACCTCGAGCGCGTTCAGCTCGCGAAGCTCGCTTCCTTTCTCAGCCTGGGGCTCGGTTTTCACCTTCGGTTCGGCCGGTTTTGCCTTCAGTTCCTCTTTCAAATTGAACTCGGATTTGGCCGCGCCGCAGATCGGGCATACCCAGTCTTCGCCCAAATCCCTCCACTTCGTGCCCGGCGCAATCCCCGCCTCGGGGATGCCCTTTGACTCGTCGTAGATATAGCCGCAGACGGAGCATACGTATTGACTCATGCACCTGCCTCCTTTGCGTGTTCTGTGATGTAATCATAGCTTACGCCCTTAATTATAACAGTGATGAAGTTACAAAACAAGAATGATTCCTAATTTGATGGGTAATTTTTCTTTTCGTAAAAACAAACCGATGAGTTGAGCGCGCCGCGGCCTCGTTTACACCCGTTTTATGATATGGTATATTGTTGAAAATCACACGCGGAGGGCGCACGATGAACGAGCGGTATCTGATCGTCAACGCGGACGACTTCGGTTTGACCGAGAGCATGAACGGCGCAATCGTCGAGCTGTTCCAAATGGGCGCGATCACCTCCGCGAGCATACTCGCGCCCGGCCGTCAAGCCGCAGAGGCATGCGTGCTCGCAAAAGCGCACGGCATTCCCGTCGGCGTGCACTGGACGCTGCACGAGGAGTGGGCGGACGAGCCGTGGGAAGCATCCTCCGGCAAGAGCGCGCCGAGCCTTATAAAGGACGGGTATCTTTTCGCGGATGCGGCGCAGATGGCTAAGTCTGCGCGCGGAGCCGACGTGACGCGCGAGCTTGAGGCGCAATATAACTTCCTTGCCGAACGCGGCTGTGCGCCCGACCATGCGGACAGCCACGGCGGCACGCTTTACGGCACGAATGGGCGCTTCTTCTTTATCAGCGCCTTTAAGGTTTGCAGGGCGCATGCCCTGCCCTTCCGTTTCGCCAAAAGCACCGCTTTCATCGCGCGGCAAACGGGCGGAACGATTCCCCCGGTACTGGAACTCGCGCACCGCGTCATCGTGGGAACGGCGGAGTCGAAGCGCGTGCCCTTGCTCGACGAGCTCGTCACAAACCCTCTGTCCGTGGAGAAAATCGAGAGCAGCGAGGCAATGTGCGATTACTGCGAGCGGGAACTTTCCAAATGCGGGCCGGGCATCGCGGAGATATTCTTCCATCCCTCACTTCCAGACGCAGCGTATGGGGCGAAGAGCGCACAGTGGCAGAAGCGCGTGTGGGAATATGAATACCTCAGGTCCGGCAGGCTGAACCGCTTCGCCGAAAAGGAAGGCTTCAGGCTCGTTTCATGGAAGGACGCGCCCTTCGGGGCGGGGAGATAAACAATATGGATAACCGCGAAATCAAGCGCGTCGTCATCATTTTCAAGACGCACCTCGACATTGGCTACACGGCGCTCGCCGCAGATATCCTTAAAAAATACCGCGAGGAGTTCATCCCCGGAGCCATTGAGCTTGCCGGGAGGGTCAACCAAGGCGGAAAGAAGCGCTTCGTGTGGACGGTAGGCTCATACTTAATCAAGCATGCGCTCGAGCGCGGAGATGACGCGCAGCGGCAGAGCCTCGAGGAAGCCATCCGCCGTGGGGATGTGCGCTGGCACGGCCTCGCCTGCACGACGCATACAGAGCTGATGGACGAGGCGCTGTTCCGCTATGATCTCTCCTTATCAAAAGCGCTCGACGCGCGCTTTGGCGTGAATACCGTCGCTGCGAAAATGACGGATGTGCCGGGGCACACCGTGGCCATGGTGCCGCTGCTTCGCGAGGCGGGCATCGAATACCTGCACATCGGCGTCAACGGCGGCTCCCGCGTACCGGAGGTGCCGGAGCTGTTCCGCTGGCGTTATGGGATGGACGAAGTGGTTGTCCATTACGCAAGCGGCTATGGCGCTCCGAGCGTGCTTCCAAACGGCGTGGCGCTCGAGTTCTGCCATTCGCTCGACAACGCGGGGCCACCAAGCGTCGAGGCGCTCGATGCCGAATACCGCGCGCTCGCCGCGCGCTATCCGAACGCCGTTATCGAGGCGGGCACGCTGGACGATTTCGCCCGCGCGGCGCGCGAGGTATCCGAAACGCTGCCCATTATAACGCAGGAGATAGGCGACACGTGGATACACGGCGTCGCGACCGACCCGACCAAGGTTTCCAGCTTCATGCGCCTGCTCGAACTTCGCGCGAAATGGGAGGAATCCGGCGCGCTCGAGCCCGGAAGCCCCGCGTATGACACATTCATGGAGCCGCTTCTGCTCGTGGCTGAGCACACCTGGGGCATGGATGTGAAGAAGTACCTCTTCGACTTCACGAACTGGACGAAGTCGGACTTTCAGGCCGCTCGCAAGCGCGGCCGGACGGATTACTCGCTCTTTTCCCCGCGAAACGCTCATATTTTTACGGCGCTTCACGACGAGCTTCGCGAATATCGAGGCGAAAACGAGGTTTCCTCCTATTCCATTTTCGAGGCGTCGCACGCGGAGCAGCGGGCATACATCGATGAGGCTGTCGCTGCGCTGCCGGAAGCGCTCGCGGACGACGCGAAGAGCGCGCTCGCCTTCGATATGCCGGATATCCCTAAAGGAATCCCCTGCCGCTTCAACGAGCCCATCGAGATTAACGGCTGGCAAGCGGCCGTGGGAGAACACGGCGAGCTGACGCATCTTAATAACGAATCGCTTGGCGTCAATATGGACGCTTCTTTCGGCCTGTTCGCCTACGAAACTTTCGACGGCAAGGCCGTGAGCGACTGCTTCTTTGAATACGGGCGCGACCTTAAGGCGAATTTCCACTGGGCGGAGTGCGATTTCGGCAAGCCGGGGCTTCGCTATGAGCAAAGCCTCGGGCGGAACATCTCCTTCGCGCCGCCGGACGTCATCGTGAAAGCCGGGGACAAACTGTACATCTCCCTTCGCCCGGAGGCTTCGCTGTGCGAGCTCTACGGCTGCCCGCGCAAACTGCTCGTCATGCACCAATTCGGTGAAACCATCAAAACAACGCTTTATTGGAAGGAGAAGGACGCCGTTCGCAGCCCGGAGGCGATCTTCTTCGGCATGACGCTCGGCGTGGCCGACCCGAACGGCTGGCTCGTCGAAAAGCTCGGAAAACCAGTGTCTCCCTATCAGATCGTGAGCGGCGGCAACCGCAAGCTGCATTGCGCAAAAAGGCTTATCTATCGCGGCGCGGATTGCAAAGCTTTTGTCTGCGCGCGCGACATGCCGCTTTTAAGCATGGCCGGGCGACACCTTTACGACGCGGACGATACATATGGATGCGTTTCGGACGGCTTCTGGTATCTTCTGTACAACAACCGCTGGGGCACGAACTTCAAGCAGTGGTTTGAGGACGATTTTAGGGCGGAGTTTGAGACGAGGGTGAGGAGAATCAAGTAACGCTCACGGATAACACAAGGAGCCTCCATTGCCGGAAGCTCCTTTTTTCGCGCTTTTACGCCTTACTTGCCCCTCTCCCCCTCCCCGGGGAGCTTATAGAACAGGAACGGCACGACGCTCACAAGACAGCTCACGGCAGGGAGCAAGGTGATGGTCATATAGGTCGTGACCTGCCCCCCAATCCTTGTACCAGTCCCAGAGTTAGTTGAGATATAATAAACAAAACAAAAGGAGCTGGGAAAATGGCAAGGAAACAGTATGGGG
>JAPXSN010000097.1:0-4225 GCA_033813015.1 Clostridia bacterium | reverse complement strand
CGACAGTACAGCCCCAATAGGGGCAAGAATCATTAAATCCATTTCATCCTCCAAAATTTATAAATCGTTTGGAATTATCTTTAAACGCATGCGCAAACGTTTACGATTGCCTGGGCGTTTATATTAGCGAAGATCAAAAAAACTGTATGCATTGTGTGTAATATTTGGGTTTTTTGGAAGGAATGTCGCGTTCTATATTATAAAAATATTATTTTTTCGTTCATTCAGCTAGCTGATTGATATTTTAAAAGAGAATTTCGTATTTGTAAAGACCAAAATGCAAATTTCAGATGGATTCACCCGAAACGATAATCGCAAACGTTTACGTATTCTTAAAAGTAGTATATTGAATATGCCTATCAACAACGATATGCGTACCTGCTTAGCGTCATGTTGTATTACTTAAACCCTTAAGCAACCGCGAAACGCTCTGCTGCTATAGAACGAGGGGGCGCTGTTGTGATAGACAAATATATGATCATAGCGACGGTCGGCAAAAATGGCGCCGCCAAGCTTTCTGATATCGGCTGGTGTTTTCAGCCAGCTTGAAGTCTTCGTATCGTACTTTCCCAATTTCTGCAATTCTGCGTATTGCTCCTCCGTCAACAGGTCGATTCCCATGGCTGCAGCCATATCGACTGCGTTGCCCTGCGGAAATATCCCTCTCTTGTTTCTCTCTTCCTGACCCTTACCGTCCATAGAAATGCGCACGCCTGATCCCTCGATCAGGGAGACGTAGTCTGGGTTTGTGAAATGGCCGCCCTGGTCGCTGTTGATGATCTGTGGCCGACTTTTGCCCAGTGCCCGCCGCATACAGGTGAGTACAAAGCCTTTGTCCAAAGTAGATGACAGTTCCCAGTCCACGATATACCGGCTGTACCAGTCGATGATCACAAACAGATACACAAAGCTGCGTCCGAGGGGAATATAGGTGATATCTACGCCCCACACCTGATCCGGCCTCACTATTTCCATGTTCCGCAACAGATAGGGTCTCACATATTGCGCGTGGTACAGCTTGGATAGATTAGGTTTAGGATAGATCGCGTAGATGCCCATCTGGCGCATCAGCCGCCGCACTCGTTTACGGTTGACCACAATCCCGTATGTATTATGCAGATAGGATGTGATCGTCCGGCATCCCCATGTCGGTTCATCTGTGTGGATGTGGTCAATTTTGTGCATCAAGGCAATGGTATCGTCTGAAATACCCTTAGTCGGCCTTTTGTAGATGCTGGTTCTGCCAATCTCCAAAAGTCCCGCCTGCTTGGCCAGGGACAGCGCTTTATGGCTTTCGACCAAAGATTTGCGCACGTCTGGCGGCAACTTCTGCAGATTTTTTTTTAAGCCAGTCGTTTTCTATCGTCAACTGACCAACCTTACGCTCGAGGTCTGCGGTGCGCTCTTTTTCAGATGCAAGCTCTCTTTCGGCTTCTGTCGGCTTTCTGTCGAACACCATGGCGGCGCGCTCCAGAAACTCCGATTTCCATCGGCTGATCATAACCGGATTAAGCCCCTCGGTTGCGGCTATTTCGGCAAGTGTTTCTTCTTCGCGCAGTACCCGCAGGACTACGCTCGCCTTGTACTCGGCTGTGTACTGTGTTCTCTTATTCATCTTCCCATTATAACTTATTCTTTGCGTTTTTGTGTCGCATTTCTTGGGAGCATTATAGAAAACTCCTCGGCATACGCTCACTTGCCGCCCGGCGCAGCGATGGTTCCGATGAGAAAGCCGAGCACGCCGCCGTAAAGCGTCGAGATGACAGGGTTCGAGGTGATGGGGCACGCGCCCGAAGCGCAGCCGACGAAGCGGTAATAGAGGTATCCTCCGACCGCGCCCAGCAGCGTCAGCAAAATGGCGGGCAGATGCTTGACCAAACGTTTTTTTTCGGCGGGCTTCGCCGGTTTTTCAGCGCGTTGCGTATTTTCCACAGAGTTCAGCCCTCCTAAAATTCAATATTTACAGCATACCGCGGCGGCGGCGCGCCTTCCGCGAGCTTGTCACCGAGCGCGCATAATCCCATTGCTCCCGCGCGCATACTCAGAGCATGGCGGCATTGGTTTTTCTTATAGGCGGGGTCGGATACATGGGGCTGGAACTCCTCTGGCGCAGCCGCACGCACTGGTCCATGGGGCTTGCGGGCGGGCTTTGCGCCATGCTGATGTATCTGCTTTTCTCGCGCGTGCGCATGCCCTTCTATGCGGCGTACCTGTGCGGTACTGCGATCATCAGCGCCGTCGAGCTCGGCTTTGGCCTTCTCTTCAACGTCAGGCTTGGCATGAACGTGTGGGATTACAGCACGGTTCCGCTGAACTTCATGGGGCAAATCTGCCTGCCCTTCGCGCTGCTGTGGGGCTTGTTTGGGGTGGCTATGTGGGGGGGCGTCAGGTTTTTGACGTAAAAACAATCTCCCTTTCTTTTGAATCGCCGGGGACGGTTCTGCCCTTCTCCACGCGGCGCTGTTCCCGCTTGCAGGCAACCTTTTTATGTTCTCATTACCCTCACACGCGCAAAACCGTCCCCCGAAGCAAGAAGAACCTTCCGTTCCTCTCGGGGGACGGTTTTCGATGCAAGAGGGTGATGATCGCGATGGCGACCGCCGCCGTTTTTCGGAAGACGACCCATCGGCGTCCGCGGAGAACCGTCCCCAACGATAGTAAGGAAAAGAATCCCCAGGGCCTTTTTCCCGCCCGCAGGCGAAAGCCATTCACCATTGGTTATCAGCCATTAGCCGGAATAGCCGCAGGTTATTCTTTAATCTGCTCAAAAAACTCTGCGCCCCTGCCGCAGACGGGGCATTGGAAGTCCGCGGGCAGCTCGTCCGCCTCGTGGATGTAGCCGCAGACCTTGCAGCGGAACTTTCTCTTCGCGGCGGAAACCTCCGCCGTTTTTTCTTTTGCTTCGCCCGCGACCGAGGCTGCAATGGCCTCGGCGAGCCGATCGAGCTCCGCCTCCTGCTCCTTTTTGAGCGAGGATTTGAGCGTGACGGTTTCGCCGACGAAGGTTGTCCCCTTGAGCGGCTCGAGCAGCGCGCGCATGAGCCTGCCGCTCGCGGGCGCCCAAGAGCCGTTCTCAATGAAGGAAACGAATCTGTTTTGCAAATTGTGCGCCGCGATGTCGCGCAGCGCCTCTTCCATGGTCACGAACACGCCCGCGTTGTAGGTGGGGGAGGCGAAAACGAGGTGGCTGTAGCGAAACGCCGCCGCGACGATTTCCGAGGCCGGCGTCACGGATACGTCGAACATGGCGGTAAACACGCCCCGCTCGCGCAGCTTTGCCGAAAGTGTTTCGGCCGCGTTTTCGGTGTTGCCGTAAATAGAGGCATAGGCGATCAGCACGCCCTTTTCCTCGGGCTCGTAACGGCTCCATTTGTCGTAGCAGGCGACGTAGCGCCCAATATTCTGCCTGTGCACGAAGCCGTGCAGCGGGCAGACGAGGGCGACGTCGAGCGAGGCCATTTTCTTGAGCAGCGCCTGCGTCTGCGCTCCGTACTTGCCCACGATGTTGCAGTAGTAGCGCCGCGCCTCGCCGAGATAATCCCCGTAAAAGTCCACCTCGTCCGCGAACAGCGCGCCGTCTATTGCGCCGAACACGCCGAACGCGTCCGCGCAGAACAACGCCTTCGCGCCGCTGTCGTAGGTCACCATGACCTCGGGCCAGTGCACCATGGGCGCCATCAAAAAGGTCAGCTCGCGACTTCCGACGGGAAGCTTATCCCCCTCGCCCACGATGAGCGCCCGGCCGGATAGATCCTTATTGAAGAACTGCGCCGTCATCGCGAGGGTCAGCTTGTTGCAGACAAGCGTTGCCTCCGGATATTTTTCCAACAGGCCGTCGAGCGTCGCGGAATGGTCCGGCTCCATGTGGTGGACGACGACGTAGTCGAGCTTCCTTCCCCCGAGCGCGTGCGCGACGTTTTCGTAGAACACCTTCGCGACGGCCTTATCCACCGTGTCGAAGAGCACGGTCTTTTCGTCCGTGAGTAAATACGCGTTGTACGAAACGCCCCTGGGCACGGCGTACACGCCCTCGAACATACTCAGCTTTCTGTCGTTGCCGCCGACCCATACGATGTCCGGTGCGACCTGCCTTGTGCAGTGCATGATAAACCTCCCGTTTGCGTCAATTGTTGCCAACACGATTATATAATGCCGCAAGTCGCGCGTAAAGCGTTTTGCACGGTTTCGTCCGGCCCGCGCCGCGCATATCTTGTAACAGGGGGAC
>JAPXSN010000096.1:829-4442 GCA_033813015.1 Clostridia bacterium | reverse complement strand
CGATTACCCGATGATCATGGGCACCACCATCTTCCTGGCCACCCTGATGGTCACCATGACCTTGATTTCAGACCTGCTCTACAAGGCCATCGACCCGAAGATCACCTTCGACTGAGGATACAACATGACAGATTACACCGCGGACAACCTGCCAAAGAAGAAGCCGCTGAGCCTGCAGCTGGACCCGGGCCTGTTTGAGCGCGCCACGGATGAGGAAAAAGCCCAGCACGACGTGATGCGGGAAAGCACCACCTTCTTCCGGGACGGCATGAAGAAGCTTTTTAAAAACCCGCTCGCCGTGGCCAGCCTCATCGTGCTGCTGCTCATGATCATCGTCATCGTGTTCGCCCCGATGATCGTGCCCTACGGCTATGAAGAGATGATCACCATCGACGGCGTGCGCGACAAGAGCGCCAAGAACCTCGCGCCGATGACCTATTCCAAGCTCGAGCAGAAGGCCATCGATAACGGCGCGGAGATTTTTCCCCACCTATTCGGCACGGACCACCTCTGCCGCGATTATTTCATCCGCGTGGTGTACGGTGCGCGCGTGTCGCTGGCCGTCGGCCTTTTTGCGAGCCTGATTGTGTTGTTCATCGGCCTCCTGTACGGCTCGATTTCGGGCTACGCCGGCGGCAGGACGGACATGGTGATGATGCGCATCGTCGACATCATCTATGCGCTGCCCGACCTGTTGATGGTCATCCTCCTTTCGGTCGTGCTCGACGCGCTCATAAGGGAAGCCATCGCCAACACCGCGCTCGAAAAGATCGGCACGAACATGATCAGCATCTTCATCGTGTTCGGTCTATTGTACTGGGTGGGCATGGCGCGGCTCGTGCGCGGGCAGATCCTTTCCATTAAAAAGAACGAGTATGTGCTCGCCGCCCGCGCGCTGGGCGCGAAGCCCGGGCGCATCGTGAGGAAGCACATTTTGCCCAACTGCATGAGCGTGATTTTCATATCGACCGCGCTGCAGGTTCCCTCGGCCATATTCACGGAAAGCTTTTTGAGCTTCATCGGTCTGGGCGTGCAGGCGCCTATGCCGAGCCTCGGCTCGCTCGCCAACGCCGCGCGCCAGGGTCTGCAAAGCTACCCCTTCAAGCTGGTTTATCCTGCGGTCGCGATCTGCCTGATCGTGCTCGCGTTCAATCTATTGGGCGACGGTCTGCGCGACGCGTTCGATCCCAAGCTGAGGAAGTGAGTCTATGAACGATACGTTATTGCAGGTAAAGGATCTACAGACCGCGTTCTTCACGGACGCAGGCGTGGTGCGCGCCGTCAACGGCGTCTCCTTCAACCTTGAAAAGGGGAAGGTGCTCGGCATCGTGGGCGAGTCCGGCTCGGGCAAATCCGTAACCGCGTACTCGATCCTTCGCATCCTCGTCGACCCCGGAAAGGTGGTCGGCGGCGAAGTGTTCTTCAAGAACGACGACGTGCTCAAATACTCCAAGCGGCAGATCCGCTCGCTTCGCGGGCGCAAGATCAGCATCATCTTCCAGGACCCGATGACGAGCCTCAACCCGGTTTACACGATAGGCAATCAGCTCATGGAAACCATCATGCTGCACACCGAGCGAAACCGCAGTGAGGCGCGTGCGAGAGCCGTCGAAATGCTTGCGCTCGTGGGCATCAACGATCCCGAAAAGCGCGTGAAGCAGTATCCGCACGAGCTCTCCGGCGGCATGCGCCAGAGGGCCATGATCGCGATGGCGCTTGCCTGCGAGCCGGACATTTTGATTGCGGACGAGCCGACCACCGCGCTCGACGTGACCATACAGGCGCAGATACTCGAGCTTATGCAGGACCTTCAAAAGAAAATGGGCATGGCGATCATCATCATCACGCACGATCTGGGCGTCATCGCCGATATGTGCGACGAGATCATCGTCATGTACGCCGGGCGCGTGTGCGAGCGCGGCACGGCGGATGAAATCTTCTACAACCCCAAGCATGAATACACCAAGGGCCTGATGCGCTCCATCCCCAAGCTCGGCCAGGGGCACATCCGCCTGCAGCCCATCGGCGGCTCGCCCGTGGACCTTCTGAACATGCCCAAAGGCTGCGCCTTTGCATCGCGGTGCGATCGCGCCATGAAGGTCTGCCTCAACGAGCAGCCGGAGGAAATCACCGTCAACGCCGGCCACCGCGCCGCGTGCTGGGTGAATGTCAAAAATGTCTACGAAGAGGCCGCGAAAGGCGGTGACGCGAAATGAGCAAGACCCTTCTCGAGGTCAAAAACCTCAAACAGTATTTCCCCATCAAGACGGGGGTGTTTGAAACCACGCCCCTCAAGGCCGTGGACGACGTTTCCTTCACCATCACCGAGGGCGAAACGCTCGGCCTTGTGGGCGAGTCCGGCTGCGGCAAAACTACCGTGGGTCGCTCGATCATCCATTTATATAAGCCCACGGGCGGCCAGATACTCTACGACGGGAAGGAGATTACCGCGCACAACATCGAGCAGCACCGCAAGGACATGCAGATGGTGTTCCAGGATCCCTACTCCTCGCTCAACCCGCGCATGACGGTCGGCGATATCGTCGGCGAGCCGCTCGACATCCACAAGCTCTATTCCAACAAAGCCGAGCGCAAGGAAAAAATCGACTCTCTGCTCGACCTCGTGGGTCTTTCGAGCGAGCACGCCTCGCGCTACGCGCACGAGTTTTCCGGCGGTCAGAGACAGCGCATCGGCATCGCGCGCGCTCTTGCGGTCGACCCGAAGTTCATCGTCTGCGACGAACCGGTGAGCGCCTTGGATGTTTCCATTCAGGCGCAGATCATTAACACCTTTGAGGACTTGCAGAACAAGCTCGGCATCGCGTACCTGTTCATCGCGCACGACCTTCTCATCGTGCAGCACATGAGCCGCCGCATCGCGGTGATGTACCTTGGCAAGCTCGTCGAGCTCGCCGGGGCGGATGAGCTGTGCGAGCACCCGGTGCATCCATATTCGGTTTCGCTGATGTCCGCCGTGCCTGTGCCGGATCCTAAGAGCGCGCGAGCACGCCGCCGCATCGTGCTCGAAGGCGACGTGCCGAGCCCCCTGAAAATGCCCAGCGGCTGTGCTTTCCGTACGCGCTGCCGCTATGCGAGCGAACGGTGCGCAGAGGCTATGCCGCCTCTTACGGAGCGCAGCAACGGCCATTTCGCGGCCTGCTGGAACGTATAACAATGCGGCGATAACGTACATTTATGTTTACAACCCGGGCGGATCATGATATCCTATCATGGTTCGCAAAGGTTGCAATAAAGGAAAACAAATAAGGAGGAAGTAAAATGAACCTGAAGAAGATCATTGCGCTGCTTGTTGCCGTGATGATGATGGGAACGCTGATTGCCGCGTGCGGTGATACCAACCCGCCCGCGACCTCTGCGCCTGTCACCGATCCCACCCCCGGAACCGAGACCGCAGCGCCCGTTGTGACTGAAGGCCCGGTCGATCCGCGCCCCATCTGGACCGAGTACGACAGCCTCGTCGCACAGATCAAGACCACGACCGACTTTGCGGCGCGCGTCGAGATGATGCACCAGGCTGAGGACATCCTCATGGCCAGCGGCGCCATCTGCCCCATCTATCACTACAATGACAGCTACATGAAGCGTGCGACCA
>JAPXSN010000096.1:0-819 GCA_033813015.1 Clostridia bacterium | reverse complement strand
CATCGAAGGTCTGTACTCGAACTCGTTCGGCACGAAGTTCTTCCTGTACACCACCAACGGCGATTCGACCACGCTCCCCCTCCAGCTCGCCTCCGAGCCCGACCGTCTTGACCCCGCCCTCAACAGCTCGGTCGACGGCGCCTGCCTCGCGTCTGCTTCGTTCGGCGGCCTGTACACCTATGATTCCACGGGCGTACCCGTCCCGAACTTCGCCGAAGGCTTCACCGTCTCCGACGACGGCCTGACCTACACCTTCACCCTCAAGGAAGGCCTCAAGTGGAGCGACGGCTCCGACCTGACCGCGGCTGACTTCGAGTATTCCTGGAAGCGCGCCGCCAACCCGCAGACCGGCGCGGACTACGCCTACATGTTCTCCGGCATCGCGGGCTACGGCGACGCCGATCCCGAGGCCCTGCAGGTCAAGGCCGAGGGCAACACCCTGACCGTCACGCTCGTGGCGCCCTGCGCCTACATGCTCGACCTCATGGCGTTCCCGACCTTCTTCGCCGTCAAGCAGTCCCAGGTTGAGGCTGCCGCGGGCTATAAAGATGCCGCCGGCAACATCGTCGACGCGGGCGCGTGGGCTCTCGAAGCCGGCTTCGTGTCGAGCGGTCCCTTCATGCTCGAGAGCTGGGCGCACAACGAGAGCATGGTTTATGTGAAGAATCCCTACTTCTGGGATGCCGCCAACGTGAAGCTCGAGAGGCTTGAGTTCATGCTCTCCGCCGACGACGTGGCCATCTACGCCGCCTATCGCGCGGGCAACCTCGACTTCATCGACACCGTCCCCACGGATGAAATCCAGACCCTGCTGAGCAC
>JAPXSN010000095.1:0-4628 GCA_033813015.1 Clostridia bacterium | reverse complement strand
TGCTTGGGCTGTGCGAGATACCAAACATACTTTATATGAATCTACGGTTGTGGTTAGTTCAGATAGGAAATCTTCCAGCTCTTTAACATCGTCATTGCTTAAAACTGTATTCTCATCATTTAGCGTAATTTTAACACCGTATTTATCTTCTAATTCTTGCAGTCTTGAATCCTGTGACTCGGCATTAGAAACATCTGAGATGTTCGGACCATTAAGCGCAAACGCACTATTGTAAACGGTCAAGCAAAGAATAAAAGAAATCGTAAGCGCAATAATTCTTTTCATAATTAGCCTCCATAACTAAATTTCATTTGATGTGTGAGTAGCTGTATCAATACCATACTTGAAAACACTTGACAGAAAAAGAAAAACTAAACCTATAATACCTCCTTTTATACTATTTGTAATGTCATATCCAACGCCCATGAAATCTACCGTTTGCATATTCACAATAGCTGGTATAACGATGATGCTTAACAAAGGCATCACAATAGCATACGCAATCATTATAATGCTGCAAAAGATGAGAATTTTAAAGTTATTGGTGACGAAAACCCTTCTGCGTGCAATGTTAAAGCAGAAAAAGGAAAGAATTACAGCACATAGCGATGCTGGGATCATATGCAATAAACCAATTGAAATCACGCCTAGCTGTGCTGCTTTCGAAATTCCATCATCTGTTGTTATATATATTTGCTCGGGTAATATAATCTTAATACTACCATCATTATCCCCAGAGACATATATTTCCGCGGAAGCATTATTTTGGCGGGAAATACGAGTAATTCGTATATTGCCCTGGATAATGGAGATGCTTTGATTTAGAATAGAAACCAAGAATACATAACAGAGAATTTGCATCAAATAGGCTGTAATGGTTCGCCATAACTTCCTGTCTTTCATATTAACCAACAAAATACACCTCGCTATTCATGTAATTAGTGATTTCTATTGAACAACAGCATCTGTATCTTCGCCTCATGTTCTTGTTGTCATTATGTTGGATTTTTAACGATAAGTTTGATGTCTATTAGTTAAGGCGCATATTGACACCTCCGATTCATTACAGTCGAATCGTTCATATATTGAAAAATTTTATAAAATCATTATACTAAAAATTATAAATATGTCAATTTGTTATTTCCATAAAATTTCACAGTTCATAAATTATTCAAAATGTTTTAACGCTCTCTCCGTTGTGCAAGGGACAATCCGTGGTAAAATATTGAATGCAAAAATGAGAACATTGGTTCTCATGGGGAGGTAAGCACGATGAACGCCAACAAACTCACGCAGCGCTCTCTGGAAGCCATACAGGGCGCGCAGAGCATAGCAGTGGAGCACGACAACCAGCAGGTCGACCAGGAGCACCTGCTCTACGCGCTTTTGACGCAGGAGGATTCGCTCGCGGCGTCCCTGTTGGGGCGCATGGGCGTGGACGCGGAGGCGTTCGCGCGCGCCGTCGAGGACGCGCTGGGCAAGATCCCGCGCGTCACGGGCTCCGGCCGCGAGGCGGACAAGATCTACGTCACGCCCCAGCTCGACCGCGCGCTCAACGAGGCCGAAAAACAGGCCGCGCGCATGAAGGACGAATATACGAGCGTGGAACACCTGTTCCTCGGCCTGATCGAAGCGCCCAACGACGCTTTGAAAAAGCTCTTTCGCGATTATAAGATCGAGCGCAACGCATACCTCGCTGCGCTCGGGGAGGTGCGCGGCGGGGCGCGCGTGACTTCCGACTCGCCCGAGGGCACCTACGACGCGCTGGGCAAGTACGCGCAGGACCTCGTGGAGCTCGCGCGCAGGCAGAAGCTCGACCCCGTGATCGGCCGCGACGACGAGGTGAGAAACGTCATCCGCATCCTCTCGCGCAAAACCAAGAACAACCCCGTGCTCATAGGCGAGCCGGGCGTGGGCAAGACCGCCATCGCGGAAGGGCTCGCGCAGCGCATCGTGCGCGGGGATGTGCCCGCCTCGCTCAAGGAAAGGAAGATCTTCTCGCTCGACATGGGCGCGCTCATCGCGGGGGCGAAGTTCCGCGGCGAGTTTGAGGAGCGCCTCAAGGCCGTTCTGAACGAGGTCAAGCGCAGCGAGGGGAAGATCATACTCTTCATCGACGAACTGCACAACATCGTGGGCGCGGGGCGCACCGAGGGCAGCATGGACGCGGGCAATCTCCTGAAGCCCATGCTCGCGCGCGGCGAACTGCACTGCATAGGCGCCACCACGCTCGACGAATACAGAAAATACGTCGAGAAGGACGCCGCGCTCTCGCGCCGCTTCCAGCCCGTGATGGTGGACGAACCGACCGTCGAGGACACGATCTCGATCCTGCGCGGCCTCAAGGAGCGCTACGAGGTGTTCCACGGCGTCAAAATCAACGACACCGCGCTCATCGCCGCGGCGACGCTCTCCAACCGTTATATTTCCGACCGCTTTCTGCCGGATAAAGCCATAGACCTTGTGGACGAGGCCTGCGCGCTGATCCGCACCGAAATGGACTCCATGCCCACGGAGCTCGACGAGCTCGCCCGGCACATCATGCAGCTCGAGATCGAGGAGGCGGCGCTCGTCAAGGAGAGCGACAGGCTTTCGCAGGAGCATCTGAGCGAAATCCGAAAGAACCTTGCCGAGGAGCGCGAGCGCTTCTCCGGCCTCAAGGCGCGCTGGGAAACCGAAAAGGATTCCATCAAAAAGGTGCAGAGCGCGCGCGAAGAGCTCGAAAAGCTCAACGCTGAAATGGAGAAGGCCGAGCGCGAGTACGACCTCAACAAGGCCGCGGAATTGAAGTACGGCCGCATTCCGAAGCTGCGCGCCGAGCTCGAACGCGCCGAGAAGGCGAGCGAGGAGGGCCGGGCGTCGGGCCTGTTGCGCGACTGCGTCAGCGAGGAGGAGATCGCGCGCATCGTCGCGCGCTGGACGGGCATACCGGTGTCGAAGCTCATGGAGGGCGAGCGCGAAAAGCTTTTGCACCTTGAGGAAATACTCCACAGGCGCGTCGTCGGCCAGGACGAGGCCGTGCGCACCGTAAGCGACGCGATACTGCGCACCCGCGCGGGCCTCAAGGACCCGAAAAAACCCATAGGCTCCTTCCTGTTCCTCGGCCCCACGGGCGTGGGCAAGACCGAGCTCGCGCGCACGCTCGCGCAGGCGCTTTTCGACGACGAGAACAACATCGTGCGCATCGACATGAGCGAATATATGGAGAAATACTCCGTGTCCCGCCTGATCGGCGCGCCTCCGGGGTACGTGGGCTACGACGAGGGCGGCCAGTTGACCGAGACCGTGCGCAGGAAGCCGTACAGCGTCGTCCTGTTCGACGAAATCGAGAAGGCGCATCCGGATGTGTTCAACGTGCTTTTGCAGGTGCTGGACGACGGCAGGCTCACGGATTCGCAAGGGCGCACGGTGGACTTCAAGAACACCGTCATCGTCATGACGAGCAACCTCGGCAGCGCCTTCATACTCGAGGGCATCCGCGAGGGCCGCATATCGGACGGGGCGAAGCAGCAGGTCGAAGCCATGCTCAAGCAGAGCTTCCGGCCGGAGTTTCTCAACCGCATCGACGACATCGTGTTCTACAAGCCCCTTGAACGCGAGGAAATTTACCGCATCACGGAGCTCATGCTTGGGGAGATCCGGCAGCGTCTCGCCGAAAAGCGCCTCGGCGTGACGCTCACCGAGGCCGCCAAGCGCCACATCGCCGAGGCGGGCTATGATCCGCTCTACGGCGCGCGGCCCCTCAAGCGCCTGCTCCAGAGCAAGCTCGAAACCCTGCTCGCCCGCCGCATCATCGAATCCGACCCCGCGCCGGACACGGTGTTCACGGTGGATTGCGACGGCGGGGAGCTGAGGATAGTTGACAATTGACAACTGATAATTGACAATAAAGGAACGGCCGCTGTAGGCGGGGAATTGCGGGGGGGGGGCGGCCCTGTGCGGCTGCCGTTCCTAGGGGCGGGGAGGCAGAATGTTCAGGGAAAGGGCCGAAAAATACTACCTCGAAGGCGATTACAACTGCGCGGAGGCGATCCTGCGCGCGGCCAACGACGCCTGCGCGCTCGGCCTTCGCGAGGACGCGCTGCGGCTCGCGGGCGGCTTCGGCGGCGCATGGGCCGCGGGGAAGCCTGCGGCGCGCTGTGCGGCGCGATGGCTGTCATCAGCGCCGTTCTGATCGAAACGCGCGCGCACGCGACGCCCGGCTTCAAGCAAAAGTGCGCGGACTACGTCGCGCGCTTCGAGGGAAGGCTCGGCGGCATAGACTGCCGCGACCTCAAGCCGAAATATGCCCGCGACGGCCGCCGCTGCGCCGACGCCGTGGCGCTGGGCGCGGAACTCTTGGAAGAATTCCTGCGGGAATGCCATGTCGTTGCTCAACGGTAATAGGCGACAAATCAGGGGCCGATTCCATATCGGCCCCTGGTTCAACGACAATAGGCGACAAAGTAGGGGGCCGATTCCATATCGGCCCCTTACTCAACGATAATAGGCGACAAAGCAGGGGGCCGATTCCATATCGGCCCTTTGACGTTTTCAAACGGTCACGCGGGCGGATGATATCCGCCCTGCGGCGTTAATTTTCCTCCGCCCGGATCAGCGCGCCGAACAAATCCCGATTCGCCTTTAAT
>JAPXSN010000094.1:0-4630 GCA_033813015.1 Clostridia bacterium | reverse complement strand
GATCGTGGCCGTGCAGAGCGAAAGCTCGGCCGAAGCCGCCATTGAGAATGAAGAGAACGCAGCGCTTCTCGCTTCCTTCGCTAAGCTTGAGAGGGTCGGCGACTACAACACGGCCTTCATGGAACTCGAGAGTGGCGCGGTGGACGCCATCGCCATGGACATCGGCGTTGCGCGCTTCCAGATGACGGGGCGCGAGGCCGGCTTCAAGATACTCGAGCAGGCGCTCGTCGCGGAGCAGTACGGCATCGGCTTCCTTCTTGGCAACACCGCGCTTCGGGACGAGGTGCAGGCAGAACTGTTGAAGATGGTCGAGGACGGCAGCTTCGCAAAGATTTCCAACGAGTGGTTCGGATACGACGTGTGTATCCTCGGGAAGTAAAAGGCCATGGCGTTTGAAACCATGCTCCTCCAGCTCGGTGGCGGAATGCTCGTGAGCTTGCTCATCTATGCGTCGACGGTGGTGCTCGCGGTGCCTCTGGCGCTGCCGCTCGCCTTCGCGCGTCTGAGCAAGCACAGGGCGCTGCGTCTGCCCAGCGCAGCATATATTTCCTTCATGCGGGGAACGCCGCTGATGCTGCAAATACTCGTGGTCTACTTCGGGCCGTGGTACCTCTTGGGCATTCGCATTGATTTTTCGTATAAGCTCTACGCCGTCGTCATCGCCTTCGCGCTCAACTACGCGGCGTACTTTGCGGAAATCTACCGCGCGGGCATCGAGAGCATTCCCTTAGGCCAGCGCGAGGCCGCGCAGGTGCTGGGTTACACGAAATCGCAGGCGTTCTTTCGCATCATCATGCCGCAGGTCATAAAAAGGATACTTCCGCCGATGACCAACGAGGCCATCACGCTGATCAAGGATACTTCACTCGCTTTTGCCATAGGCGTGATGGAGATGTTCACCTATGCGCGGCAGATCGCGAGCGCGCAGAAGAGCATGCTGCCCCTCGCCGCCGCCGCGGTGTTCTACTACATTTTCAACGCGGCGGTCGCTTGGCTCATGGGGCGCTTCGAGAAGCGCCTCGCGTATTACAGGTGACGTATGGCAGAGATCCTCCGCATGCAAAACATCGTCAAGCGCTTCGGCGCGCGGGAGGTTCTAAAAGGCATGTCCCTCGCGCTCGGGGAGGGCGAGGTCGTGGCCGTGATCGGCCCCTCCGGCTCGGGCAAATCCACGCTGTTGCGCGTGGCCGCGCTGCTCGAGCGCGCGGAGGGCGGCAGCCTTTCGTATCTTGGCAAAACCGCCGCGGCGGATGCGCCGCAGGGCGCGCGTTACGCTTCGCGCACCATCCTTCGCACCTGCACGATGAGCTTTGGCATGGTGTTCCAGAGCTTCGAGCTTTTCCCGCACATGAGCGTGCTCGAAAACCTCACGGACGCGCCTATACGCGTGCAGAAGCGGCCGCGCGGGGAAGCCGAATTTAAGGCGCGGGAGCTTCTCGCGCGAATCGGCCTCGCGGACAGGGAAACAAGCTACCCATACCAGCTTTCCGGCGGCGAGAAACAGCGCGTGTGCATCGCTCGCGCGCTCGCCATGGAGCCGAAGATGCTTTTCTTCGACGAGCCGACCAGTGCGCTCGACCCCGAGAGCACGCGCGGCGTGCTCGACATCATCCGCGCGCTCGCCGCGGAGGGCATGACCATGCTCGTTGTCACGCACGAAATGCGCTTTGCCCGCGCGGTAGCTGACCGCGTGATCTTTATCGAGGACGGCGAGATCATCGAGCAGGGGCCGGCCGCTCTCATCGATGATCCCCGCAACCCGCGCACTCGCGCCTTCTTGACCACCGGGCTTTAATGCGTTACCATAGGAGTGGATAAACGCACAGAGGGGGAGGGACACGGGCATGTACGAGAGCAGGCTCAAAAGCGACGAAATGGACGCGCTCTTCAAGGCCGTGCTGACCCTCGGGAGCGAGGATGATTGCTACCGCTTCTTTGAGGATTTGTGCACCATAGGCGAGCTCCAGGCCATGAGCCAGCGCTTTGCCGTGGCGCGGCTGCTGCGCAGGGGCGAAACGTATTCGGTCATTGCGCAAGAGACGGGCGCGTCGACCGCGACGATCTCCCGCGTGAACCGCTGCCTCGTCTACGGCGCGGCGGGCTACCGGGACGCGCTCGCCCGGCTCGGGGAATAGGCAAACGCAGCATGCGGACCGCGGAGGCGGTCCGCTTTCATGCGCAAAAGCATACGGAGGCTTGAATGGACGCGATCTTTTACAACGGCAACGTGAAAACCATGGACGGGCGCGCGGCTTCGGCCGTGTGCGTCAGGGACGGCAAAATTGCCTTCGTCGGAAGCGATGAAGAAGCGCTTCGTTTGAAAACGGTGCGGACGCGCCTGGCCGACCTCGGCGGGCGGCTGACGCTGCCCGGCTTCATCGACACACACATGCATTTGGCGAGCTATGGCGCAAGCCTGTCCGTCGCGCAGCTCGCCCCGGCAAAAAGTAAGGCGGAGCTTCTCCAAATAGGCCGCGACTTCCTCGCGGCGAACCCCGGCATCCCCCGCCTCGTCGGCGCGGGTTGGAACCACGACCACTGGGCGGACGATGCGACCTTCCCCAAGCGCTGGGAGCTCGATGAAATCAGCCGGGATATTCCCATCGCCTTCTCGCGCGCGTGCTACCATGTTTTATGCCTCAACACCAAGGCGCTTGAGGTCTGCGGCATCACGGCCCAAACCCCGGATCCGCCCGGCGGCGCCGTCGTGCGCGACGAGAGCGGCGTGCCCACCGGCGTGCTGCTCGAGGACGCCTGCGGCCTCGCGTACGCCGCGAAGCCCGAGCCGGACACCGCAGAGGTCAAGCGTTGCATCCGGCTGGCGGCGGCCGACGCGGCGAGCTGCGGGCTTACGAGCGTCCATACGGACGACCTTTATTTCCCCGAAGAGGGTAAATGTGCGCCGCTTCAGGCCTACGAGGAATTGCTCGGCGAAGGATGGCTTCCCCTGCGCGCCTACATGCAGTGCAGGCTTTCCGACCCCGCGGCGTTCAGCCGTTTCTTCGAGCTTGCGTATGCCTACGGCATGGGGGATGAGCGGTTGCGCTTCGGCCCCATGAAGCTCATCGCTGACGGGTCGCTCGGTGCGCGCACGGCATACCTCAAAAAGCCGTACTGCGACGCGCCCGAAACGCGCGGCATCCCGATTTATACGCAGGAGGAGCTTGATTCCCTCGTGTGCGCGGCGGCGCAGCGCAGCATGCCGAGCGTCATCCACGCCATAGGCGACGCGACGCTCGAAATGGCGCTCGACGCCATCGAAAAGGCGCGCAGAATAGAGAAGACGCCGCTTCGCCATGGCATCGTCCACTGCCAGATCACCGACCTTACGCTGCTCGCACGCATGAAATCGCTCGACGTCATGGCGCTCGTGCAGCCCATTTTCCTCGATTACGATTTGCATATCACGGACGCGCGCGTGGGCGGCCTTGCAAAAACCAGCTACGCCTTCGGTACGATGCTGCGCTTTGGCATCCGCATGGCCTTCGGATCCGACGCGCCGGTGGAGCGGTTCAACGTCATACAGGGCATCTATCACGCCGTCACAAGAAGGGACCTTTCCGGCTTCCCCAAGGGCGGATGGTACCCCGAAGAGCGTCTGAGCGTGGAGCAGGCCGTCGCCGCCTTCACGCGCGAGGCGGCCTACGCCTCCTTAGAGGAAGGAATCAAAGGCACGATCACCGAGGGCAAACTGGCGGACCTCGTCGTACTCGACAGGGATATTTTTGCGATTCCGGCGGATGAGGTCAAAAATGCATCGGTATATATGACGGTGTGCGGCGGGGAGATAACGTATACGGATGCCTGACGGGAGGGTTGTTAAGCATCCGGCTTATGGCTAATATCTAGCAAAGCAGCTTCCGGCAGCCCTGTATCGTGAGCGCACCCTGCCCGTTGAACAGAGAGCTGAGCTGCACGGGGTATGCTCGCATCGAAATAGGTCAACTTGGCT
The DNA here is from genome assembly GCA_033813015.1 of Clostridia bacterium. Classification (GTDB taxonomy): domain Bacteria; phylum Bacillota; class Clostridia; order Christensenellales; family CAG-138; genus Phil1. The sequence goes on along the minus strand of JAPXSN010000094.1, from coordinate 678 downwards.
CCCCATTCCCAATCCCTATAAAAGGAAAAGCCCGGGCGTCCGCCCGGGCTTTCGATGCCCTTAGGCTTGCTTGTTTTTTGTGAAGCGGTTGAGCAGCGCGACGAATACCCAGATGACGCAGATCACGGCGAAAATTCCGAGCATCCCCTTGCCCAGCATAATGAGGGACTGGAGTAGCGTATCGGGCTGCCAACTGAGCGATATGGCGGTAAAAATGGACGGCATGGCGTTATCCTCCTTTTTAGAGCAGTGGCTGTATGAGCGAGATGATCATGCCGCCCGCGATGACCGAGGCGATCTGGCCGGACACGTTCGCACCGGCCGCGTGCATGAGCAGGAAATTGTCGGGGTCTTCCTTGCGGCCCATCTTGTGCACGACGCGCGAGGCCATCGGGAACGCCGAGATGCCCGCCGCGCCGATCATGGGATTGATTTTCTCCTTCACGAACAGGTTGAGGAACTTGGCGAACAGCACGCCGCCCACCGTGTCGAACACGAAGGCGAACAGACCAAGGCCGATGATGGCGAGCGTTTCGACGGTGACGAACATAGACGCCTGCATCTTAAATGCGACCGAGAGGCCAAGCAGAAGCGTGACGAGGTTGGCAAGCTCCTTCTGCGCGGTGGCCGAGAGGCTGCCGAGTACGCCGCATTCGCGGATCAGGTTGCCGAACATCA
>JAPXSN010000093.1:0-4697 GCA_033813015.1 Clostridia bacterium | reverse complement strand
GGATGCTCCTCGCCGTATGCGCCTCCCCGTCGAGGTGGATGTGGATGCCGCAGGAGGAGTTGGCGAAGCCTCCGGCGTGGCGGAGCTGACGCACGAGCTCCTGCAGGGTTTCGATGTCCTCGCGGTAGGAAAGGATGGGGCTGACCAGCTCGACGCTGTACTCTCGTCCCGCGGCCTTGACCTCGCCGTTCTCCTTCTTCTGGCAGGAGATGCTGCCGTCGCTCATGACCTTCCAGACCCTGCCGTCCGGCGCCGTGATCCGCTTGACGTCGTAGTGGGTGCCGCCCTCCTGGTAGGTCCCGTTGAGGTGCTTCGCGACGACCTTGGCGGCCTGCTCGCGAGTGATGCCGGTGAACTCGATCTCGATCCCGAACCTGGTGCTGAACATGTGCTTGTCCCCTTTCGAAGCGTGTATTTTCCCTTTCGGTACTGTATTAATCACTCTTGTCGGGGATAATAGCAAGTCCTATATTCGGTACTATGCAGATAAATACATCTTTATTTTCCTAGCCTTTTTACTCCTCAATTCTTCGGCACGCGTCCTCGCCGAAGGCAACGCCCAGCGTGCTGCCGCGGTCCCATTGAACGTGGATGGTGCCTGCGTCGTCGACGCAACGCACGGTGCCGCGCTCGCCGGGGAAGAGCTTCGTGTACGGATTGTTCATGTACACGAGCTCCACGCGGCAGCCCTGAGGGAACTGTTCGCGTAGGAAGTTGACCGCCTGTTTCGAGGGGAGCTTATTCATCTTCCGATCCCTCCGCTTTCCCCGGCGCGCCGCTTTTGAACGCGGAGTTGCCGGGAAGGTTCTTCAGCAGGGTTTTGCGCACCGCCTTGTACTCGTCGCCGATCATGCCGAGGCGCAGGAGGAATACCCGGAATGCGTATTTCTCGTTTTCAATCACCTTGCTCGTGGCGTTGACCCTTTGCAGCGCGATCGCCTGCGCCGCGAGGCAGCCCGCGAGCGTCGCGAACGCCCGGACGGTATCCGTATCCGGCTGTCGCTGGAACCAGGGGAAGCGGATGCGCTCGTCCGTCACCTCGATCTCAAGACTGTCCGCGGCGAGCGCCTTTTGAATGAGCGTGGCCTTGCCCGCGACGAGCCTGCGCAGGTTTTCGATCGCCGCGTCGCTCATGCTTTCACGGGGAAGCTCGATCGTGAAGCTGTCGTCCTCACCCGCGGGGGCCCCATATGCGGGCGGCTCCTCGAAGTCGCGGTAAGGGCTGACCCTGCCGCCGAGGGCGGCCGCGTACGGGATGCCGGCATCCGCGGGCACGGGCTCGGCCTCGGGGAGCGGGGAGTCGTATTCCGCGCCGGTCGGCACGAAGCCATGCAGCCCTTGGAGGTCGGCGACCAGACCCGGGTTGTCAGCGCCCTCGAGCGTCCCGTCTTTGAGGACACGGTAGTCGCCTATTTCGTAGGAGAAGGAAGGCGCGCCGAGGTATCTGGCTTCGCCGCCCGCGATGTCGGCGACCGCCTGCGCGAGGCTCTTGCGCCCGGCGCCCGTGACGTTGTACTGGATCTTCATATTCAGACCACCTTTCTTTTTGGTAGTCACATCTATCACTCCGCGGCTGTGAAATAGCAAGTCATCCTTGAATGATTTTCTAAAAACATTTATGCTGACAATGCCTATATCCTAAGGGTCGGATGGCAAATCCGTAAAATCTCGAGTATAAAGCGGCGTAGCACCAAATTTCCCCATCAGAAATTTTGTGTGAACCTTTTGCCCCGCTGAATTGTATATCCAGATGAAAGGAGGCGCGGCGTCTTTGATCGATTCCTACATCAACGAGCACGGGAAGCGGCTGTACGGCCTTTGCCGGACGCTATGCGCCAACCCCTGCGACGCGGACGACCTGTATCAGGAAACCTGGCTCAGGGTGCTCAAAAACCTTTCGCAATACGATGAAAGCCGAGCTTTCGAGCCGTGGCTGACGAAGCTTTGCGTGAATCTTTACCGTAACTCGCTCAGAAGGTACGACAGAAACCCCGTTATCAATACTTTTTCGAGTACGGAGGAAAAGGATGCCGCGCTCGAATCCGTTCCGTCTCCTCCGCAAACGGATTACGGCGTCCTTCATGAGGCGGTCGACCGTTTGCCCGAAAGGCTCAGGCTCGCGGTCGTCCTGTTCTACTTTCGGGATATGGACTTAAAGTCCGCCGCGCGGGCGCTTGACATCCCCGAGGGAACGATAAAATCACGTTTGAACAAAGCAAAAAAACTGCTGAAGGAGGCTTTGAAATATGAACCAGATCTACCGTTTTGATCACGCGCGGCCTCCGTTCGTAAGCGAAAAGACACTGCGGGCGGAGTTGGAGCGGCGCAGGCTTCGCCGTCAGGCTGTCCTTCTGGCGTTGGCGGGCGTTTTCGTCGAGCTTTGCATGCTTTTCGCGGCGGCGCTTCTGCGGCCCGTAAACGCCGCGCTTACCTTTGCAGGCGTCGCGTATGTCTGCGTCGCGGTGAGCGGCGGCGGAGCCATTGCGGTCATTTATTCCCATATAAGGAGGTCTTCCCTTTGAGCGCGAACGTTTCTATCGTCTTGTTTATCTATGCGGTGTTCCTCGTAGGCATCCCGGCCCTTATCGGCGTGTACGTATACCGCGACGCAACGGGGCGCGGTATGAACCGCGTGCTCTGGACGCTGGTGGCGGTGCTTGCGCCCTCGTTCATCGGGCTCATCATCTATCTATTGGTTCGAAGCAGCTATCCGGACCTCAAGTGCCCCAACTGCGCAGCCAACGTCATGGAGCAGTACGCCGTATGCCCCAAATGCGGCGCGAAGCTGAAAGCAGCCTGCCCGAATTGCGGCTTCCCCTCGGAACCGGATTGGTCGGTCTGCCCTAAATGCGCTTCCCCATTGCCCGAATCTCGTGAGAGCGTCACCCCTCCCGTTAAAAAGAAAGATACCGCCCTCTGGAAGCTCCTTCTGTTCGTGATCGCGGCGCCCATTCTGCTTCTCGTCCTGCTGGTCGTGTTTAGCTTCAGCCGCGGTAATGCCGGCAGAACCGGCGTTGTGAGCACCACAAGCGTCCCTATGGATCATTTTTCGGATGACGCCGAGGTTGAGGCATGGCTGGACGCGTCGGGCGAAGATTACGAAACGGCGTACGCGCTTTGCTGCCGTACCGAGCGGGACGGTCAAAAGGTTACGCATTATCTGATCTACTGCCCGGCGGTGGGGCAGAACGTAAATGCCGGTATCGCCCTGCGTTCCGGACTGTTCGGCGGCAATACGGTTTCGGTGAGCTACGAAACCTCGAGTTCTCCCGGTTCAGAAGCTACCTTGACTTTGGTTTCCGCCTATTCGGAAGAATACGCGAATCTTAAGGTTACCCTCAACGGCAAAAAACTTCCTTGCGTAATTACCGAAACGGACCATGATCCCGCTATGTTCGAGAGCATCTCCGAAGGAACCTATCCCGCAAACAAAGGCTGACGGCAATTTTCCAAGGCCCACGGGGCAATCTAGCTATACTACAGATTAACCGTCCGCGTCCATATGGGCCGGACGGTTTTTAAGTGACTTCAAGCTAACCTATCACTTTGAATCTGTGAAAACGCAGGTCATTTCTTCATATAAAAAAGCCTCTATCGAACCTTTTTCAGCTTTCCGCATTCGGCAGGTATGCGGCCCATATGACGTAGCCGTCCTTGTCGGGGATGACGAGTACGCCATCCTTGCGCCCGTGGTGTTGGACGAATACGCAGCGCATAACGCCATCTTGACCAAAGCAACAGGATTGATAGTGTTCCGCGAGATATGCCCGCTCCACGTCGAAACCGGTGATGAAGTTCTCGTAGTCGATGGGATCCAGCATAACAGTCGCCGCGATTTCATATGGACACTGATCAGTGTAAAGATACGGTCTGCACAGTTCCTCCAGTGTGTAGGGGAATCTTACGAAGTGTGCGTGCCGGTTCATGCGCAGTCGCTCCAATGCAAGAGGAACTGAATCGCATCGTGGAAGCCCGCGCGGTAGTAATATCGTGTTTCTTCCCCGGTTTGCAGGGCGAGCGCATCCTCCAGCTCCCGCCATGGGGAAAGCTGCTCTTTTGTTAGGATTTCCTCCAGCCTGTCCGAACAGCGCCCGACGCCTGTGATTGCGTCCGTAACGGCATTCGGTGCATCCGTTCCGAGATCATCCATCCGCTGAGTGATTAAGTTCTCAATTGCCGCCATGAGCTTTTCATCCATGTTCGTACCCGCCTTTCTTAAGGTGGGTCTATTTATTGCTCTGAATCCCCGGAATTGCAAGGGGGTTCTCACCCATTGCCGGCGTCTCTGCCCCATGCTTATTCTCCGTTTCGCCAATAAAAGCATGTACTTACTTTAAGTACACTTCGAACATGATAACGCGATTTGTACTTAAAATCAACTCGTAGTATCTTCGTAGAAGTTTATTGCGAGATTGGAGATTGCCATGAAAGCCGAGAAAAAGGATAAGCACCTGGGTTTGCATATCGACCGCGAGCTGCACTACAAGCTGCACTACATCGCCAGGTACGACGGCCGTTCCGCGAACGGGGAGGTTCTATACCTGCTGCGCAAATACATCGCGGATTTCGAGGCGAAGAACGGGGAGATTGCCGTGAAGGACGAGGGCTAAGCTTCTTCCGATCGTACCAGTTCCATGATCCCGGCCATGACGAAACACACGCAGGGGAGCGCGACGCCGTTGCCCCACATTTTGTAG
>JAPXSN010000092.1:0-4899 GCA_033813015.1 Clostridia bacterium | reverse complement strand
GGCGCTCTCCGATCGGGCGTTGGCGAAGAACAAGTTGGAAGGGCTGTTGCAGATTATCAGTGTAGCCGACGTGCTGACCGAGGATGTCTACGCGGCCCTCGCATCCAATATGCCGGACTTTGAGGAAGTGTTATCCTCAATAGCCTCAGCGACCTCGGGATGCACGCGCACGAGGTAATACTTCGCGCTGCCCGTGTTGATATCCCGCATAAGCTTTCTTCGCACGCGAAGCAGCATGGTTTCGCTCGAAAGCACCTTGCCGTCCCCGCCGCAGTATGGGCAAGGCGATTGCATCGTGTTTGAAATGCACTGGCGCGTCTTTTTGCGCGTCATTTCGACTAGGCCAAGCTGCGTGATGCCCAACACGTTGGATTTCGTGCGATCCCTTGCCAGTTCCGCGCGAAGCGTCGCGAGCACGCGCTCCTTGTCGGCACTCTCATCCATGTCGATGAAATCCACAATGATGATGCCGCTGATATCGCGAAGTCTTAGCTGGCGCGCGATCTCACGCGCGGCTTCGCAGTTGGTTTCCGTGATGGTTTCCTGAAGGCTGTCGTTGCCGACGTACTTGCCCGTGTTGACGTCTATGGTCGTGAGCGCCTCGGTCTGGTCGATGATAATATGGCCGCCGTTCTTCATCCAGACCTTTCGCTCGAGCGCCTTTCTGATGGCGTCGTCGAGGCCGAGCGCGTCGAACATATCCGGTATTTTGTCATAAAGCTCGACCTTGTCGCGGAGCTGGGGCGAGATGATACCCGCAACGATCTGCACACGGTCGAAAAACTCCCGGTTATTGATGACGAGGCGGTCTATTTCCGGCGTGAAAATATCGCGTATGGTGCGAAACACCAGCGGCTCCTCCGCGTGGAGCAGTCGCGGCGCGCTGACCATATCGCTCTTCTGGCAGATGCGCTCCCACAGCCGCGTCAAAAAGACGTAGTCCGCCTCAAACTCCGCATCGCTCTTGCCGATGGCGGCCGTGCGCACGATGGCGCCCATGGCGGTCCTGCCTGCGACACGCTCGAACGTCGCCTTGAGTCGCATGCGCTCGGATTCATCCTCGATGCGGCGCGACACGCCGATGTAGCTGACCGAGGGCATCAGCACGAGCGTACGCCCGGGCAGCGTGATGTTCGTCGTCACGCGCGCGCCCTTGGTGCCTACGGGCTCCTTAACAATCTGCACCATGATTTCCTGGTTGACCCGGACGATATCGCGGATGTTGGGTACACCATTGGGTATGCTGGACACTTCTCCGTTGAAGGTAAACTCGGAGTTGTCGGTCTGTATGTCGCCCGCGTATAGAAAGGCGTTGCGCTCGAGGCCGATGTCCACGAAAGCGGCCTGCATGCCCGGCAGGACATTCTGTACTTTCCCCTTATAGATGTTGCCCACGAGCCGCTCGCGGCCCCTGCGCTCAATATAAACCTCACTGGGCGCGCTATCCTCTGCGAGCACTACGCGCGTCTGGTAGGGATTGATATCCACGAAAATTTCCTTCTTCATGCTTTCCCCCAAGCTTTATATGGGACCACGACCGCCGTTTCGGAAGCCTACGGCACGCCGATGTATGCGATAATCCGTACTCTCCCCCGCCCGCTCGAGCAGCTCTTTTGTGAATGCGTCCGGGTTGAGGCTGCCCGATGCATCGAGCACGCCGGAAAGCTCCAGCGCGAGCGCATTTTCATCCGTCCGGCTGAATTCCGCGCATAGAACCTGCGGGCGAATGTCGGTAGGCTTCATGCCGCCCTTGGTGCGCTTGTCGATCACGATGGGCCCGGAGAGCAGCGCTTCGAGAGCAGCCTGCATTTTCGCTTCGTCCGGCGCGTCCGCGAAGGCAACGGTATATTCCGCGCGTGCGAGCAGCGCGGTCAGCGAGGGCAGTTTCTCCTCGGCCGCGAGCGCCTCGAGGACGCGAATGCCCGTCGGCAGTGCGCGGTTCAGCACCGCGGCGAACTCCCCCGGAGGCATATCGCGCTCGAGCCTGACGTCGAGCCACTCCGCATCGCTTGTCGTGCCCGTCGAGAGCGCCGTGGCGAACGCGAGCACGGGGTGCGGGTTGAAGCCCTGCGAATAGGCGATCGGCAGTCCCGCGCGCCGGAAGGCACGGCCAAAGAGCCTCTGCACATCCAGATGCGAGACGAAACGCGCCTCTTCCCTTTTAGAAAACCTTGCAATAATCCGCATATTTCTTGCCAAAGCAGCCCTTGCAGCCCTGCCTGCAATCCCCCGTCTTCGAGGCGATATACGCCGCTTCACGTTCCTTCTTCAGATAATCGGCCGTAACCAGCATGTCGATATGTGCCCAAGGCAGCTTTTCGTCAACCTGCCTTGGCCTGTTGGCGTAGAGCGCGGGATCGACGCCGTTCTCGGTGAAAGCAGCGTCCCATGCGCTCTTATCAAAACGCTCATCCCACGAATCGAAGCGTGCGCCGCGCTTCCACGCGCTTTCAAGCACAGCCGCCAACCTGCGGTCGCCCCGCGCGAACACTGCCTCCAGCACGCTCACATCCGGCGCATGGTAGGAAAATTCCGCGCCGCGGATGCCCCTGAGCGCATCCCGCAAGAGGCGCTGTTTTCGCACAAGCTCCTCCTTTGTATCCTGCGGCTCCCACTGGAAGGGCGTGAAGGGCTTGGGCACGAAGGAGGACGCGCTGATGGAGAGTCGAAGGCTCTTGCCGCGCTTCTCCTTGGGCGTTTGATAAAAGCGCTGGCTCACTTTGCGTGCGAGCTCCGCGATGCCCAAAATATCCTCATCCGTTTCGGTGGGCAAGCCTATCATGAAGTAGAGCTTGACCCCATCCCAGCCTGCTTCGAATGCGTCGCCCACGGCGCGAAGGAGGTCTTCCTCATCCACGCCCTTGTTGATAACATCGCGAAGCCTCTGCGTACCCGCTTCCGGCGCGAAGGTCAAGCCGGTCTTGCGTACACCCTGCATGCGCTCGAGATCATCCTTGAGATAGGAATCGAGGCGAAGCGACGGCAGCGAAACGGAAACGCGCTTATCGGCAAATTCGTCCATAACGGCGGGTACAAGCTCGTGGATGCCCGAATAATCACCCGTGCTCAGCGAAAAGAGCGAAACCTCGTCGTACCCTGTGCAGGCGACGAGTTCGCGCGCCTGCTCAAGCAGCGTGTCTAGCTTTCGTTCGCGCACAGGCCGATAGATGAAGCCGGCCTGGCAAAAACGGCAACCGCGCGTGCAACCGCGGAACACCTCGAGCGCGACCCTGTCGTGCACGATGGAGATGAAGGGTACGATGGGCTTGCCAAGATACGGCGCTGCATCGAGATCGAGCACGACCCTGCGCGCGATTGTATCCGGCACGTTTGAATCGAGCTTCCGAAGCCCAGCAAACATGCCGGATTCGTCGTATTCCGCCTCGTAGAGCGAAGGCACATATAAGCCCTCGATTCGGGAGAGGCGGCGAAGCTTGTCCTTTCGGGAAAGCCTTTGGCGCTTACATTCGATCAGCGCGTCCGCGACGTCCCCGATCAATTCCTCGCCGTCGCCCACCATGACCACGTCCATGAAGGGCGCGATGGGCTCCGGGTTGCAGGCACAGGGGCCGCCGCACAAAATAATGGGAATATCCTCTCCCCTTTGCTTCGGGTCGAAGGGTATTCCCGCGAGATCGAGCATGGTCAGGATGTTGCTGTAACACATCTCATAGAGCAGAGAAAAGCCGAGCGCGTCGCACTCCGCGACGGGGCGCTTCGTCTCGAGCGTAAAAAGGGGCAAGCCCTGTTGCCGCATGGCCTGCTCCATATCCGTCCACGGCGTGTAAACGCGCTCGCAGATCGTATCCTCGCGGCTGTTGAGGATATGATACAGGATGCGCGAGCCCAAATGCGACATGCCGATTTCGTATACGTCCGGAAAGCAGAGTGCGAAGCGAAGTTCGCCGTCCGTCTTTTGCGTCATGTTCAATTCCGCGCCGGTATACCGCGCAGGCTTCTCGACGCCCGACAACAGCCTGTCAGGTATATTTACAAAACCCAAGTCGTCCTCCAAACCATTTCTGAATCCAGTGTATCACCATGTTCGCTTCCGGTCAATCGAAGCTGCGAGAAGCGAAAGCAGCGTAACGTCCTTTCCCCGTTTAGCGATGCCTTCATACAGATCGTTCTCGTTGAGCGTGCCGAGCTCGCGCAGGTCCTCGCCGACCACGATAAAGCGCGTATATTTGTCAGAAACCGCGAGGCGCAGCGCTTGCGCAGCTCTGACGCCGCTGCCGAGAGCCACCTCGCGCACCTCCACGCAGCGCGACGCGCCCAAGACGGCTTTTTGCCGCAGCATTGCGCCCACGCGCCCGCCGCGCGAACGGTGAAGCTCTTCGATGGTGGAAACGAGCATGAAGGCGCACGCGGCTAAGGCGAGATAAAAGCTTTGCCCCCGAAAATAGAGATAAAAGCCTGACGCAGCCGTCAGAGCCACCGCCGCGAAGCCCGCCAGGCCAAGCGCCACGCGCACAGTCCGCTCGGAAAAACGTTGCGCCAGCAGTGCGCGCAACATCGCGGAACCGTCCAGGGGCGGCGCGGGCAGCAAGTTCACGAAGGCGAGCAGCGTGTTGATGCTGCCAAAGAGCAGCACGGATTCGCCGGGATACGCGCCGCTCCCGTGGACGAGGTTCGACGCAATTCCAGCCGTAAGGCTGAAGATTGGCCCGGCGGAGGCGATGGCGAGTTCGTCACCCGGCATCGCGGGATCGTCGCCGAGTTTTGCCGCAAGGCCGAGTGGCTCTATGGCGATTTCAACGATGCGAAGCCCGCATGCAAAGGTCATCGCCGCGTGCGCCGCCTCGTGCAGTGAAAGCGCAACGAGCGCGAGCAAGAACGTGCGGCCGTTGCCCGTGAGGAAGGCCGCGAGCGCGGGAAGCAGAAAAAGCGCGTTCAAGC
>JAPXSN010000091.1:0-4985 GCA_033813015.1 Clostridia bacterium | reverse complement strand
GAGCTCGGCTATGCGCGCGAGACCTTCTACCCCTCCGATCAGGTGAATTTCCGTATGGGCGTGGGCGTCGCCGCGCTGCAGCGCACGAAAAGCGGCCTGCTCTATCTCGACCGCCTGCACACCGAGCGCGACGTGATTTTCGATGAGAGGAATATCGAGTATATTAAGGGCGCACTGCTGAAAATGGCGCAGAGAAACGAGATATGATCCTCTTATTTATGAAAAAATGGACCAGTGCAGGCACCGATCCACCAAAAGCTTTCGCTTTTATGCTACATCAGTATTCTATTCCGTGTTCCGCAAAGAGTCAACTGCTAATTTTGTGAACTTTCTTGAATATCCTGCGTAAAGATATCGATGACTTGCGTCATGAAGTTATATGCGGATACCAGTACAGGGTTCGTAACATAATAATCCGCATGTCTGCAAACTCGCGAATGAAATAAGTCGCTTGCCTCCCGGAACAGAACGATTTGCGCATTGGCCGGTGCAATCAGATGGTATAAATACAGCATTACGCAAAAATCATGGAGCAGCGGCTTTCCCATGTTTGTATTCAGCGTTTTATTTTTTATACCCTTACGTCCTAAATAAGCGGAAACCTCCGGGTTATTATTAAAACGGTCCGGAGAAATGTATGGCGTTCTGATGCTGTTGATTAAACAATTGTTGTGCGCAGCGGCATTTCTTAAGACCCGACTCGGATTGATAAAATATCGGTAAGGTCCGGATGGCTTACCGTAGAGTTTCTCGCCATATCGTGAATAAAAGAAAGCATAAAGTTGCTGGAAATCGCCGAAATCCAAAACCTCAATGATGTTCCAAATCGCAAAATCTCCTCGATACTTTGCAATCAAATTGCTGCATGCCTTTCCAGTCCGGTTTGACCTGAAAAAACTGCTGTAGTGTTCAGGGTTCTGCGACAGGAATTCATCGACGATAGAATATCCGTCGCTGTCTGTACGGTTAAAGTCCTTAATTAATGCCGTGTGCAAATAATGCTCAATATCAAGGCTAATCTTCATGATCAGTTTTCGGATGTTTGCATCGATTACGGACAAATCCTGTAAGTAAGCAAAATCTAGGTTGGTATAACAATTGCTCTTTTCCGGTGCGGTATATTTATCATACAGCTTCGCATACGCTTTCAGTTTAAAGTAATACGTGTTGTTGCACAGGTAATTCAACGCCCGCTCCTCGCTTGTAATCTCGAAGCGAATGCCTTGATCTTTCATGTGCTGGATTTGTTCCTCAACCGATAAACGCGGCTTTCGCATATGCTTCACCCAAAAGAAATCATATAAATTATTATATCATGAAACGGCGTAGGATTGAAGAACTTATCTTCTGATATCGTACACGCTCCGCCTTTTCTTCCCTCGACGCGCCGCACAATATCTTAATTCTCCTCTTCTCATCACTTATATCGAAGTAATTGTCCTCCAATATGGCGTCCTCGTCGAAGGAAAGCTCGACGCCGCGCGCGGCGCGAGGCGTATGTAATCAACCTCGACTGCGTGTCCGACGGGGATACGATACTGCTTGCGCTGCCGAAGAACTGCCCGGCTCGGCTCGAGAAGCTGCTTGTCGCGTGTTTTGTGTCCACGCCCGAAAAGCGCGTTGAGCTCGGCTATGCGCGCGAGACCTTCTACCCCTCCGATCAGGTGAATTTCCGTATGGGCGTGGGCGTCGCCGCGCTGCAGCGCACGAAAAGCGGCCTGCTCTATCTCGACCGCCTGCACACCGAGCGCGACGTGATTTTCGATGAGAGGAATATCGAGTATATTAAGGGCGCGCTGCTGAAAATGGCACAGAGAAACGCACCATTGGCAATGGACAATTGACGCTGCCCGGATAGTACACAGATTCCCGAAAAGCATAGCAATCTCCCTCTGATGCCAAACTAGGCAAAAATGCGGGAGATTCTGTTTTATGAGGCGCTTTACTCTGCCAAGGGATATCTATTACGGGCGCGGCTCCATGAAGGCGCTGCGGGAGCTCGAGGGCACAAAGGCCGTGCTTGTGACCGGTGGCCGCGCGATGAAAGAAACGGGCTTCCTCGACAAGGCCGAAGGGTATCTGCGCGACGCGGGCATGCATGTGCTCATAATCGACGGCGTGGAGCCGGATCCCTCGGTTGAAACCGTGATGCGCGGCGCGGAAGAGATGCGCTGCTTCCGGCCGGAATGGATCGTCGCCATTGGCGGCGGCTCGCCGCTCGACGCGGCCAAGGTCATGTGGGCGTTCTACGAGCATCCGGAGGCGACGTTTGAGCAGCTCTGCGTACCTTTCAGCTTCCCCAAGCTCCGCGAGCGGGCGCGTTTTGTCGCCATTCCTTCGACAAGCGGCTCCGCCTCGGAGGTGACGGCCTTTTCGGTCATCACGGACGATAAGGCGGGCGTGAAGTATCCGCTCGCAGACTTTGAGATTACGCCGGATATCGCCATCGTCGATCCGGACCTCGCCATGGCTATGCCGCGGACGCTCGTTGCCCACACGGGCATGGACACGCTGACCCACGCAATCGAAGCCTACGTTTCGCTGCAGGCGGGGGCTTTCACAAACCCGCTCGCGCTCAAGGCGATCTACATGGTCTATGCCTACCTCCCCGATTCCGTCCGGGGCGACGAGGCGGCGAGAGAGAGGATGCACTACGCCTCGACCATCGCGGGCATGGCCTTCTCGAACGCTCTCTTGGGCATCTGCCACTCCATGGCGCACAAGACGGGCGCGGCGTTTTCAACCGGGCACATCCCACATGGCTGCGCGAACGCGATCTATCTGCCCGTGGTTATCCGCTACAATGCGAAAAATCCGCAGGCCAAGCGGCGCTATGCCGAGATTGCACGCGGGCTGGGGCTTGCGGCAAGCGGCCGGGATGAAGATGAGCTCGTGCGCGCGCTGTGCTCAAGCATCGCGGAGTTTCGCCAAAAGCTCGGCATCCCCGGAAGCCTTCGGGAATTCGGTGTCGACCTCGAGGAGTTCGAAAGAAAAGTCGCCGAGATCGCCGCATGCGCGCTCAAGGATGCCTGCACCGGCACCAACCCGCAGCCCGTCACGAACGAGGGGATGGAAGGGCTTCTACGCGAGGCGTACGGGGGCGAGGGGAATTGATAATGGACAATGGACAATGGACAATGGACAATCGGGGAACGCCGCCGCGGGCGGGACGATTGACAATCAAAATAAATAAAACGGCCTTCGTTGAACAGCGAAGACCGCTTCTGTGTTCTTACCTTCGATTATACCAAGAAGCAGGCTGCGATGATGGTGGCGGCGAGCCCGCAGCACACGGGCAGCATGTTCTTACGCACAAGTTCCTCGGGCTTGATGCCGCAAATCGCGGCGACGGGGATGACCGCCCAGGGGATCAGCGTGCCGCCATCCACCCAAATGGTGATGATTTGGCCGAGGGAGGCGAGCATTTCCTTGTTGACCGGCAATGCCTGCGAGAACGTCAGCGCGGTCGCCCCCACGATGGGCAGACCCGAGAAGCCGGAGCCGTCGAGCCCCGTCACGAAGCCCGCGAGAGCTTCGGCGAGCACGACCGGCACGCGCGAAATGGGCACGTTCTGCGCGAGGTACAGGCCTATGTCGTTCATGATGCCCGTGGATTCCGCGCCAAACACGGCCTTCGCGCCATCCGCGCTGCCCAGGAAGAAGAAGCCCGCGATGAAAACGACGGGCGCGAAGATCTCCATGCCAAAGCCGAAGCCGCCCTTGATATGCTCGATGACGCCGTCGAGCGCTTTCTGTACGCCGCCGTTGAGGCAGGTCGCCGCGCACAGGATAATCAGCGCCGTGCCGCCCACGAGCGCGGTCGCGTCGCCGCCCTGCAGCTTGAAGATGAGCATGAGCGCAACGTCGAGCGCGAAGGCGATGGGCGTTACGATGGCCATCACGCGCGCTGCCGGCCGGGGTTTATCGAGCGAGGCTGTTCGCTCCACCTTGATGGGAGGCAGCTTTTTCACATCCCGGCGGAACATGATGAAGGCGACCACCACCGTCACGACGGCCATGATCGCCCAGAGCAGGACGCTCTCGTGGACCAGCGCGCCGACGGAGGTGCCCGCGGCCTTGGCGGTGATGGTGGGCGCACCCTGTATAAAGAAGTCGCCCGAAAGCGCGATGCCGTGGCCGAACAGGTTCATCGCCACGGCGGCCCACACGACGGGGATGCCCGTCTCGAGCACGAGGGGCAGTATGATGGCGCCCACAAGCGCGACGGCCGGCGAGGGCCAGATGCAGATGGACACCGCAAACATGATAAGACCCAGCAGCAGGAACGTGACGCTCCTGTTCTTCATGTAGCGGCTGATGGGGCGGATGATCAACACATCCGCTCCAAGCGCGGAAAGCGCCTTGGACATGGCCGTGACCAGCGAAATCACGACGATGATGCCCCAGAATTCGCTCCCGGACCAGATGAGCGCGTTGAACAGAGCCTGCACACCGCCCACCGCGCTTTTCGTCACCGCCCAGCCCATGATGAGGATGCCGGCGACACAGGGCAGCACGATGCTTTTGCGCAGCGCCATCAGCACGAGCATGGCGAGTATGAGCGCAACGAACAGTATGTGGATGTATGTCAGCGTAACCAAGGACTTTCCTCCTGTCGCATGAAATGAGTTATGCAACATACTATGATAGGGATTTTAAGAAAGTGAAGGAGGATTATATGGTTCAGCGGAGCCCTATTCAATTTTTTCTCGCGAGCAAAACGGACAGGGGATTCGTTTCCTATTTTGACCGTCTGCTCGCAAAGGATCGCCCCGGCGCGGCGCTCGTCAAAGGCGGGCCCGGCAGCGGGAAGAGCACGCTGATGAGAAACATCGCCTGCGCGCTCGAAGAAGCGGGGCATACGGTGGAGCTGATCCCGTGCGCGAGCGATCCGGATTCGCTCGACGCCATCATCGATGCCTCAACGGGGCGCGCGGTCATGGACGGCACCGCGCCGCACATGCTTGACCCCATCTATCCCGGCG
>JAPXSN010000090.1:0-5008 GCA_033813015.1 Clostridia bacterium | reverse complement strand
CCATAGACGACCACCGCTGCTCGTTTGCCAACCTGTTCATGACGCTCATGCTCGGCATGAACGGCATGCTGATGGTGACGGACCTCCTCTCGCTCTACGTCTTCCTCGAGATCGCGGGCACGTCGAGCTTTGTGCTCATCGCCATGTTCAAAAGCACGAAGGGGCTTGAGGGCGCGTTCAAGTACATGACGATGTCCGCGCTGGCAACCATCATGATGCTCACGGGCATCGCGTTCCTGTTCATGCACACGGGCTCGCTCGCCTTTGCCGAGCTCGGAGCGGATGCGCTCCTCGATGCCTCGGGCAAGCCGGACCTGCTCTGCTACGTCGCGCTGGTCCTCATGATTTCCGGCTTCGCCATCAAGGCGGGCGCAGCGCCCTTCCATAGCTGGCTGCCCGACGCGCACCAGAGCGCGGACACGGCGGTGTCTATTCTGCTTTCCGGCATCGTCATCAAGATCGCCGGCGCGTACGGCCTCATCGTGCTCGTGCAGCTCTTCGGCGAGCTATACGCAGTACGGCTTTCTATCGCCGTGCTCGGCATCACAACCATCGCCTTTGGCGCGCTGCTCGCCATGCAGCAGTCGCACTACAAGCGCATCGCCGCCTACTCCTCTGTGAGCCAGATGGGCTACATCCTGCTGGGCATCGCCACAGGCACGCCGCTTGGCCTTATAGGCGCGCTGCTGCACGTTTTCAGCCACGCCGCGTTCAAGTCGACGCTTTTCTCGAGCGCCGCCGCACTGCATGAGCAGCTCGGCACGCTCGACATTTCGGAAATGGGCGGATTGCAGAAGAACATGCCCGTGACGGGCTTCGCCTCGATTACTTCCTTCTTTTCGGCGGCGGGCATCCCTCCGTTCGCGGGCTTCTGGAGCAAGCTTACAATTCTCATCGCGCTCTGGCGGGCGGACTGGATAGGCTTCTGCGCGGCCGCGCTGGGGCTTAGCATCCTAACGGGCGCGTACTTCCTCAGGCTGCAAAAAAAGGTGTTCTTCGGGCCGCGAAACGTTCGCTGGGACGATGTGAAGGAGATCGGCGGCACCATACGCGCATCCCAGATCGCTTTGAGCGCAATCAACCTCGGCACGGGACTGTGTTTTCCGCTGATACTGCTCTATCTTGAGAGCATCGGCCTGATTTAAGGAGGGATGGACATGATCGTCGCCGTCTACGTCTGCCTCGGTTTCATGCTTGTCTTCGGCGTCGTTGCCATCATGAGCGACGGGCTCATCACCGCTGCCATCACGCTGGCCGTCGCGAGCGCCGCGAGCGGCGTGTTGATGTATCTCTTGGGTGCGACGTGGGCCGCTGTGTTTGAAATATCGGTCTGCTCGGGGCTTGTGGCCGTGATCTTCATTTCGGCGATAAGCCTTTCGAGCGGGGATAAAACAAAGCTTCCCGCGGAATACCAAGATTCGCGCCGCATGAAGCCCCTGCCGGCGGTGCTCATCGTCGCGGGCGCGGCGCTGATGCTCGCCGCCGCGCTTACGGGCTTTTCCGCGCCGTCCGAGGGCGCGGCTCAAACCGGCCTGAGCTTCGGCGAAACGTTCTGGGAAACGCGGCAGGCCGATGTCTGGGGCCAGATGATCGCGCTGATTACGGGCACCGCGGCCATCGTGGTGTTCTTCAAGGAGAGTGAGAACAAATGAGCATGCCCACAGTCGTTCTGATCGCGGGCCTCGTGATGATACTCGCGGGCTGCGTCGGCCTCATCCGCACGCACCACATGCTCAAGATCATCATCGGCCTCGAGGTCGCCATGAAGGCGGTGACGGTGTTCATCATACTCGGCGGCTTCCTCAACGGCCGCATGGCGCTCGCGCAGGCGTTTGTCGTGACGGTGATCGTGGTTGAGGTGATAACGGCGGTGGTGCTTTCGGGCATCGCCATCAGCCTCTACCGCAAGCACGGCAGCATGGACATACGCAATTTGCGCTCCCTCAAGGGATAAGGAGGGCGTTCGATGAGAGAGATTTTGATTTCCGCGCCGGCCATCTTCCTGCTTTTCGTGCTCGTCGTCGCGGCGGCGATGTGGCTTGTCAGCCGCAAGGCGGACACGACCCCCGGCGGGCCGCGCGAACTCGATCCCTATGCCTGCGGGCAGGATGAGAAAACCGTGCAGCATTATGTGAGCCCCAGCTACTATAAGCTCTTTGCCTACGCGTTCTTCTTCACGGTGATGCACGTGCTGGTGCTCGTGGTGTCCACCGCGCCCGCGGGGCACACGATGCTGCCCGTGGCGTATATTTTTGCGGGCGTTCTTGCGATGCTGATTCTGTTCAGGAGGTAAGGGATGGGTTTGATCGATAAGGCCATCGCCTGGGGCGAGAGCAAATCCCCGTGGATCATCCACTTCAACGCGGGCGCGTGCAACGGCTGCGACATCGAGGTTGTGGACGCACTGACCCCGCGCTTCGACCTCGAGCGTTTGGGCGTCCTCCAGCAGGGCAGCCCGCGCCATGCGGACGTGCTGGTCGTGACCGGCGCGGTCACGCTGCAGACGCGCGAGCGGTTGAAGCAGATATACGATCAGATGTCCTCGCCAAAGTTCGTCGTCGCCGTGGGCACTTGCGCGTGCAGCGGCGGCATCTTCGACGGGTGCTACTGCGTGACGGGCGGCGCGGATGCCTCCATTCCCGTGGACGCATACATCCCCGGCTGCGCGGTGCGGCCCGAGGCCATCATCCACGCCGTGGACGCGCTCATCAAGAGCAGAGCTTCAAAGGGCAAGGCGAGCAGGCTCAAGAAGGACGGAAAATCCAAAAAGGAACCCAAAGAAAAGGAGGCTGCCGCGCATGACGGAGCAGGAAACGATAAGTAGGCTCAACGCGCAGTTCCCGTTCGCCAGGGCGGCTTCGCCAAGGCGCATGCGCGTGTTTACGGAGTTCATGCCGCCCAAGCAGTTCGAAGCGGTGCTGAAGTTCGCGCGCGACGAGCTGGGCTACGCCAAGGGCGAGCACATCGTGGGCACGGACGAGGGAAACGACCTCGGCTTCTCCTACATCATATCCAACGGGGAAACGCTGCTCGTCATCCGCGAGAAGGTGCCCAAGGCGGACCCGCGCGTGCGCTCGCAGTACGCGCTCTACCCCTCGCTGCTCATGCACGAGCGGGAACTCGTCGATCTTTTTGGCGCAGATATGCGCGATCTGCCCCCCGGCCCGACCTATCCCTTGCCGGACGGCTGGCCCAAGGGGGAATATCCCCTTCGCAAGGAATGGAACCCCGCTTATTTCAACAAGGACACCATGCGCTACGAGCCGCCCGAAGGCGGCGGGGAGGCGAAAACATGAGCGAACGCGACGGCAAATTCGTGCTGCCCATCGGGCCGCAGCACCCTTCCCTCAAGGAGCCGGGCAGCTTTAAGATCACGCTCGACGGCGAAGTGGTCGAAAAGGCGGTGGTCGAGATCGGCTACAACCACCGCGGCCTCGAGAAGGCCTGCGAGAGCCGCACGTTTGTGCAGGACCTGTACATCATCGAGCGCGTGTGCGGCATCTGCTCCCACGCGCATACGTCGGCGTTCTGCCGCTGCATCGAGGAGATGTGCAACCTAACCGTGCCGCGCCGCGGCGAATACATCCGCGGCATCGTCGGCGAGCTCGAGCGGCTGCACAGCCACCTTCTCTGGCTCGGCGTCGCCGCGCACGAGATCGGTTTCGACACGCTGTTTATGTACACTTGGCGCGACCGCGAGCGCGTGCTCGACATGCTCGCCGCCATCGGCGGCAACCGCATCAACTACGGCGTCAACACCTACGGCGGCGTGCGGCGCGATCTCGAGCCGGAGCTTATCGCGGAGATTGGGCATGTCGTGGACGCGCTCGAAGAAAAGCTCAAATACTACTTCGACCTCGCCCTGGTCGAGCCGACCCTCATAGGCAGGCTTTCGGGCATCGGCATACTCAGGCCCGAGGACGTGCGCCGCTTCAGCGCGGTGGGCCCGGTCGCGCGCGCGGCTGGCATCATGGACGACACGCGCATCATCGAGCCCTACGGCGTGTTTAAGGAAATTGCCGTCAACGGCGTCACGGACGACCACTGCGACGTGTACGGCCGCACCATCGTGCGCGTCAAGGAGATGCTCGAGAGCGTGCGCCTGATACGCGTCATGCTGAAGGAACTGCCCGACGGCCCCATCGCCGTGCGGGCGCCGCGCCGTGTGCCCGCGGGCGAGATACTCATCCGTGTGGAAGCGCCGCGCGGGGAGGACATCCATTATGTGCGCTCCACGGGCGGGGACATGCCCGACCGCGTGCGTGTGCGCGCCCCGACCGAGGCCAACTGGCACGGCATGAGCTACATGCTCGAGGGCTTCCACCTCGCGGATGTGCCCATCATCATAGCTGCCATCGACCCGTGCTATTCCTGCACGGACCGCGCCATCGAGCTTGCGGACGCGGGCGGCAGGGCTCTGCACGCCTGGGAGGAGCTTCGAAGCTTTGGCATAGAACACTACAAAACCCTCGGCATCGACCCCTCGGCCATCCGCCTGAGGGAGTTCCCCCGGGGCTGAGCCGGAGGCGGGCATGCTGCTTGATCTGTTGAAAATACTGCTGTTCCCAGGCTTCGCGTTCCTTTCGGCATACGCGTTCTTCCTCGAATACGTCGACCGCAAGGTCTACGCGCTCATGCAGAATCGCGTGGGGCCGCCGTGGTACCAGCCGCTGGCGGATTTTCTCAAGCTGCTGGGCAAGAAGGTCATCATCCCGCGCAACGCCGGCAAGCGCACCTTCGCCGCGCTGCCCATCGTATCCCTCGCGGCTGTGGCCACGGCCTATGTCAGCGTGCCCGTATGGGGCAGGGCCGCGGCGGTCGGCTACGAGGGCGACCTCGTCGTGGTGCTCTACCTGCTCACAATTCCCACCATCTGCCTGTTCCTCGCGGGCTTCTCCTCGCACGACGTATATACCGTCATGGGGGCTTTTCGCACGCTCACGCAGATGTTCGCCTACGAGGTGCCGCTGTTCGTCGCCTTCCTTTCCCCCGCGGTGCTCGCGGGTAC
>JAPXSN010000089.1:0-5227 GCA_033813015.1 Clostridia bacterium | reverse complement strand
TCCTGGCGGAGCCGGATGCAAGTATCAGCCGCATTTCGTCCTCCCTGCGGGCATTTCCGGATAAGTATAACATAATTGTATAACAAAGCAACAATCAGGAAACACTTTCCAGTAAACACGAATGTTTCGGGGGTGCTTATGTCTTTCAATCCGTTTGCGTTCCTCTCTCGCGCCGTGGCCATAGACCTCGGCACGGTCAACACGCTCATCGCCATCCAAGGACACGGCATCGTGCTACGCGAGCCCAGCGCGGTCGCCGTCACGGCGGACGAGGCCCGCGAGGTCATCGCCTGCGGCGAGGATGCGCTGCGCATGGTCGGGCGTACGCCCGGCGGCGTGAACATCGTCTGGCCTCTTAGGGACGGCGTTATTGCCGATTATACCCTGACCGCCGAAATGCTGCGCCGCTTTCTTGAAATGGCGGTTGGGCGGCGAAACGGCGCGCTTGGCAAAAAGCTCGCCATGTGTCTGCCGCTGTGTATTACGGATGTCGAGCGCCGTGCGCTCGAGGAGGCCGCTCGCGCCGTGGGCGCGCGGGATGTGCTGCTTATCGACGAGCCGCTCGCGGCGGCCGTCGGCGCGGGCTTGCCCGCATTCGAGCCCATCGGCTCCATGGTCGCTGACATCGGCGGGGGTACGACGGACATCGCCGTCATTTCTCTGGGCGGCATCGCATCCTCGCTCTCTCTTCGTACGGGCGGCAGGCACATTGACGCCGCCATCGCGGACTACGTCGCCAAGCAATATAACCTGTCGCTGGGCGATTGCACGGCCGAGGAGGTCAAACTGACGCTCGCCATTGCGCTGCCGGGCGGTATGGAGCGCATGCAGGTGCGCGGCCGCAGCATCGAGAGCGGTCTGCCCACGCGCGTCGTGATCAACTCCGGCGAAATCAGCCACGCCATTTCGCCCGTGATCAGAAAGCTGACCGAGGCCGTCAAGCGCGTGCTTGCGGAAACGCCGCCCGAACTCGCCGCGGATTTGATGGACACGGGCCTGACCCTCACCGGCGGCGGCGCGCTGCTGCCTGGGCTCGACCGGCTGCTTGCGCACGAAACCGGCATCGCCGTGCGCGCGGCACAAGCTCCGCTCGAGTGCGTGGCGCTCGGCGCGCTGCGCCTGATGGGCGAGCGTGACGCGCTCGAGGGCGCTCAGTTCGCATGAGCCCGGGTTAACAGAGTGTGACGTTTTTTCCCGATGGCTTGCGCCGGTTTGTGCTTACTATTATAATAAGCAGGAAATCCGGCGTTTTTATGTTTGGCGCGAGAGGTCTTTGTTATGAGAAAGATCCTGAAAAACAAGCCATTGATGATATTGCTCGCGGCGGTGCTGCTGCTGGGCATATTGGCGTTCGCAACCTCGGCGGATCGCTCGGTCACATGGCTCGAGAGCGCAGCGGGCAGCGTCGCGCAGCCGGTGCAGACTTTTGCGGCAAAGGCTTCCAATGCCATCATCGCCTTTTTCCAGCGCGTGTTCAAAACAACGGATGCCGATAAGGAGCTCGAGCAGCTCAAGGTGCGCTTCGCGCAGCTCGAGGCGGCAGAGGGGGAGAACAAGCGCCTCAAGGCGGAGAACGAGCGTCTCAAATCGCTTTTGAACTACGTCGAAACCCTTGGCGATTACGAATACGTCACGGCGAGCGTCATTGGCAACAACCAAGGCGTCTGGTTTGAAACCTTCACCATCAACGCCGGGCGCAACAAGGGCATCGAAAAGGATATGTGCGTAATTACCTCCTCCGGCCTTGTGGGGCGCGTGTCCGATGTGGGCGCAACGTGGAGCAAGGTCACGGCTATCATCGACGTATCCAGCGAGGTTAGCGTCATGGTCGAGCGCACGCGGGATGTGGGCATCGCGCACGGCCTGTTCAGCGCGACGGACGCGCGCAAGATTGAACTTTACTATCTGCCCTCGGGCTACGACCTCGTGCCGGGGGATATCATCGTCACCAGCGGCATGAGCGACATCTTCCCCAAGGGTATACTTGTGGGCACGGTCTCTGAGGTCGAGCGGCAGACGGCGGACAGTCCTTCCTTGACGCGCAACGCCATCATCGCGCCTGCAGTGGATTTCGGCCACCTCGAGGAGGTCGTCGTCATCGTTGGCATCGCCGGAAAGGGAGACTGAAATGAAAAGGTTCTCCCTCGTCATCGCGGCGCTTGTTGCGCTCTATCTCGATTCCGTATTCTTCTCCAAAGTAAATTTGGACGGCATTCGGCCGGATGCGCTGCTCGCACTCGTCGCCGCGATGAGCCTTCTTTTGGGCAGCACGAAGGGCGCGGTGCTCGGGCTCGTCTGCGGTCTTGTTGCGGATGTGCTCTATTCGCGCATGGTTGGGCTCACGGCCATCGGCTACATGGTCTGCGGCGCGGCGGGCGGCCTTTTTTATCAGAAATACTATGCGGACAACCTCGTTTTCCCCGCGTTGATTGCCGCGGCGGGCGCGTTGTTTAAGGAGCATATCATGGCTCTTGCCGCGCGGCTTTCCGGCGCGGAGTTTTCGTACTTCCGCGTGCTCGGCTCGTACATACTGCCCTGCATGCTCATGAGCGTGGCGCTCTGCATGCCCGTGCACATGCTCATGAAGCGGCTTTATGCGGATAGAATGCGCATGGAAAAGCGCGCCTCGCGCGAGCGCAGCGAAGCCGGGGGCGCCATATGAAAAAGCCGACCGTCCGCTTCATTCTGCTTGCCCTGGTCGTGATGCTGCTCATGGGGGCGCTCGTCTACCGCCTCGGGCAGCTCACCATCGTCGAGGGCAGCGCATGGGCCGCGAGTGCAGAGCGGCGCTCCATGAAAACCGTCGCCGTCAAGGGTGAGCGGGGCAGGATACTCGACCGCAACGGCGTCGTGCTCGCCTACGACGAAACGTGCTACAACGTGCAGTTCCTACGCGACGCGGACAACCGCACCAGCTACGATTCGGCCGTGTACACCGAATCCCTCATCAAGGCCATCGACATCATCGAAAGCCGCGGCGGCACGACCGTCGACACCTCCTACATCGTCATGGGCGAGGATGGGGAGCTGACCTACGATTGGCGCGTAAAGAGCGATGCCGCCATCAAGGCGCGCTACAAGAACTTCTGCGAGGCCATGGGCCTCACCATCCGTGATCAGAACTATATCGACGATCAGAACGACGTTGAAAATCCAAACGACCCCTCAAGCTGGGATCTCTCCAAGTGGCCGACGGCGCAGTACGCCTACAATTATTTGCGGCGGGTCTGGTACATCCCCGAGGAGTATACCTTCGATCAGGCAAAGAAGATCATCTCCATCCGCCAGGAGGTCAACCTCAACAACTACCGCGCCTACGAGCCGATCACCATCGCCTACGACGTGAGCGAGGAGGTCGTGTCCGAAATCATGGAGCACAGCGACGAGCTCGTGGGCGTGCAGGTCTCTCAGGACACCACGCGCATCTATCCGCGCGGCACGCTCGCGGCGCACATTCTGGGCTATATGCAGCAGACTGCGGGCAAGGTGAGTCAATCCGCGCTGCTCAGTTTGGGCTATACTTCGGAAGAGCTCGCGCCGTATTACCTCAAGGATGACGAGGGAAAATACGTCTATGCCGAAAACGGCGAGCACATGATCGACATGACGGGCGAAATGGGCTATTCGTTCGACGATTTCGTGGGCGTTTCGGGCGTGGAGGCGACGATGGAGGCCTACCTCACGGGCGCGACCAAGCCGCATCAGGGCACGCTGGAGGTCGAAATCAACATGAACGGCAGCGTCATCCGCAGGCTCTCCGAAACGCCCGCCACCAACGGAAACGACGTCATGCTCACCATCGACGCGGAGTTTCAAGCCGTGGCGCAGAAGACGCTCGAAAACCTCATCGCTAAGGTCGCCGCGGAGGAGCTGGCGCTCATCGAACAGGACAAGGATAAGCCGGAGGACAAAAGGGTTTACGACGGCAAGGACATCGACATCGCAAAGACCGGGGCCATCGTCGTCATGGACCCCAAGACCGGCGAGGTGCTGGCCATGGCTTCCTACCCGACCTATGACCCCAACTGGTTCATACAGGGTTTGACGCCCGAGCAGAAGGAATATCTGGGTCTGTCTGCGGAGCCTACCGAGGAGGCGAAGGCTACAACCCCGCTTCGCAACAAGGCCATTTCCGCACGCTACGCGCCGGGCTCCATCTTCAAAATGGTCACGGGCATCGCGGGCGCAGCGGAGCAGGTCGTGGGCATCGAAGAAGTCGTCAACGATCGGGGGGACGGGGGATACTACTATATCTACAACGAAGACGGCACCGTCACCAAAACCAACGCGCCGCACTGCTGGCTGACCCACCACTCCGACCACTCGAATCTGACCCTGACGCAAGCGGTCGCGCAGAGCTGCAACTTCTATTTCTGCGAAATCGCGCACCGCTTGGGCATCGACATGCTCAACGAGTGGGCGGGCAGGTTCGGCCTTACGAAGAGCACCAACATCGAATTGACCGGCGAGGCCACGGGCCTCTGCGGCGGGCAGGATGTGCTTTTCAACAACGATCTGACCGATGCGCAGGGCGAGCTCTCCGTCAGCGGGCAGAAGACGAGCCTGCCGTTCCTGATTTATAAGCGCCTGTGCGAAAGGCTCAGCGAATACGTGAGCCTTCGCGGCATGGAGATTGACGACAAGGCCGTGAGCCGCTGCGCGCTTCGTCTGATGAAGCTGCAGGACGGCGCCGGCCTCGACGGCAAGGGCCCTGATATCCGCCGCATCATCAGCGAGGAGCTGGGCATCCCCGAGGGCTACACGGCGGCCCAGCCGTGGACGAGCGAGATCGTGACGCTGCTCAACGAAATCCAGTGGAAGCCGACCCTGACCATCCGCGCGGGCTACGGCCAGGGCACCACGCTCGTGACGCCCATCGCGGTGGCGCGTTATGCCTCCGCCATCGCCAACGAGGGCTATGTGTACGATGCGAACATCGTCGATAAGGTCATCGATCCCGAAGGCGCGCTCGTGGAGGATTTCAGCGCCGCGCTCTCCTACCGCGTCGGCGACGAGAGCGCCGGGTGGCAGGCGCTATGGGCCGCCGTCAAGGCGGGCATGAGGGGCGTCGTGTCCGTGGAGGACCACGGCACCGCAGCTAAGAAATTCAGCGAGACGTTCATAAATGCGGGCTACCTCAACCGCATCGCGGGCAAAACGGGCACGGCGCAGATCGGCCTTTCCTCCATCGACATCGAGGATACCTCCTGGTTCATCTCCTACACCC
>JAPXSN010000088.1:0-5273 GCA_033813015.1 Clostridia bacterium | reverse complement strand
TCCATATATTCCTTGGCTGCGCTGATGGGCGTGGAGTAGCCGAGGTATTCGAGGTTCTGCCCGGAAATCTCGGGCGAACACAGGAAGTTGATGTACGCCTCGGCTGCGGCCTTGTTCTGGCTGCCCTTGGGGATGCACATGGCGTCGATGAAGATGTTGAAGCCCTCCTGGGGGAAGGCGAAGGCGAGGTTTTCGTTTTCCTGCGCCATCTGCAGGTAGTCCCCCGCGTAGTAGGGAGCGATCCAGGCCTCCTCGCGCTCCATCTTGGCGTAAATCTGATCCATCACATAGCTCTGCACGAGGGGCTTCTGGGCCATCAGGCGCTCGGCCGCGGCGTTGAGCACGGCTTCATCCCCGCTGTTGACGTCGGCCCCGTCGAGGAATTCCGCAATGGCAAAGGCATCCCTCGGGTTGTCAAACATGAGTATTTTGCCGGAATACTTTTCATCCCACAGGGCGTTCCAGCTCGTGACCTCATCGACGTAATTGGTGTTGTAGATGATGCCAACGCTCCCCCAGGTATACGGCACCGAATAGAGGTTATTCGGGTCGTAGGCGGTGTTCCGATAGGCTTCGTCCACATAGCTGTAGTTGGGGATGTTGTTGAAATCGAGCGGCTCGAGCATGCCCTCCGCGATCAAGCGCGCGACCATATAGTCGGAAGGGATGATGACGTCGTAGGTCGAGCCGCCGGTCTTGAGCTTGGTGTAGAGGCTTTCGTTGGAATCGAAGGTCATGTAGTTGACCCGGATGCCCGTCGCCTCGGTAAAAGCGGCGTTGACATCGACGTATCCGTCCGTACCATCGGAAATATACTGCCCCCAGTTATACACATTGATCGTCGTCCCGGCAGGCTCTTGGGAGTTGCCGCAGGCGGCGAAAATCGAAAAGACGAGGACGAGGGTTAAAAGAATTGCGAAGAGTTTTTTCATGTTGTGATCCTCCTTCTTCCGGCAGAAAAGATGCGCCGGGCCTGATTGGTTCTTTTCTCATCCCGCGCCTGAAGCAGATTCATGAGCACCATCACCATCAGGATTGTGATAAAGAGCAGCGTGAAAAGAGCGTAGATCTTGGGATGCAGCGGCTTCTTCGTGTAGTTGTAAATTTCCACGGGCAGCGTGATGAAATTCGGCCCGTATACGAAATACGAAATCACGAAATCGTCTAGGCTCATGGTAAAGCTCATCAGCGCGCCGGAGATGACCCCGGGCATGATCTCGTAGAGGATCACCTTAAAAAAAGCCTGCAGAGGCGTGCAGCCGAGGTCCATCGCGGCGTCGCGCAAGTCCCGATCCATCTGCGTGAGCTTGGGCAGCACCGAGAGTATCACATAGGGCAGGTTGAAGGTGACGTGCGCGATGAGCAGCGTGAAAAAGCCGAGTATGCTGTTGATTTTGAGCGTCTGCCCGATGAAGGCGAACAGCAGCGCGAGCGACACGCCGGTCACGATTTCCGGGTTCGTCAGGGGGATGTTCGTCACGGCGAGGGTCAACTGACGAAGCTGTTTGCCCATGGCGTGTATGCCAAGGGCCGCCATGGTGCCAAGCAGGGTCGCCGCAAGCGAGGACAGTACGGCGACGATCAGCGAGTTGCCAAGAAGCGGCAGCAAAACGCCGTCGCGAAACAGCTCCCCGTAGCGCGAGAAGGTGAAGCCCTTCATCACCGCGATGTCGTTGCCGGAATTGAACGAGGCGATAGCCAGCACGATCATAGGCACATACAGGAAGATGAGCACGATTATCGTAAAAATTCGGTTGAAGCGCCTCATACCGTCACCATGCTTTCGCCGTCGTCGCCCGTGAAGCGGTTCATCAGCGCGATGCATGTGAACACCACCACCATCAGCCCAAGCGACATGGCTGCGCCGAGGTTGGGGTTGTAAGCGGTTTTAAACTGGCTTTCAATCACGTCGCCGATGAGCGCCGTGCCCGAGGAGCCAAGCTTCTGGGAAATGTAGAAGGTTGAAACCGCGGGGACGAACACCATCGTAAAGCCGGAGATCATGCCCGGCAGGGAAAGCGGCAGCACCACTTTGCCGAACACCTGGCGGGAGTTGCAGCCGAGGTCCTGCGCTGCCTCAATCAGGCGCGGGTCTATTTTCATGATGACCGAGTACAGCGGCAGTATCATGTACGGCAGGAAGTTATACACCATGCCGAGGATAATCGCACCGTCGTTGCGGATCAACGGCAGCGGCCGAAGGCCGAGGGTGAGGATGAAGTGGTTGATGATGCCGGTGTCCTCCAACAGAGCTACCCACGCGAGGGTGCGCAGAAGGAAGCTCATGCACATGGGCAGCATCACGAGCATGTAGAGGAAGCGCTGCTTCCTCGGAGAGCAGCCGGCGATGTAATAGGCGACCGGATAACCGATGATGAGGCAAAACAGCGAGGACACCAGCGCCAGCCACGCGGACTTGAACAGGATGGAGCCGTATTGCCCAAGCATCACAATATTCTTGAAGGTCGCCTCACCCGTGACGGTATCCGTGAACGCGAAATAGAACACGATTGCCAGCGGGATGATCGTGAACACAGCCATCCATGCGAGGTAGGGCACGGCAAGCAGCTTATTCTTCATCGCGCTCCTCCTCCGGGATGCTTTCTTCCTCTCCGCCGATAACGGCGTCAGGATCGTTGATCTCGTCATACTCCGCCGAGTAGGAGCTATAATCCCCGTACATGCCGGAGTATTCGGTCTTGTTCATCACGTGGATGTCGTCGGGCGTCAGCTTGATGCCGATGTGCGCGCCTTCGGGCTGGTAGTCGGTGGTCTGGATGAGCCACTTAAAGCCCTTGAAGTCCACGATGATATCGTAATGCACGCCCTTGAAGGTGACGGAGGTCACCGTGCCGGAGAGATGCCCCGCGTCCGCGGGTACGATGTCGATGTCCTCCGGGCGGATGACCACATCCACGGGCTCATTCTTCTCGAAACCCTTGTCCATGCACTTGAACTTGCGACCGAAAAACTCCACGAGGTAATCGTCCCGCATAACGCCGTCGAGTATGTTGGATTCGCCGATGAAATCTGCGACGAATGCGTTCTTGGGTTCGTTGTAAATATGTTCGGGCGTGCCGATCTGCTGGATATGGCCTCGGTCCATGACGACGACGGTGTCACTCATGGTGAGCGCCTCCTCCTGGTCGTGCGTCACATAAATAAAGGTGATGCCGAGCTGCTGCTGGATGCGCTTGAGCTCGTTTTGCATGTCCTTGCGAAGCCTTAGATCCAGCGCGCCGAGCGGTTCATCCAATAAAAGTACGCCGGGTCGGTTTGCGAGCGCGCGCGCGATAGCTACGCGCTGCTGCTGGCCGCCGGAAAGCGTGGTGGTTCTGCGGTTTTCAAAGCCCTTGAGGGATACAATCTCGAGCATTTCGTTGACGCGCGCGTCTATTTCATCCTCCGAGAGCTTCGCAATGCGAAGACCGAAGGCGATGTTGTCGTATACATCCAGGTGCGGAAACAACGCGTATTTCTGGAACACCGTGTTCACGCGGCGCTTATAAGGGGGCACGTTGGAAACATCCTGCCCATTGATGAGTATTTTGCCCTCCGTGGGCAGAATAAAGCCCGCGATGAGGCGCAGCGTCGTCGTCTTGCCGCAGCCGGAGGGGCCCAGCAGCGTCAGGAATTCGCCGTCACGGATGTATAAATTGATGTTCTTGAGCGCGTCCTCTCCATCGAAGGTCTTGCGTACGCCGATGAGGTCAATCAGGTGTTTGGACATCGTTCTCCCCGTTCTCAGAAGCTGGGCGGGGTGGCGACCCACAGCACCTTCGCTTCCGTCTTGCCGTTGTTGAGGATATAATGGACGCTTGAAGGCTTGAAGCAGAAGCTCGAGCCGCGGCGTACCTTGAATTCCCGTTCGCCCAGATGCAGTATGATGCCGCCCACGAGCACATGGCCGAATTCCTCGCCCTCGTGCGGGTCGTCCTGCGGCGTGCGCCCGCCAGGCGCGAGCGATACGAGGATGGGCTCGAGCAGGTTCTTCTGCGCGTTGGGGATCAGCCAGTGTATGGCGTGACCCGCCTCAGCATCTTCCTTGACGAATACGTCGTCCGCGCCGAAAACCACCTTTTCCTCGAGAGGTTCCGCAAAAAAGTCCGCAAGATCCGTTCCCAGAGCCTCGAGTATGTCCGTCAGCGTCGCGATGGAGGGGGAAGTCAATTCCCGCTCGAGCTGCGAGATGAAGCCCTTTGAGAGCTCCGTGCGCGCCGCAAGCTCCTCCTGCGTGAGGCCGAGGCGAATGCGTCTTCGCTTGATTTTTTCGCCGATTCGCACGGGTCCGCCCTCCTTATGCTGTGGCATTATCATAAACCTATTGTTTAGAATATCTAAACCGCCGAAAGCTATTAAATCATTTTTGGCGCTTCTTGTCAATATAGTACTGTTAAACATCCTGTTTAGAAGGGATATATTTTCCGCGCCCGTCCGCTGCGGGTTAAGCCCGGTTTTACCTCTGTAAACGCACGGCTTATACAATGTAAAAAAAGCCCGGAAATCAGGGCTTTTTCGCTTTCGTGTATGCGGGCGAGGCCGCGGAGATTCCACGCGAAGTGTGTTTTTTGCGGGCCGTCAGCCGCCCGTGAGCTGTCTCACCCTGACCATAAGCGGACTGGGGTCGATGTAGCGATATTCCGGCGTCATGATCGAAAGGTGCAGGTGCGGCGCGTCGCTGTTGCCCGTGCTGCCGACGTTGCCTATGACCTGCCCGGCCTCGACCCGATCGTTGACCTGCACCCAGGTCGTGATCTCCACCATATGGCAGTAGGTGAAGCGGAAGCCGTAATCGTCTTGGATCATCACATAGTTGCCCGCAACGTCCGTATAGCCGATATAGAGCACCTTGCCCGCGCTGCAGGCGTGTATGATCCTGCCCTGCGGTGCGCGGATATCCGTGCCCATGTGGCGGCGCGTGGCGTCGGAACGGTCGTTGTACCAGCTTGCGCGAAGCGTGCGCTGGGGCAGGGGCTCCGCAAGTGTTTCGGCGTAGCCCTCCGGGAACTCATAGGTGCCCTCGGAGCCCGTTTCGCTCCCATCCTCGGCATAGACGGTGTTGAGGTAGCAATAGACCGTCAGCGCGTCGTATTGGATGTCGAGCGCTTCGTTCTCAAAGAAGGCTTCAAAGCCGGGCAGCGTCACATCCACGGCGAGGACGCCGCTTTCATAGCTCACGTCGATGTCGCTCAGGCGAAGGAGTTTCGCATCGGCGTTTTCTTGGCAGTCACAGCAGAGCGCGACCATGAAGCGCCAGTCCGCATCCGGACAGG
>JAPXSN010000087.1:0-5447 GCA_033813015.1 Clostridia bacterium | reverse complement strand
AAGGCGGGGTTTATCCTTGCTGACGTATACGAAGATTTCAACAATGACCCCGATGCTGTTTCGGACGGCATTCCGGCCTTTTGGGCGAGTCAGGCGGTCAAGCCTTCAAAATAACAAGTAACCCCAAAACGCACCGGAGGGAACGGGGTGACCGAGCCCGCGGAATAAGACCTTCATCGCGATACGCAAACTATCTATATATAAAAGGAGGAACACCCATGTCTTGTTATTACGTCATCGGCATCCGCATGGACAATCGGGTCGGCAACGCGCTCAAGCTTCAGGAGGCGCTCACGAAAAACGGCTGCATGATCCGCGCGCGGCTGGGCCTGCACGAGGCGAGCGAAAAGTTCTGCGCCAACGACGGGTTCATCATCCTGCAGCCCTGCGGCGAAAAAGAGGAGGTCGAGCAGTTGGTCGAGGATTTGAACGGGCTCGAGGGCATCATTGCGAAGCTCATCGATTTGAACGATTGACGCCGGCGCGCAAAAAGAACGGGGAGGGCGCGGCCACGCACAGCGGCCGCCTTACCCCGCGGTAACGTTTCCGTTTCCGCTCACGGGGATGGGTTCGCCCAGATACGTGGGCTTGAGCTTGAGTATGCACAACAGAAAATCCTTGTTTCGCGCGAGGGTCTCCCTGAGCGCGCGGTAAACCTGCGCGTATGGCCTGTCCTGCGCCTTAACGCCCCACGCCTCGAGGCCGAGGCTGCGCGCGATGTAGAGCGCGCGGTACAGGTGATATTCCTGCGTGACGATGACGATGCGCTTTGCCTGAAAAACGTCCCGCGCGCGGTACATGCTTTCGTAGGTCGAGAAGCCCGCGTGGTCCATGAACACATCAGCAGAGGGCACACCCGCATTGACGGCGTACGCCTTCATGACGTTGACCTCGTCGTAGTTGACCCTGCCGTGATCGCCGCTCATCAGCAGCTTTTTTGACGCGCCCGACTCGTAGAGCGCGAGCGCCCTGTCGAGCCTGTCCGCGAGCGTGGGGCTGGGATAGGCGCCTTCGCCCTCGCCCCACACGCCTGCGCCGAGCACGAGGATGCAGTCCGCGCCGAGCCCCGCGGCCTCCTCCGGCGCAACGATATACTCTCGCGCGCGCAGTTGGACAAAGCCGCTGACTGCGCACGACACGAGCACCGCGAGCAGAAGCGCGGCGAGCAGCGCGGCGAACTGCCCGTGCTTTTTCTTATTGTGAGTTTTTCCACTCCTTGCCATATGAACAATATAACATCTCGGCGCGCGGCGCGCGGTAAACAAACGGAAAACATGATGAAGCCCGTCGGCCCGATACGCCGGCATTCCCGTATGGTATAATCAAGCTAGAAGATAACCCAAGCCAAAGAAAGGACGCGCCCGTATGGAGAAGCTGTCGGGATGGGCGCATGCGGCTAAGAGGAAAGCATGACCTCCCTCACCCTCAACGCCCTCCCCATAATCGTCGAGAAAAAGCGCATCAAAAACATGTACATCCGCATCGCGGCCGACGGCCGCGTGAAGATCACCGCGCCCATGCGCACGCCGGACGCGACCATCCGCGCGTTCGCCGCCTCGCGCGCAGGGTGGATTGAAAAACAGCGGCAAAAGCTCGCCGCGCAGGGCGCCGAGGCCGAGCCTGCGTACAAGTCCGGCGAGGATTGCCTCGTCTGGGGCGCGCGGTATCGCCTCGTTGTGGAGTATGATCGCAAAAGCGGCGTCCGCATCGAGGGGGAGCGCGCCGTGCTGAGCGTACCCGAGGGCTTCGACGTCGCGCGGCGCGCCGAAATCCTGGCGCGTTTCTATCGCGCGCTCCTTGAAGACGCCATTCCGCCGCTGCTCGAAAAATACGCTCGCATCGTCGGCGCGCAGGCCGCAAGCTGGCGCATCCGCGACATGAAAACGCGCTGGGGAAGCTGCAACACCCGCGAGAAGCGCATCTGCCTGAACCTGCGCCTCGCAAAGCTGCCGCCGGAATGTCTCGAATATGTGGTCGTCCACGAGCTCACGCACCTGTTGGAGCGCGGCCACAACGAAAGATTCTGGGCGTATATGGACCGCTTTTACCCCGATTGGCGCGCCGTGCGCGCTCGGCTCAACGGGAAGTCCGGTGCGCACGGCTCGATCTTTTGATAAAAAACACGCCGGTTGCGCGGAAAATTACGGGTGCCGCAAAATTTTCCTTTGACATTTGGATTGCGGCGTATTAGTATGAATCCATCTTTGTGAAAGGGCGAGCGCGATGAAGCGGATGAAACCCTGCGTTATGATGATGCGCGGCGCGATGAGCATGTGCATGCCCGTCTGTTTTTCTGTGCGCCGACGCCGCCCGTAGGGGATAGGGAACGTACAAGCGTTCACAACAGGCTGACGCCACGGAGCGTCGGCCTTTTTTAATGCTAAAACGGACGGGCAGCAAGCTTAAAAACGGAAATTGACTCCCGTAATGAAAAAATATACTGAGAGGAAACAAAGACCATGAGCGAAAGAAAATTCGGCTTCGATACCTTGCAGGTGCACGCGGGGCAGACCCCGGATCCGGCGAC
This sequence comes from Clostridia bacterium, assembly GCA_033813015.1. Lineage (GTDB taxonomy): Bacteria > Bacillota > Clostridia > Christensenellales > CAG-138 > Phil1. The sequence goes on along the minus strand of JAPXSN010000087.1, from coordinate 2,920 downwards.
CAACGCGCGCGCCGTGCCCATTTACCAGACCAGTTCCTACGTCTTCGAGAACACACAGCACGCGGAGGATCTGTTCGCCCTCAAAAAGACCGGCAACATCTACTCGCGCATGATGAACCCGACCAACGACGTGTTCGAGCAGAGGATTGCGGCGCTCGAGGGCGGCAGCGCGGCGCTTGCGACCGCCTCCGGAGCTGCGGCGATCACCTACGCCATACTCAACATCGCGGGCGCGGGCGACCACATCGTTTCCGCCTCCACGCTTTACGGCGGCACCTACAACCTGTTCGCGGCGACGCTGCCCCGTTACGGCATCACGACGAGTTTCGTGGACCCCGACGAGCCGGAGAATTTCAGGCGCGCTATCCGGGGGAACACCAAGGCGCTCTATATCGAATCCCTCGGCAACCCCGGCATCAACGTGACGGACATCGAGGCTGTGGCAAAGATCGCCGCGCAGAACAGGATACCCCTCATCGTGGACAGCACCTTCGCCACGCCCTATTTGCTGCGCCCCATCGAGTACGGCGCGAACGTCGTCGTTCATTCGGCCACCAAGTTCATCGGCGGGCACGGCAGCTCCATCGGCGGCGTCATCGTGGACGGCGGCAACTTCGACTGGACGGGTGGAAAGTTCCCCGGCTTCACCGAGCCGGACGCGGGCTATCACGGCGTGCGCTACGCGGACCAAGGCCCTGTCGCCTTTGCGCTCAAGGCGCGCGTGCAGCTTTTGCGCGACACGGGCGCGTGCCTCGCGCCGCTCAACGCGTGGCTGTTCATCCAGAGCCTCGAAACGCTTTCCCTTCGCGTCGCAAAGCACGTTTCCAACGCGGAAAAAGTCGTGGAATTCCTCTCGAGGCACCCTAAGGTGAGCGAGGTCAACTATCCGGGCCTGCCCTCGAGCAAATACTACGCTCTCGCGAAAAAGTATTTCCCCAGGGGCGTGGGCTCCATCTTCACCTTCGCCGTAAAAGGGGATGTGTCGCAGGCAAGGAAGTTCATCGATAGCCTCGAGGTCTTCTCGCAGCTCGCCAACGTCGCGGACGCGAAATCCCTCGTGATCCACCCGGCCACGACCACCCACCAGCAGCTCTCCCCGCAGGAGCAGAAGGCCGCGGGCTGCGCGCCGGACGTCATCCGCCTTTCCATCGGCCTCGAGGATGCCCAAGACCTCATCTGGGATCTCGACCAGGCGCTTGTCAAGGCCATACCCGACTGAACCGCGGGCGTTTCGCCCGATCAACAAACCCGACTTTGGAGGTAATTATGCCCATCACCGTGCCGGAAGGGCTTCCGGCGATCCGAACGCTGACGGGGGAGAACATCTTCGTCATGACCGAGGGCCGCGCACAAAGCCAGGACATCCGCCCTCTGCGCATTCTCATCCTGAACCTGATGCCCACCAAGGTGGAAACCGAAACGCAGCTTTTGCGCCTCATAGGCAACACGCCGCTTCAGGTCGAGATCGAGCTCATGCAGACCGAAACGCACACGGCCAAAAACGTTTCCGCCGAATATCTGCTGCGCTTCTACAAGACCCTGAGCGAGGTGCGCGAAAACCTCTACGACGGGCTCATCGTGACCGGCGCGCCGGTCGAGCAGATGCCCTTCGAAGAGGTGGATTATTGGCAGGAGCTGTGCGAAATATTCGACTGGTCGCGCCGCAACGTATTTTCCACGCTACACATCTGCTGGGGCGCGCAGGCCGGGCTGTACCGCCACTACGGCATCGGCAAGAGGCTGCTCCCCGAAAAGCTCTCGGGCGTGTACGAGCACAGGCTTCTTTTGCCGACGCACCCGCTCGTGCGCGGCTTTGACGAAATCTTCTATGCGCCGCACTCGCGCTACACGGGCGTCGCGCAAGCGGAAATCGAGAGGGTGCCCTCGCTCGATCTGCTCGCCGTTTCCGACGAGGCGGGCGTGTATCTTGCGGCGGAGAAGGGCGGGCGGCGCGTCTATGTGACGGGCCATTCCGAGTACGACCGTGACACGCTCGAGCGCGAATACCGCCGCGATGCGGGGAAAGGGCTTGACATTCGGCCGCCCTGCAACTACTACCCCGGCGACGATCCCTTAAAAGCGCCCGTCATGCGCTGGCGCAGTCACGCGAGCCTGCTGTTCGCCAACTGGCTCAACTACTGCGTCTATCAGGAAACGCCCTACGACCTTGGGGCGCTCAGGCGCCCGGAAATCCTCGGCGCGGGCACATACACGAGGGCCTGTCTCAGGTAAAGCATGCTCGGCGCGCGATTGAAGCGCGGGCCAAAACATGGTAGAGTATGGGGAACGAGGAGGAGAACGGATGAAACATCGCGTGAAAAAGCTCCTGTATGTCCCCATGCTACTATTTGCCCTGATGCTGTTGGCTTCCTGCGGCATGGTCGCCTTCGACGGGACGATGACGGCCGCTCCCTATATGACGCCGCACGCGGTGCAGACCGTTAAGGCGGATTACACGACTCCGACGGATGCTCCGCTGTCCCCGGAAACGCCGGAGGCTGCGCCGACGCCGGACGAGGCGGGTGCGTACACGGCGAAGGACGATGTCGCCCTGTATCTCCACACCTACGGGCGGCTGCCTGATAACTTCATCACCAAGGCCGCGGCGAGGGCGCTTGGCTGGGAGGGCGGCTCGCTGGAGAAATATGCGCCCGGCAAGTGCATCGGCGGCGATCGCTTCGGCAACTACGAGGGTCTTTTGCCCGAAAAGGACGGAAGGTATTATACCGAGTGCGACGTCAACACGCTGGGCGCTTCCTCCCGCGGCGCGGAGCGCATCGTGTTTTCAAACGACGGGCTTATCTACTACACCGCTGACCACTACGAAAGCTTCACGCTGCTGTATGGGGAGGAGGGCGGATGAAAAAGCTCATCATCGACGGCAGGCGCTGTAAAACCAAGCAGTTAACGTGGGAATACC
>JAPXSN010000086.1:0-5475 GCA_033813015.1 Clostridia bacterium | reverse complement strand
TGATCTTGCCGTCGATGCGCTGCCCCTTGAAAATGACCTCGCCCCGCGAGATCGGGTTGATGCGGATGATGGCGCGGCCGATTGTGGTCTTGCCCGAGCCGGACTCGCCCACCAATCCGAAGGTCTCACCCTTGTAGATATCGAAGCTCACGCCCTTCACGGCGACGAACTTCTTGCGCCCCTTGCCGAAGGTGACTTCCATGTCGCGCACCTGGAGGAGAACTTCCCTTTCCTTTTCAGCCATCGCACTGCCCTCCCGAGATGTTCTTGCGGATGTTGCGGATGTTTTTGATGTGCTCCGGGGGGTCTACCTTGGGCGCGCGCGGATCGAGCAGCCATGTGCGCGCCTTGTGCGTGGGCGATACCTCGAAGTACGGGGGCCTGTAAAGGAAATCGGCCTTGAGCGCCTGCGGGTTGCGCGCGGCGAAGGCATCCCCCTGGATGGGAAGGAACAGGTTCGGCGGAGTGCCCTTGATGGAATAGAGGTCCTGTCCCTTGACGCCCAGCTGCGGCAGGCTCGAGAGCAGAGCCCAGGTATACGGGTGCCGCGAGTCGTAGAACACTTCGTTGGCGCAGCCCACCTCGACGATATCGCCCGCGTACATGACCGCGACGCGATCCGCCACGTTGGCCACCACGCCCAAATCGTGCGTGATGTAGATGGTCGTGAGCTCGTACTTTTCCTTGAGCTCCTTGAGGAGGTGGAGTATCTGCGCCTGTATGGTGACGTCGAGCGCGGTGGTCGGCTCGTCGCACACGAGTATGCGCGGGTTGCAGGCCATGGCGATGGCGATGACCACGCGCTGGCGCATGCCGCCCGAAAACTCGTGCGGATACTGGGAATAGCGGCGCTCCGGCTCGGGGATGCCCACATCCGTAAGCAACTCGATCGTGCGCCTCTTAGCCTCTTCGCTGCTGACCTTGTTGTGCAGCGTAAACGCCTCCTGTACCTGCTTGCCTATGGTCTTGAGCGGGTTCAGGCTCGTCATGGGGTCCTGAAAAACCATGGCGATATGCTTGCCGCGTATCTTGATCCAGTCCCGCTCTGTGCGGAACTTTTCCAGATGATATCCGCCGTATTCTATGGAGCCGCTTTCGATCCAGCCGTTGTTGTCCAGCAGACCCATGAATGTTTTGGTGAACACGCTCTTCCCCGAACCGGATTCGCCCACGATGGCAAGGCTCTCGCCCTTATACAAATCGAGGTTGATGCCGCGGATGGCGGTCAGAACCTGCCCGCGCAGATTGAACTTTACGACAAGATCCTTCACGCTGAGGATGATTTCATTGGATTTATTCTTGCTCATTCTATCATCCCCCTTATTTATGATTGCGCGGATCGGAAGCGTCCGCGAACATATTCCCCAGCGCGTAGAATGAGATGGTAATGATGGATACGACCAGCACCGGGAACAGCAATTGATACCGCTGCTCCGCAACGAGCATGACCTTGCGTCCCTCATTGATGAGGTTGCCCAAAGATGGAATCGAAACCGGCAGACCCAAACCGATATAAGTCAGGAATACTTCGGAGCCGATCGCCTCGGGGATTGCAAGCGCTATTTGCAGCATGATCACGGAGATCAACTGAGGCAGGATGTTCTTTGAGATGATCTTCGCGCCCGGTGTTCCAAGGCAGCGGGAAGCAAGGTTGAACTCCCTGTCACGGTAGATCAGGATCAGATTGCGGATGTATTTCGTCATGCCTATCCAGCCTGTCAGACACATGACAAAAATCATGGTTTGAAGGCTGGGGTGCATGATATACATCAACAGCATGCGCAGGATCGTATACGGAATATTGTCAAACAGGTTGTAGATTTCCGTAAACAGCCAGTCCCATTTTCGCGCGTACCCCCAGATGGAACCCAGAATGAGCCCGATGACGACGTTGCATACCGCAACACAAATCCCGATGAACAGCGAGGTGCGCGTGCCGCTCCAGAGGCGCGCCCAAAGGTCCTGGCCAATGCTGTTGGTGCCGAACCAGAATTCTTCGTTGGGCGAAACATTCCTTAGCGTTCTGCCGTTTTCATCGTTGTAGACGAGGTAAGAATCCTTCTGATTCGGCAGCAGAGGCTGGATGAAGGTGAACGCGAGCAGCAGCAGGAGAAGGCTGAGCAGGACAGTGGATATCTTTTTTTTGAAAAACACGCTAAAGGTGCTTCTCCAATAGGAGTAGTTGGAATAACCGATGCGCTCCGCATCTGCGGTGTCATTGCCGGCGAATTCGAACATTTCCGGCGTCATCGCGGCGAACGCGTCGTTTTGCCCGGCGAAGCCTTCGTTCAGCACGTTGAGCTTATGGTCGATATAGCCGCGCCCTATGGGTTTTTTGAAGAGTTGACCCCATTTATTCGGCTTTTTCATTAGCGGTTCTCCCCCTTCTTGGTCAGCGTGATGCGCGGATCGCAGATGATCATCGCGATGTCGCCCAGCAGGAGACCCAGAATGCTCAGCACCGAATACAAGAGCACCATCGCCTGAACCATGGTGTTATCCTGGCGCTGAATGGATTGAATCAGAAGTCCGCCCATGCCGGGGATGGAAAAAAGCGCTTCCACATACAGGGAGCCCGAAATCGTGAACAGGATCGACATGGGCAGGCCCTGCGCCATGGGAATGAAGGCGTTGCGCATCACGTGCCGAAAAGCCACTTGGCTCGCCGTCATACCCTTGGCGCGCGCCAGGCGAATGTAATCCATATTGAGCTGATCGACCATATAGCGCCGCATCCACATGGCGTTGGAGGCGATGCCGCCCAGAGACAGGCAGATGATTGGCAAAATGCGGCTTTTCAGCAGAAACGGATCGAATAGCAGGGGCAATTTGAACAGCGTGGACACATAGAGCTGAAGCGCCAGATAATAGACCGCAGCCGGCAGCGCGTTGATGAGCAGAATATAGCCGGTGCCAATCCGATCAACGAGGCCCCCCTTTGACCTTGCCATAAAAACGCCGAGCGTTAGACCCACGACGAGCTGAACGCCAAGCGCCACGATGCCGAACTGAAAGGACACGATCGCCTTTGGCACGATGAGGTCGACGCAAGGCACGTTCTTGCGAAGCACGACCGATTTGCCCAGGTCGCCGTGAAGGATCAGCTTTTCCCAGAAGTTGTAAAGTTGCTTATACCAGGGATCGAGCAAGCCCAAGCTCTTTAAGATGTTATTTTTCACGGTTTCGCTCATGGTATCGGTACGGCCTTCAAAATAGCCGTCCACAGGCATCAGGCGCATGAGCAGAAAGACGATGGAGAGCACCAGGAACATGGTGATCAGCGCTCGCCCTAAACGGCCAAAAATGTATTTAATCAATTGCTGCTACCTCACATTATATCACATATGCGTCCGGCCGCGGATGCTCCCTGCCGAACGGCGGATATTGAACAATCGCGGGAGCCCCGTATTACCGGGGCTCCGCTGTTCCCTATCGCTTAGCGAATGGATTAGTAATCGATGCCGTTCTGCTCGGCATATGCAATGCGCGCGGCGCGTTCCGCTTCCCAAATGGGGAGCAGCCTGAGGTATTCCTCGGTATTCATGGGCTTTGCATAGACCCACTGATATTTGTAGCGGGCATTGGAAAGGCCAAAGGGAGCATATTGGCTTTCAAACGGGTTCGTGCAGGAGGATACATAGCCGCAGTCTTCCAGCTGGCCCAGGGGGATGACGAAGGCGTTTTCAAGCAGCCAAGCTTCCGTTTCTGCAATAGCATTGTAGCGAATGCTGTTGTTGACGGTCTCCTTCACCGCGGCGGCAACCATTTCAGCGTAGACGAAATCCTTCCAGTAGGTTTCATCAAAGCCGGAGCGACCCATGCGGCCGTCGGGATCTTCCGCGGTGGTCTGCGTCGCCAGGCCTTCCGCATGCCAAATGTAGTTGTAGGCCTGACCAAGGTTGAACGGATCGGTCCAGGTTTCAGGATCCGCGTAGTCCGGGCCCCAGTAGGACATCATGAAGGAATAGTTGCCTGCTCTGCGGGTTACTTTCAGATAGTCGGTGGCCGGATAGCCTTCCAGAATGAACTTGATGTAATCCGTGCCAAGCAGCGCTTCCAGTTGCTGGGAAACGACGACGGCGAGGTTGGTCTGAATGGAGGAGTCTGCATTATACGGCATGTAAGCGACGATCGGCAGCGTGACGCCGGCCGCAGTCAGCTCCTGAATGGCCGCGTCCCGATAATCGAGCGCGTTGTCGCTCTGGAACTGATTCACGGTGGTGAAGGATACGAGCGCGTCAAGGTAGGGGTAATCCTTGCCGTCGGCAGCGCAGAAGTTGAACGGGGTGATGGTGTTCTGCACGTATTCTTCCGGCGTATACGGGTCGTAGCAGCTGACCGCCTTGACGCGGTCGAGGCCGTGATACAGGGACTTGCGGAAGTTGAGGTTGTTGGCTGCGGCAAGCCATTGCTCATGATTGAGCGTGTAATTGTCAACCGTCTTTTCCTCATAGGTGGGCATGAAGTTGACCAGATAGAAGAACGTATAGCTGCTGCCCGTTCCGGGACGGACCGGGCGGATCAGCGCGGCCTTTTCAGGATCGTTGATCCAGCCGTCAAGCTGATCGACGGGGATGTCGGCATAGGTGACTTCGCCGCGCAGCAGCGCCTCGGCTGCAAGCGTGGCGGTTTCCGCATTGAAGCGCTCCTCAATGCGCTCGATGTGGATGTCCTCAATGTCCCAGTAAAGCGGGTTGCGCTCGCTGATCATATAGGAGTTGGGCTCATACTGCGTGCACAGATACGCGCCGCAGTAGAGGAACGTATCGTGATTCGTGCCGAAGGTTTCGCCCATCTCTTCCAGATATTGCGCGCAGGTGGGATAGCCCCAGTTGTAGGTAAGGCGGGAGAGGAAGTAGGGGCAGGGAGCGATAAGCGTGAACTCGAGCTCATAGGTGCTGATGGCCTTGATGCCGACGGTGGACCAGTCTGCGGTTCCGCCGCCCTCAAGCGCCAGGTAGTAATCCTCGGCGCCGACGATGTCAAAAAGCAGGTCGGCGGTGCGCGCGGTATTCACGGGATCCAGAATCCATTTTGCGCTTGTCACCCAGTCTTCGGCGACGACTTCCGTGCCGTATTCCGAGCCGTCGTAGTTCTGCCATTTTACGCCTTCACGGATTTTGAAGGTCCAAGTGAGACCGTCCTCGCTCTTCGTCCAGGACTCGGCAAGGCAGGGCTGAACCATGCCGTAATTGTCATACTCGACGAGCGTATCAATCCAGATCGCCCAGTCGCCCGCGGCGGAAGGATGCAGCGGATTCCAGTCGGCCATTTCCGAGGAATACATCAGCTTCACTACCTGCTCCTCGGCCGCGCCTTCAGGCGGTAAGGCTTCCGTGCTGCCGCTGTCGGTATTCCCGGGTTGCTGTGTCTGCGTACCGGGGGCGGGAGTAGTGACTGTGGGCTGGCCGCCGCCATCTTTGCAGGCGACAGCGACTGTAGCCAGCATAAAAACAGCGAGCAATAGGGCAAGCG
>JAPXSN010000085.1:0-5512 GCA_033813015.1 Clostridia bacterium | reverse complement strand
AAACTCAGACCGTATCAGACGGACATTGTCCAGAAAGTCCTTGAAAAGTACGATGCGGGCGAAAAGAGGGCATTCTATATTGTTGCGACAGGGCTTGGAAAAACGGTCATTGCAGCATCGATAGCAAGAGCATTATGGGACAAGGGTTGCCGAAGAATTCTCGTTCTTTGCCATGCTACAGATTTGGCTCTACAATTAGAACAGGGGTTTTGGCCTATGTTATCAAAGACCATACCCACATCAGTCTTTTTCAACGGATTACCACCCCGGACAACCGAAGGCATTGCTTTCGGCCTATATCAGAGTTTAAGTGGGTATTTAGGTGGGTTGGATGCTGATCAATTTGACGCTATCATTGTTGACGAGGCACACCACGCTTTAGCATTTGGCTTCCGCTCCTGTTTAGATACGTTTAGACCTAAATTCTTAATTGGGATGACTGCCACCCCATGGCGCGGTGATGGAAAATCACTAACAGACGTATTCGGGGAATCGTTAGCCAAGGTGTCTTTGGTTGATGGTATGGCAATGGGATATCTCGCAAAAGTTGATTATCGTATTTTTTGTGACAATGTTGACTGGGAAAGCCTTCCGAAGTATTCAAAGAAGCGTGTGTCAATTCGTGACCTAAACAAGCGATTGTTCTTGCCTCAAAGAGATGAGGCGGTGATTGATGAAATAAAGCGCGTTGTTCACGAATTGCCAAACCCAAGAATAGCGGTTTTCTCACCGTCGCTCGTTCATTGTGAACACTTTGCGGGGCTACTAACGGCAAACGGGATACCATGTACCTCTCTTTCATGCGATGATAAGGTTGAGCGCCGCAGAAGGTTGCTGGCATTCAGTTCGGGTCAATACGCTGCTGTTACTGCCGTAGATGTTATGAACGAGGGTATTGATGTCCCCGATGTTAACGTGCTGGTTTTTCTTCGAGCAACTCACTCCCGACGGATTTTTGTTCAACAACTGGGGCGAGGCCTGCGGATAGCCGACGACAAAGAGAAGGTTATAGTCCTGGACTTTGTTTCCGATATTCGAAGAATGGCTGATGTTATCGAGTTAAACAATGAAGGCAAAGAAAAAGGAGAAAAGCTGGAAATCCTATTTCTCAAAGATGGGATTGTCTCATTCACAAATGAACGTATGAGCCAATTTGTCCAAATGTGGTTAGAGGACGTCGCTGACCTCGGTGATTCTGATGATGACGCAAAGCTGACATTTCCGGAGGGTATGTAATGGCAAATAAGTTACCGAAGAATATAAGTCGTGAGGTTCGAAACCGAACCTATACCAAATGCGACGAATACGGGTACAGTTCGCGCTCCAGGACTGAAAATACCGTCTTTATGAACAGCTTGGTTGATGAGCCAGATATTGGCGGCAAACTACGCGAGTATATGACTGGTGAAGAGGTGCGGACATATATAAAGGATACGCTCTTGAATGCTTATGCCAAAGCAAATGTAAAGCGAAAGCTGGCTTGCTTAACCCCAATGGATGTTGTATCTTCTGTCTACGATATAGAAACCGATTTTATCGGACGTGTCGGCGAAACGAGTATTTGCCGATCGCGTAGTAATGTTATATATCTCGTCCAGACAGGAACGCTGCTGAAATGGGAGACCGCGCTTAGAAAGGTCCTCGAATGTGTCGCGGCTCATCCGCATTTGAATGAAGACAGCGCCTCATTTGAGATGTGCCTTCTATTAGTAGTCACAAATGATGAGCTATCTTACGGGGATAGGCAACAAATAGAGGTCGCCCTTGGGTTTATAGGAGTGAAGGTTTATTTTGCACAATGAGCGATTCTGTCAGCAAAGAGAAGCGATCAGAAGTAATGAGTTCCGTTCACTCCAGCGGCAATAAATCGACAGAGCTGCGGTTAATTGATATATTCAAAGAGTTAGGGATAATAGGTTGGCGCAGGAAATACCCAGTTAAAGGCCACCCGGATTTTGTATTCTTAAATGGTAAGATTGCAGTTTTTGTCGATGGCTGCTTCTGGCACGGACACGGTTGCCGCCGAATACCAGAAACGAACAATCAGTTTTGGGAAGCAAAGATTCACTACAATCGTTGCCATGACGACAGTATAACTACGTTGTTTCTGAATAGAGGGTGGGTTGTCATCCGAATATGGGAATGTGAATTAAAGAAAAAGAACCGCGAGATACTTCTACAGAAATTGCAGCCGATAATTCAACGATAGCCCTATAAATCAACGATAGCACAATGATTAAACGATAGCTCGATCTCCAGTCGAATTATCGGGTCTAAAACGGCTGTTTTGACAAGAAAACCGCTATGGAATCGCTCCATAGCGGTTGCTTATTGTGAACTGAAACGCAAAAAAAGCCCGTTCTATGGGCTTTTTCGGCAAAGAAAAAGAACGGCAATTTTCTATCAAAACTACCGTTCTCTTATGGTGGAGCTTACCGGATTCGAACCGGTGATCTCTACACTGCCAGTGTAGCGCGATAGCCAACTTCGCTAAAGCCCCGTTTGGACGAAAGCCCCGTTTGGACGCGAGGATTATTATACGTGATTGCTTTGCGTTTGTAAAGCCCTTTTTCGCGCGCGATGCGCGGCGTATCCCGAACGCTCGACAAAAAGAGCCTGTTCCGGACAAAGCGGTCGCTTCCCGCTCTCATCGGTCGGTTGTTTCACCGCGTCCCTGCTTCGGCGCAAAATACTGGTACAGAGTGCAGGGCATGCCGCCGTTGGAGAGTTTGCGCCGCTTGTCCGCGGTTTTGCCGTAAACCCGCTCGAAGTCGCGGTTCGCGCTGATGATGGACACGCTCCAACCCTCGAGCGCGTCGAAGGCGCGGCGCATGTCGCGGCAGAGGGCGTCGGCCTCGCTCTTTTTGAGCATGCGCTCGCCGTAGGGCGGGTTGCAGACGAGCGCGCCGCCGGTCTTTTTCGTTGCGAGCCCGCGAACGGGCGCGACCTCCCATTCTACAATCACGCCCGCCTTTTTCGCGTGCTTCTTGCACAGCTCTATGCTGCGCGCGTCTATGTCGCGGCCGAGGATATCGGGGCGGATGTCGCGCGCTTCGTCCCGCGCGCGCTCGCGCTCGGCGGCGAAGGCGGATTTTTCGAGGAACTCCCACCCCTCGGCGGAAAAGCTCCGCCCGAGGCCGGGGGCCATGTTGCGGGCGATCATCGCCGCCTCGATGGGCATGGTGCCGCTGCCGCACATGGGGTCTATGAGGGGCATGTCTGCGCGGTAGCGCGCGAGCGTTACGATGGCCGCGCCGAGCGTTTCGCTCAAGGGCGCTTCGACATTGTATGTGCGGTAGCCCCGCCGCGAGAGCCCCGCGCCGCAGGGATCGAGCGCGACGGTGACCTGGTCGCGCAATATGCCGATCTCGACGATGACCTCCCTGCCCGTTTCGGGCAGAAGCTCGGTCCTGTACGCTGCCTTCAGATTCTCGACGATGGCCTTTTTTGCTATGCTCTGGCAGTCGCTCACCGAGAAGAGCGCGCTTTTGGCGCTTTTGCCGTTGACGTGGATGAACGCGTCGCGGCGAAGGTATTCCTTCCAGCGGATGGCCTTGACGCCTTCGAAGAGCGCGTCGAAGCTTTTCGCCTCGAAGGAGCCGACCTCATAGAGCACCCTTTCGGCGGTGCGCAGCCACAGGCACGCGCGCGCCATAACGGGATAATCCCCCTCGAAGCGCACGCGCGCGTCCTCTACGGACAACACGTTGATATTGAGCCGTCTCAGCTCCGCTGCGACGAGCGCCTCGAGCCCGAGCTTACAGGTTGCGATGAAGTTCATTTTTCCCGCTCCAGCCTCGTGAGCGCGTTTTTGAAGCGCAGCGCGCTCACGCCGTACCGCGCGCAGATGTCGGTTTTAACGGCCTTTTCGCCGACCTCGCGGCAGGCTGCGTACTCGAGCGCGGCCGCCATGGCGCTGGCCTGCGCGCGCGAGAGGCGGGGGAGGACCTCCCCCGAGCCGCGGATGAACTTCTCCCAAAGCGATACGGCGCGGCTCGCGACCCTGTCGGGGCGCCGTCCGCGCATCGTGCTCAGGCACAGCACCAGCGCGTCCCGGTAGGGCTTGCTTACGCCGCCGCTGAGCGTGCGGCTCACGCGGCTCTGCACGAGCACGCCGCCGAGGTAGGAGACATACGGCTCCTGTGCGCTCTGCCGCGTAAGAAGGGCAAGCGCCTCGTGCTTGAGCTCGTCGGGCTGCTCGCGGCGGAGTATGAAGTCCCTGAGCATTTCCTCTCCGCGCGCGTCCGCGAATGTGGAAATGAGCGTCAGCAGCGCGCGCTTGATGCCGCGGTCCGGCAGCGTGAAGCCCCACTCGACAAGGCTTTTGAGCTCCGCGCCGCGCTCCCACGCCTCGGAAAGGTCATCCTTGGACTGGGCGACGATCTCGTTGAGCCGGTTGATGCGCGAGAGCATCTCGTCGAAGGGCACCTGGTAGTTGAGCATATATTTACGCTTGGCCGCGTTGCTCGCGCCGCCGGAGGCCTGCGCCGCGCGGCACAGGCCGCGGTAGTAGCGCGCGATGGTATCCTGGGAATTGATCTTGAGGAGCGTATCGTAGCTGCCGATGGCCTCGCCGATCTGCCCGGTCTCAAAGGCGCACATCGCAAGGCGGTGCAGAGTCCCCTCGTCGTAGGGGTAGCGGCGGCGCAGCTTTCGCATGAAGGGCAGCGCCTCCGCGAAGCGGCCGAGGTCCATCAATACGAGCGACATGCGGTTGAGATCGTCCGGGTCGTCCGTTTCGCAGCGCGCGAGAATGTCGGCGGTGCGGTTGGCGGCGGCCTTATCGCGCATGGCCTGCTGGACCATGGCGAGGTTGCACAGCGCCTGCAGATTTTTCGGCTCGCGCTCGAGCACGGTTTTCGCCTCGTTGGCCGCGCGCTTGTATTCGCGGCGGCAGAAGTGGACGAGTGTCAGGTTGTTGCGCGCCCAGTGCAGCTCGGGGTCGAGGCGTAGCGCCTGCGTGAGCTTTTCCTCCGCCCTATCGTAATGCTCCTGCTCGAGCAGCTCCCGCCCCTCCTCGGCGGCGTCGTAGGCGTCGTCCTTTTTGTTGACCTCGACCAGCCCGCCCTCGCCCGTGCGGTAGAACTCCGCCTCGTCGATGGCGTCGAGCATGTCGAACGCGTCGTAGATGAACTCGCCGTCCGGCTCGAGGTCGGCGTAGCGCTCGAAGGCGTCCTTGGCGTGCTCTATGTCGTTGAGTCCCATGAAGTTGCACCCGAGGCCGAAGTAGCACTCGGGGTCGTGCTCCTCGCGCCGCATCAAGGCAAAGAGGATGCGGTTCGATTCGTCGTAGCGCTCCATCTCCGTGAGCACCTCGGCCATGGCGAGGAGTATTTCCTCGTTGCCGGGATCGCGCTCGCTCGCGAGGCGGTAGTTGCACAGCGCCTCGGCGAGCTTGTTTTCATCCAGCCGGTCCAGCCCTCTTTTATAGAAGAACTCGCCTTTCTGCTCGAAGGAAAGCACCTTGCCCGGCCTGGCAGATTTATACAAAGCTGATTTATCCGTCATTTCG
>JAPXSN010000084.1:0-5565 GCA_033813015.1 Clostridia bacterium | reverse complement strand
AAGAATCATCAAGCGCATGGAGGAACAACTCTCCGGCACTTATCAGATAGAGCTCCATCAGGCGACGACGGTGCAGCTGCACAACGCGCTTTCCGAAGCCGTCATGATGGAAATCGCGCCTGCCTGGCGGGAGAGCCGCAGGGCGCATGAGAGCGTGCGCCGCGCCTACTACATTTCGGCCGAGTATTTGATGGGGCGCATGGTGTTTTCGAACATGTATAACCTAGGTATCCTCGACGAGATGAGCGCGTTGCTTCGCGCGCGCGGGGCGGACATCCGCTGCATGGAAGAAATCGACGACGCGGCGTTGGGCAACGGCGGTTTAGGCAGGCTTGCCGCCTGTTTTTTGGACAGCGCGGCCACACACGGCATCCCGCTGGACGGCTATGGCCTCCGCTACAAGTGCGGGCTGTTCAAGCAGGTGTTCGAGAACGGCTTTCAGGTCGAGAAGGCGGACGACTGGCAGCGCTTCGGTGACCCGTGGAGCAAGCGGCGGGACGATAAGACCATCGTCGTGAGCTTTGCCGATCAGAAGGTGCTCGCGGTGCCTTACGATATGCCCATCATGGGCTACGGCACTTCGAACATCGGCACACTGCGCCTCTGGCAGAGCGAGCCGCTTGAGGAGCTCGATTTTCGGCTCTTCAACGAGCAGGAATACGCTTTGGCCGTGAGCGACAAGAACGCCGCGGAGGATATCACGCGCGTGCTCTACCCCAACGACAGCACGCCTGCGGGGAAGCGGCTTAGGCTCAAGCAGCAGTATCTTCTTTCGAGCGCGACGCTGCAGGACATCATCCGCCGCTACAAGCGCGTGCGCGGGAACGACTTGGCGGGCTTCGCGGCCCACTGTGCGCTGCAGATCAACGATACGCACCCGACCGTGGCCATCCCCGAGCTGATCCGGCTGCTGATGGCCGAGGGCATGGAGTTCGACAGCGCGCTCAACATCGCGCGCAATACCTTCAGCTTCACCAACCATACCATCATGGCCGAGGCGCTCGAACGCTGGGATGCGGAGCTGTTCCACAGCGTGGTGCCGCAGCTTACGGATATCGTGTTGCGCATCAACGACGCGCTCAATGACGAGCTTCGCGCCGCGGGCGTGGGGGAGGAGCGCAAGCGCCGCATGCAGATCGTGCGCGACAATACGCTTTTTATGGCGCCTCTTGCGATATACGCTTCGAGCTACATCAACGGCGTGGCGCGCATTCATACGGAAATACTCAAAAACGACGTGTTCGCCGACTGGTACGCGGTTTTTCCGCAGCGCTTCCAGAATAAGACCAACGGCGTGTCGCAGCGCCGCTTTCTCGGCCTGTGCAATCCGGAACTGACCGGGCTTATCGCGGAGCGCATAGGCGACGGCTTCCTGAGCGATCTCAACGAGCTGGGCAAGCTTCGCGAGCAGATAGACGACGACCTCGTCGAGCGTTTCGTCGAGGTCAAGCGCCAGAAGAAACGCCAGCTTGCTACCACCGTGCTGCGGAATGAAGGCGTGTCCTTGCCGGCGGATTTCCTCTACGATGTGCAGATCAAGCGTATGCACGAGTACAAGCGCCAGCTCATGAACGCGCTCTCGATCATGGATATCTATTATTCCATCAAGGACGGGGCGCTTCGGGATTTTACGCCCACGGTGTACCTGTTCGGCGCGAAGGCGGCGCCCGGCTACATGCGCGCCAAGTGCGTCATCAAGTACATCAACGAGGTCGCGAAACTCGTCAACTCCGATCCCGCGCTGAAGGATTTGATGCGCGTCGTATTCGTGCAAAACTACAATTGCTCCTACGCCGAGCGCATCATCCCCGCGGCGGATATCTCGGAGCAGATATCGCCCGCGGGCACGGAGGCTTCCGGCACGGGCAACATGAAGCTCATGCTCAACGGCGCGGTGACGCTTGGCACATACGACGGGGCGAACATCGAGATCGTCGAGCAGGCGGGCTTGGACAACAACTATATCTTCGGCGCACGCGTCGAGGATATCCTTCGCGTGCGGCCGGACTACAACCCCAAGGGCATATACGACAGCGACCCGCGTATCCGCCGCGCGCTGGACACGCTGGTCAACGGCGCGCTTTCCGACGGCGGCACGGGCTCGTTCGGCGAAATCTACAACTCGATCCTCTACGGGGCGAGCTGGCACGCGCCGGATCAATACTTTACGCTGCTCGACCTCATGCCCTACATCGAGGCGAAGCTTCGCGCCAACCGCGATTACAGGGACGCGCAAACCTTCGGCCGCAAGTGCCTCGTCAACATCGCGAGCGCGGGCATGTTCTCTTCCGACCGGGCTGTCAAGCAGTATGCCGAGGGAATCTGGCATCTTCCGCGGGTCAGGCTGGGCGACAGGTAAACATAGCGGCAGGGAAAATGAAACCCCGTAGCATCATAAAACGACCTTCGCATCACGCAAAGGCCGTTTTAATTTTGTCAGTTATTCGCTGCTCACAATTAGTTAGCAGTTGACTCCACGATCGTCGCCACGCCCATGCCGCCGCCGACGCACAGCGTCGCGAGGCCATATCTGCCGCCGCGCTTCTTGAGCTCATAGAGCAGCGTCACGAGGATGCGGCAGCCCGACGCGCCGATGGGATGACCCAGCGCGATGGCGCCACCGTTGACGTTGACTTTTTCGGAGTCGAGGCCCAGTTCGCGCGCGACGGCGAGGCATTGCGCAGCGAAGGCTTCGTTGGCCTCGATCAGGTCGAGATCATTCACCGTGAGGCCCGCCTTTTTGAGTGCCTTGTTCGTGGCGAAAATGGGGCCAATGCCCATGAGGGAGGGCTCCACGCCTGCGGAGGCGGAGGATACGAGCCGCGCGAGCGGGGTGACGCCAAGCTCCTTTGCCTTTTCGGCGCTCATTACGACGATGGCGGCCGCGCCGTCGTTGATGCCCGAGGCGTTGGCTGCGGTGACGGTTCCGTCCGGCTTAAAGGCGGGTTTGAGCTTGCTGATGCTTTCCGCTGTCACGCCCGGGCGCGGGTATTCGTCCACCTTAAACTCGACAATATCCTTCTTGACCTTGATGGGAACGGGCACGATCTCCTCGTCGAAACGGCCTTCTTTCTGCGCGGCCTCGCACTTCTGCTGGCTTTGGGCCGCGAATTCATCCTGCGCTTCGCGTGTGACGCCGTATTTTGCGGCGACGTTCTCGGCGGTGATGCCCATATGATAATCGTTGAAGGCGTCCCAGAGGCCATCGCGTATCATGGTGTCGACGAGCGCGCCGTCGTTCATGCGATAGCCGAAGCGCGCGGAGGGCAGCGCGTAGGGCGCGGCGCTCATGTTCTCCATGCCGCCCGCGATGACGACTTCCGCCTCGCCCGCCTCGATGAGCGCGGCCGCGAGGTTGACGCTCTTAAGGCCGGAGCCGCAGACGTTGTTGAGCGTCAGCGCGGGAACCTCGGCGGGGATGCCCGCCTTGATCGCCGCCTGGCGCGCCGGGCTCTGCCCAAGTCCCGCCTGCAGAACATTGCCCATGAGCACCTCGTCCACATCCGTGGGCTTGATGCCCGCGCGGCGGATCGCCTCTTTGATGACGAGCGCGCCAAGCTCGATTGCAGACACGCCGGTGAGCGCCCCGCCAAACTTGCCCAGAGCCGTGCGGCACGCGCCTGCCAATACGATTTGCTTTGCCATTGAGTTTCTCCTTTTGCGCTTATTTTGCTTATTTCGAAAACCCCTCGGGGTTGATGGCCTGTAAATTGCATCCGAAAAGGGCTGGCGGTTGTGAAAAAAATACGACTAAAAAGGTTTGTACGCATCGGTATGCACAATAATTTTACGCCCAGCCGCGTGCGTTGTCAAATGGCGGATATGGAAAGTACGATAAATTTACCCGCCTGTTTTCGTCAGGGCTCCATCTCAAGCAGCGCGCGCGCAATGTCGAACTTCAATTGCAGGTATGCCTCCTCCGCGGGGATTTCGAGCATGACGAGCACGAGCCGCTCGTCCGCGTCGTCAACGCCGACGCGGTAGCCCGCAAACCACGAGATCTCGCGGCTCTTGTCGTTGCCGATTTCCGCGGTGCCGGTCTTTGCGGCGACGGTGCAGCCCTTGACCCTGAGGCTACGCCCTGTTCCGTTGATGTCTTTGTCGACGACGTCCTCGAGCATGGGCGTGAGCGTAGCGATCGCGCCGCTGCTGATGACGCCCGTTTTCCACGCGCTCACGATGTGGCCGAACACTTCCTTGGAAAGGATGCCCTGGTCTCGGTAGAGACCTTGGACGACGTAGGGCGTCATGATATCCCCGCGGTTGGCGAGCGCGGAAAACATTGAGGCGAGCTGCAGCGGCGTCACGAGTATTTCGCCTTGGCCGTAGCCGCTGTCGGCAAGCAGCTTGTAGGTTTTATCCGTGCCCTCGTTGTGGAGCTGCGGTGTCGCCACGCCGATGTCGAAGGGAATGGCTTCGGTGAAGCCCACGCCCTGCATGTAGCCCATGAAGCTGTCCCAGCCGGTCATGAGGGCGCAGTTGGCGAAATAGATGTTGTCCGAGTGGATGATGGCCTTCCTCATGTTGAGGGGCCCGCTGATCGGGTATTTGATGTGCGTGCGTTTGATGCGCGTCCAAATCCAGTCGCCGTAATCCTCGGGCTTCCAGTAATCGTCCTCGATTTGGCTTTCGTCGAAGGCGTAGCCCGCGTCGAGCACGTTGAGGTCGAGCCCTGCCGCCGCCGTAAACGCCTTCATTGTGGAGCCGGGGGGATACAGGCCCTGCGTCGTCCGGTTGATCAAGGGCTTGGCGGGGTCGTTGAGCAGCGCGCTGTAATCCGAAAGGGAAATGCCGCGCGTAAACAGATTGAGGTCGTAGCTCGGATAGGAGCACATCGCCTGCAACGCGCCCGTTTTCGGGTTGATTACAATGACTGCGCCCGCTGTGGTGTCGCCAAAGAGCACGAGCTTTGTCACCTCCTCGAGGCGCTGCTGCAGCGCGATGTCGATGGTCAGCACCACGTCCACGCCGTTTTCGGCCGCGCGCTTGTATATGGTCTTTCGGTTCGTGCCGTCGGAGGTGCAAATATAGGCTAGCTCGCCGTCCTTGCCGCGCAGCTCCTTTTCATACTGCTTCTCGAGGCCGAGGCGACCGACGATAGAATCCGCGGTGTAGAGCCCATCCTCCTCGCTGCGCCCCTCGTTGAGCGCGGCGAGCTCGGCCTTGAGCGCTTCGCCGTTTTCGTTGGGCACACTGCCGACGTAGCCGATCAAGTGCGCGAGCAGGCTTCCGAAGGGATATTCCCGGTTCGTTCCGTAGTTGCCGTAATCGATGCCCACACCCGGTATGCTGAGCAATTGCTCTTTGACGGAATCCGAAAGCTCGTCCGAATAATACTGCCGTATGACCGCGACGTCGTCGTAGGCCTTTTCGAGCGCGGCGGAGACCTTATCGGGCGTTATGCCGAGCAGCGCCGCGATCTGGATTGCGAAAAGCTCCGCATTCTCGATTTTAGACACCACCGCGTAGACGGAAACCGCGCCCACCGTCGCCGCGAGCACATCGCCTCCCGCGAGGATTTCCCCGCGTTTGGCCGCAAGCTTGGCCACGCGCACGGTATCGCCC
>JAPXSN010000083.1:0-5738 GCA_033813015.1 Clostridia bacterium | reverse complement strand
ATGTCCGGCCCCGCCACGCCCGAAACGTAGCTGTGGAAGTTGATGGGGCGGCCGACCTCGTCCTCGATTCTATCGAGCGCCTTGCGCTGTGCGCGGACCTGTTTCCTTGTGACCGGCACACCGCCCATGCCCTGCGGGGTGCCCTCGATGAGGCCGTCGAAATGGCTCTGCCCGGCAGTGCGGATGACCATGATGTGATCCGCGCCGTGGTGTGCGGCCATGCGCATGCGGCGGATGTCGTCCTCAAAGCGGCCGGAGGAAATCTCGGTCGTGATGACGGGCAAGGGCTGGGGGTCGATATCCCCGAAATAGTGCGCCGGGGGCAGAGGCACGGAATCCTTCAGGGGCTTGCTGCAATCCTGATATTCAAAGGGGCCCATGCGAAGCCCGGGCGCGGGCTCGCGCCAAGTCCAGCCGCGCCTGCGGGGGCGGTAGTTCTCGAGATCCTTGAGGATTTCGGCAACGTCGATGTTCTCGCTGGGTTCAAGCTTGTATTCGCTCATGTTCTGCCTCCCTCAAAACGCGGCGCAGGCTTCGTCCCAAAGCCTGCCCTCGCACAGCGCGAGGCCCGCGTCCCGGATTTCCGCCTTCTGCCCGCGCGCGAGCCGCAGGACCACGTTGCCCGCGCCGTGGGCGAGCAGGTTCCTTTCGATGCAGCCGTCCACGATCTTCTTCGCCTCGATGGAGGAAAAGCCCATGCGAAGCAGCACGCTTCGCTCGATGGCGGGCGAGGTGTTCTCATAGCCCATTTTGAGCATGGGCTCCACAATTTGCCCCGCGAGCGCCCAGAAGCGTTCCTCGAGCTCCTTGTCGCTCATGTTTGCAAGATGGGCGCGCCTTAACTGATAATCGTCCTCTCTCTTCATAGGGGTCTCCTTTATTGGTTTGCCTCGACGGCTGCGCGCACGAAGGCTTCGTCCGTCCTCGTCTCAGCGGCGAGGAAGGCGATGTCCGCTTCGTTGGGCGCGGTCTTAAAGTTCGATAGGGCGTTGCGGATGAGCGACTTGCGCAAATGGCCGAGGTCGACGTCGCGCGCCTTTATGAGGTTGGGGTGCGCGGGCAGAATGATGCTCTTGCCCGGGACTTCCTCAGCGGGCTCGCCGAAGCGGATTTCGATGCCGTTCTTCCTCGCAAAGTCAAGCTGCGGGTTGATGTGCTTGCCCGCGCCCGTATACTCGGTCTCCTGCACGACGATGCACTGCTCCTCGTCCATCTCCTGCGCGATTGAGAACGCCGCCGCGAGGGATACGTTGCCCGCAGGCCCGCGTTCAAGCCCCTCGAGGGAGGCGAGCATTTCGGTGGTGTAGAACACCTCGCCCTGGTTGACCGTGACGTAGCGCTCCATATAGCGAAGCGGACGCGCGGCGGACCTTGGCACGTCGCTCCTGTCCGGCCAGGTGGAGAAGGGCATGCCGAAGCCCGTGTGACCCGTCGTGAAGGATTTTTTGTTGAACTGCGTGTCGCTTGCCATGTGAAGACCCGCGAGGTTGACGCTCGCGCCCACGACCGAAGCCTTGCAGCCTGCCTTTATGAGGCCGCGCGCGGTGCCCGTGAGGTTGCCGCCGCCCGCGTTGGTGGCGACCACCGCGTCCGGGTCGCGGCCGAACCTCGCGCGGAACTGCTCTGCGATCTCATAGCCCAGCGTTTCCACGCCGATCACGCCGTAAGCATTGTAGAGCGAGGCGTTGAAATAGCCTGTGTCCTCAAGCGCCCTAAGGAACATGTAGAACAGTTCGGGGCCGACCGTGAGCTGCACGACCTCCGCGCCAAAAGCCTCGCACTTCCTCGCCTTTTCGATGATCTCGGGCTGGCCTATCTTGTGCGAATCGTAGCACTCCTGCATGATGATGCTGCGAAGGCCGCTCATGGCGCACACGGAAGCCACGGCCGCGCCGTAGTTGCCCGAGGTTGCAGCGATGGCTCCTTTGTAGCCCATCTTTTTGGCGGTGTAGATGCTCGTGGCTGCGCGGCGCGCCTTGAAGCTGCCGGAGGGGTTCGCGGCCTCGTCCTTGATGAAGATGCGCGCGCCCTTGCCCGCGGGCGCGAGTTTGCGCGCGAGCGCCGTGATGTTCTTGAGCTCGATGAGCGGCGTGTTGCCTATGGAGAAGCCGCTCTGGATGCGCCTGACCTCCTCGATGTCAAGGCCGGTGGAGGCGAGCATGCCTTCATAATCAAAGGCGATGGAGCCGGACTCGAAACTCGAATAATCCATGCCCACGGCCGTCTTCATGATTTCGCCCTTGCGAGCCATGACCGCAGCGTAGCTGTTATCCCGCATTACCGATCACCTCCGAACAGAATGTCGCGCACGTCGTCGCCAATTTTGAGTATCTCCGGCACGAAATCACCGTAGCCGTGCCTGTGCTGCGGGTTGACCTCGACCAGCGTGCCGCGAAGGACGCGCTTGGTGCGGGTCGTAATCTCGACCTCATCGCCGACTTCGGCGTCATGCGTGAGATACCCTTTCGTCCACATCTCCAGAGGCACCCGGCGGGTATCCTCCGGCACCTGCGGTGCGCGCTGCTCCGGCGCGAGCACGACGGTATGCAGCAGTACCCAATCGCCTTTTTTAGCCATGATCTTCCCTCCGATTTTTCATGATAAACGATGATTGCGGGGAAGCGCCGGAAGGCCGAAGCCCCCCGGCGTTCCAAAGATAAAGATGCTTATTTCTCGATCATGTCCCTCATGTCGCCCATGATGGCGTGGGGGACGGGCAAATCGAGCATGGTCTTGAGTCCGGGTCTTGCGTTGATGACGTGCGGGATCATGTTCACGCACATCGCGATGGTGCCTATGCCGCCGTCCACCTCGGGGGTGTTGGCCATGTTGATGTTCGGCGTGCCCTTGATGACGATGTAGTCGCCGGTATGGGTGCCTTCCATCTCAGGCTCGATCTGCTGGGGGTGGATGAGGTCGATGCGCTGCACGCCGTCCACATAGGCCTGCGCGGTCATGTTGACGCCCGCAACGTCGCCGGCCTTGGCAAAGCCGTAGGGAGACTTGCGGTCCACGCTCGTGACGATGGGCTTCATCTGCTGCTCGAACTTATCGATCTTCCAGCCCATTGCCTCGGCGATCATGCCCGCGGACTCCGCGAAGCCCACGTGACCCGAGAGGTGGCCGGTCTTGCAGCCTTCCTCAAACTCCTGCACCGTGATGCCTATGCCCTGCTCCTTCATGACCAGCGGCCCGAAGGGCGAGAGGGAGTTGACGCGCTTGCACATCACGCTCTCGACATCCGTCATGCAGCCGGAGAAGCAGATCGCGAGGAGATCCATCATCAGGCCCGGGTTGATGCCCGTGCCGAGCACCGTGACGCCGTTTGCCTTGGCGAGCCTGTCCATCTCGGCCGCGAGCTCGGGCTCCTGCGCCTTGGGATAGCTCATTTCCTCCGCGATGGAGACGACGTTGATGCCCTGCTCGACGACGTACTTGACTTTGGCGAACACGTCGCGCGTGAAAGAGTCGGTCGCGATCACGCAGATGTCCGCCGCGCCCTTGTAGACGACCTTTTCGATGTCGGTGTGGATGAGCGCCTCGGGACGGTTCCCGCGCTCGATGCCCAGCACCTCGTACATGCTCTTGCCCTCGTAGTTAGGGGATCGGCGGCACACGCCCGTGATCTCGACTCCCTGCTTGCGGCAGAGCACCTCCGCGATGCCGCTGCCCATGGCTCCGAAGCCCCACAACGCTACCCTGATGTTGTTCATGTTTTTCCCTCCGTCATGCTGAATATTCTTATGATTTCGCAGCGCCTTCATTATAACATGTCCGCTGCATAAGGTGAACTCATTCATTTGGGAATATACATTATCGACATTTCAACTATCGACACTTAGTGTACTATAATATTGCGGTATTGGCAAGTGCCAAACGCCTGTAAAACATGAGGAAACAACGCCTTCGGCGATGGAGTAATTGACAATTGACAATAGCCAATTGACAATCAAGAACGCCTCCGCGGGCGGGGTTTTCCATTTTTTGAAGCGTTGGGGACGGTTCTGCCTTGGTTCCGAGGTTGCTTTTCCGGCGCAGGCGCAATCTTCCCCATTTTTCGATTACCCTCATGCGCGCAAAACCGTCCCCCGACGACGAAGAACCTTTCGTTCCTCTCCGGGGACGGTTTTCGGTGCAGGAGGGTTATGGCTGCCGGGATTTCACCGGCGATCGCGGGAAGATGAACCTCGGCAAGCCTCCGAGAACCGTCCCCGACGCATCAAAAGAAAAAACGTTTCCCCATCCAAGCGAAACGGAAAAGCGGCCTCGCTTAAAGCCAAGGCCGCCCAAACCAAACCCGATTGACAATTGTCAATTTTCAATTGTCCATTGCCTTCATCGCCGTGTTCGTCAATCGCCGCATCTCCTCGTCGCCGAGCCCGTCCGTGCGCCCGGTCAGGTACATCGCGTCCACGGCCTGCTTGACGATGTGCACGACCGGGGAGGTCTTATCGAGCGAGAGGCCGAAATGCTTGTTGATCCAGAACGCCACGCCCGCGGCGCCGCTGCGCGCGTCCACGACGACCTCGTTCTCCCGCCCGAGCAGGCTTCGCGTGTCGAAGATCGAGTAGATGCGCTCGTCCTTGAGCAATCCGTCCGCGTGCACGCCCGCGCGCGTCGTGCAGAAGCCGTCCCCCACGAAGGGCGTCTGCGGGGGTATGGCGTAGCCGAGCTCGCGCTTGAAGTATTCGGCGATCTTCGTGAGCGCGGGCAGGTCCATTCCGTCGCTCGCGCCGCGAAGCTGGCAGTATTCCATGACCATGGCCTCGAGCGGCACGTTGCCCGTGCGCTCGCCGATACCCAACAGGCAGCAGTTGACCGCGGCCGCGCCGTAGAGCCACGCGGCGGTGGCGTTGACCACGCCCATGTGGAAATCGTTGTGCCCGTGCCACTCGAGCTGCGCGCAGGGCACGCCCGAAACGGTGCGAAGCGCGTGGAGGATGCCCGGTACGCTCCGGGGCAGCGCCGCACCCGGATACGGCACGCCGACGCCAAGCGTGTCGCAGCAGCGGATTTTGATGGCCACGCCGGACTCGCGCGCAAGCTTCATCAGCTCGTCGGCGAAGGGCAGCACGAAGCCCGCGATGTCCGCACGCGTGACGTCCTCGAGGTGGCAGCGCGGCTTGATGCCGCGCGCGAGCGCCATTTTGACGATGGAAAGATATTTTTCCATCGCCTGCGCGCGCGTCAGGCGCAGCTTATGGAAGATGTGGTAGTCCGAGCAGGAGGTCAAAATGCCGGTCTCCGCAATGTCGAGGTCGCGCACGAGGTCGAAATCCTCCTTCGTCGCGCGAATCCACGAGGTGATCTCGGGATAGCGGTAACCTCGCCCGCGGCAGAGCGCGAGCGCGCGCCTGTCCTCCGGCGTATAGACGAAAAACTCGCTTTGCCGGACGACGCCCCGCGGCCCGCCCAGCTCGTGCATCAGCTCGAAGAGGCCGCGCACCTGCTCGGCCGTGAACGGCGCGCGCGCCTGCTGCCCATCGCGGAAGGTCGTATCCGTAATGAAGATCTCCTCGGGCATGCGCATGGGGATTTCCCCCGCGCCGAAGGCGACCTTGGGCACCTCGCGGTAAGGGAAAAGCTCCGGGTAGAGGTTGGCTTCCTCCGCATCCCGCTGGGCACGCTCTTTCGCGCGCACATGAAGAAGATTGGTGTCGTCGTCGAAAATCAATTCGTTCATCATCTTGTGCCCCCCCCCCGTTGTATCCCCGTATCCCTGTATACATGTATACAAT
>JAPXSN010000082.1:0-5984 GCA_033813015.1 Clostridia bacterium | reverse complement strand
CACCTGCCGTTTTCCTTTATTCTACCATATTTAAACGAGGAATTCTTGCGCTTACGCGCTAAAATTCCTCGTCCTATCACTGGGTTTTTAGAGGTGGCCAATCAAAGAACGCCGCCTGCGGGCGGGATTCGCGTAGGGGCCGATTCCGACGGCCGCAGCCTAGTGTCCGAGGGCGTCCTTCGCCCGGGGGCTATATCGGCCCTGATGTTATTTTCGATGGATTATTTCTTCGTTTTGGGCTTGAAAATGATGGCGTTGAGCGCACCGAAAAACACCGCTGCCGCGATACCGCCTGCGGTGGCGATCACGCCGCCCGTGAACGCGCCGAGCACGCCGTTTTCCTTTGCGCCCTCGAGAGCTCCCTTACCCAGCGCGTATCCAAAGCCCGTGAGCGGCACGGTCGCACCCGCGCCGGCGAGTTTCACGAGCGGCTCGTAGAGGCCGAACGCCGTCAGGAACACGCCCGCTGTTACGAAAAGAACGAGAATCCGCGCCGGAGTGAGGTTTGTGTAACTCATAAGAAGCTGTCCGATCACGCAGATGCCGCCGCCGATCAGAAACGCGAACAGATAATCCCGAAACTCCATGTTATCTCCTTTCGATGACGACGCCATGCGCGACGCCGGGGATGCTCTCCCCCTGCATGCCGGAGGTCGTGCTCATCAGCGCGCCCGTCGACATGAAGAACATGCGCCTGAAATCCCCTGCCTCGAGGCGCTTGAGCAGATACCCGTTGAGCGTGACCCCGCTGCATGCGCAGCCGCTGCCGCCGCAGTTGACGTTCTGGTCCGGCGCGAAGATGATGTTGCCGCAGTCGACATGGTGCTCGCCCACATCCACGTTCTCCCTTTTGCATAGCTCCTTGAACAGCTCCCCTCCGAGCTTGCCCAAATCGCCCGTGACGATGATGTCGTAGTTCTCCACAGCCTGGTTCGTTTCCCGAAGGTGAGTCAGCAGCGTGTCCGCTGCGGCGGGCGCCATAGCCGCGCCCATGTTCGCAGCGTCCTTGACGCCGAGGTCCACCACGCGTCCGATCACGCCGTGCGTGACGAAGATGGATTGATGCTGCGCCTTAGCCATCAGGGCATCATCCGCGAGCAGCGTGCATGCGGCGCCGGTCACCGTCCTCTGCGAGGTCGGGATGGCCTGCGTGCCCATCTCGAGCGGCATGCGGTACTGCCTTTCCGCCGTGCAGAAGTGACTCGACACGGCGCAGGCGACGCACGAGGCAAAGCCGCCGTCCATGAGCATGGAGCCTAAGAGCAGCGATTCCGCCATGGCTGAACACGCGCCGTACAGCCCGATGAAAGGGATGCCGAGTTCCCGTGCGGCGAAGTTCGCGCTGATGATCTGGTTGAGCAAATCCCCGCCCAGAAGAACATCCACCTCGCCCGGCGCGAGGTTCACCTTTTCTAGCGCTGCGCGCACGACGTGCTCGAACATCTTGCGCTCGGCGAGCTCCCACGTTTTCTCGCCCCAGGTATCGTCCTCGAGCACGGTGTCAAAGAATTTTCCCAGAGGGCCTTCGCCCTCTATTTTACTGACGATGGTTTCGCCCGCAATGATGCGCGGCGGGCACGCGAATGCCACCGTGCGGCGGCCGATGCATTTATTGCGCATGGTTTCCCTCCTAGAACAGCAGCGATACTAAGCCCACGAGGATTGACGAGCTGATGCCGTACACGAGTACAGGCCCCGCAATGGAAAAAAGCTTCGCCCCAAGTCCCAGCACGAAGCCCTCAGGCCGGAATTCCATCGCGGGCGACACGATGGAGTTCGCAAAGCCCGTGATAGGCACGACGGAGCCCGCCCCCGCCCACGCGCCGATGCGGTCATATACGCCAACGCCCGTGAGCGTCGCGCCGATGAACACCATGACGATAGCCGTGAAGGAGGCGACGCCCGTTTCGTCGAGGTGCAGGCAGAGGCGCGCCATGTCGCGAAACAACTGCCCGATGCAGCAGATCAGCCCGCCCGAGAGGAACGCCTTCACGCATTGCGCGAGCACCTTGCTCTTGGGCGCGCGTTCGGATACGAGCTGCTGATATTCGAGCTCCTTCTTTGTCGCCGATTTTTTACTTGTCATTCTCTGGCTCCTTGTCTGTGCCGGTGCGCGGCTTGGCGGGCGCATAACGCTGCTCCCGGTCCATGGGATTCAGCGTGCCCGCGTTGAGCAGCGTGATATCAGGTTTTGGAATTGTATAAAATGGTTCAGCGCGCATCGATCGCCTCTTCATACACGAAGCGCGCGCCGCTCATGCCGCCGTTCCCCTCCGGCGCAAAGAACGCGCGGTATACGAGCAGGCTCATCAGAGCGAGCAGAGCCACGAACAATATCATAAACGTGACTTTTCGTGCCGTGAGCATAGCTATCCCTCCTTAAATTCATTGAACGATGTTAGTATTCGCACAATGCGGATTTTTATAACGCGGCATAAGCGCTCAAAAAGACCGCGATGACATGAAAACGCCCTTCGCTGTTGAAGCGAAGGGCGCTTGGATTCATTTAATTGTCAATTTTCAAGTGTCGATTGTCAATTATTTTCTGCTGACTGCGTCGAATTTGCACGAAGTCATGCACGCGCCGCACTTGATGCACTTGGACTGGTCGATGACGTAGGGCACCTTGGGCGCACCCGAGATGCACTTGGTCGGACAGTTCCTGGCGCACAGGCCGCAGGTCTTGCACTTGATCGGATCGATCACGTAGTTGAGCAGGTTTTTGCACACGCCCGCGGGACAGCGCTTATCGCGGATGTGAGCCTCGTATTCATCACGGAAGTAGCGGATGGTCGAAAGCACCGGGTTGGGCGCGGTCTGACCGAGGCCGCACAGCGCCGTGGCCTTGATGTTCCGCGCGAGCTTCTCGAGCTTCTCGAGATCGCCCTCCTCGCCCTTGCCGTCGCAGATCTTTTCGAGTATTTCGAGCATGCGCCGCGTGCCGATGCGGCAGGGCGGGCATTTGCCGCAGGATTCATCCACCGTGAACTCGAGGAAGAACTTCGCGATGTTGACCATGCAGTTGTCCTCATCCATGACGATCATGCCGCCGGAGCCCATCATGGAGCCGATGGCCGTGAGGTTGTCGTAATCGATGGGGATGTCGAGATGCTCCGCCGGAATGCAACCGCCGGAGGGGCCGCCGGTCTGCGCGGCCTTGAACTTTTTGCCGCCCGGGATACCGCCGCCGATCTCGTAAATGATCTCGCGCAAAGTCGTTCCCATGGGGATTTCGACGAGGCCGGTGTTGCTTATTTTACCGCCGAGCGCGAACACCTTGGTGCCCTTGCTCTTCTCGGTGCCGATGGCGGAGAACCATTCCGGCCCGTTGAGTATGATCTGACAGACGTTGGCTAAGGTCTCGACATTGTTGAGAATAGTCGGCTTGCCGAAGAGACCCTTATTGGCCGGGAACGGGGGACGCGGGCGCGGCTCGCCGCGGCCGCCCTCGATGGAGGCCATGAGCGCGGTTTCCTCTCCGCACACAAACGCGCCGGAGCCCAGGCGAAGGTCGATATCGAAATTGAAGCCCGTGCCGAAGATATCCTTGCCGAGCAGGCCCATTTCGCGCGCCTGGTCGATGGCGATGCGGAGCCGCTTGATGGCGATGGGATATTCCGCGCGCACGTAGATGTAACCCTGCTGGGAACCGATGGCATAGCCAGCAATGGCCATAGCCTCGAGCACCGTGTGCGGGTCGCCCTCGAGCACGCTGCGGTCCATGAACGCGCCAGGGTCGCCCTCATCCGCGTTGCAGCAGACGTACTTAACATCGCTCTCCGGCGCTTTGGCGAACTTCCATTTCAGGCCGGTCGGGAAGCCCGCGCCGCCGCGGCCACGAAGGCCGGACTTCAAGATGCAGTCGATGACTTCGTCCCGCGTCATCTCGGTGAGCGCCTTTGCCAGCGCCTTGTAGCCGTCGAAGGCGATGTACTCGCTGATGTCCTCCGGGTTGATGACGCCGCAGTTCCTGAGAGCAATGCGCATTTGCTTCTTGTAGAACTCGATGTTGTTCAGCGAGAGGATGTTGCGCTCCTCATCCACACTCTTTTTATAGAGAAGGTCCTGCACGATGCGGCCCTTGACGAGATGCTCGCTGACGATGCGCGGCACGTCCTCGACCTTGATGTGGCTATAGAACGCGCCTTCGGGATACACGATGCAGATGGGGCCGTTCTCGCACAGTCCGAAGCAGCCGGTGCGCACGACCTTGATTTCCTTTTCAAGACCCGCGTTTTTGATGCATTCCTCAAACTTGTCGATAATGGCCGGGGAGTTGGAGGAGGAGCAGCCCGTGCCCGTGCAGACGAGCACCTGAGAACGATAGAATTCCATAATTACCTCCAGCTTCCGGCTTATTTGTTCTTGGCTTCGCTGTAGCCGATGGTGTATTCGACGACGGGATTGTCGCCCACGACATGCTCGGTCACGATGCGGCCGACCATGTCGGGCGTGACCTTGACGTAGGTGACCTTTTCCTCGCCGGGCTTATAGATTTCCACAATGGGCTCGAGCCGGCACACGCCGATGCAGCCCGTCTGAGCAACGGTAATGCCCTGCAGGTTCCGTTTTGCGACCTCGTCCATGAAAGCGGTGAGAACCGGCCGGGCGCCCGCAGCGATACCGCAGGTGGCCATGCCGACCACGATGCGGGTACCGGTCTGCTCGCGGCGCAGGTTGATCGTTTCGAGCGTCTTCTGACGAATCGCTTCGAGTTCCTGTATGGACTTCATACTTTAGACACCTCCGTTTAATTCTGTGGTTCCTTCGATTAAGCTCTCCCTTATCCAAAGCGCGACCTGCGGCATGGAGAGCGGGATATCATCGCCCAGCGCCTGCCTTATTTCCCTCGTGTCGAAGGCGAATGTGCGGCCGTCGACGCGGTATGTATAGAGAAAATCGACTCCCTCGCTGCTGCATGCGAGGCCGTATATCGTATCCGCCATATCCCCCAAAGGCGGGCGGTCGATGTGGCTGATCCGGTAGCTCGCCGCAATGCGCGTACCCTTGCCCGGCGTCGACTCCAGCTCGAATGCCCCGCCGCAGCCCTCCGCCCCCTCCTTGAAGAAGGGGATACCCAGACCCACGGAGCGCGTCTTTCGCGTGGTGGTGAACGGATCTGTCACCCGCGCGAGCAATTCTGCGTCCATGCCGCGCCCGTCGTCCTTCACCTCGCAGCGCATCCAATCCCGCGCGTGGTCGACTTCAACCGTGATCTCAACGAGCTTCGCGCCTGCGGAAATCGAGTTTTCGGCAATGTCGAGCAAGTGAAGCGAGAGTTCCTTCATGATCATGAGCTTCAGCCGATCTTGCGGTATTTCTCCACGATCGCGGGGATCTGATCGGGCGTGAGCCTTCCGTAGACCTCGTCGCCGATCATCATGGCAGGCGCGAGTCCGCAGCAGCCGATGCAGCGCGTGGCCTCGAGCGTGAACTGGCCGTCCGCCGTGGTCTTGCCGACCGCGACGCCAAGCTGCTTTTCAAGCTCCTCGAGCACGAGCTGGCTGCCCCTGACGTAGCAGGCTGTACCCAGGCAAAGACCGATGGTGTGCTTACCCCTCGGCTGCAGCGTGAACTGCGAGTAGAAGGTCGCCACGCCGTAAATCACGCTCACGGGCGTGCCGGTCTTAGCGCTGATATAATGCTGCACCTGCTCGTTCACACAGCCGCAGATCTCCTGCGCGTGCTGCATGATGGGCAGCAGGCCGCCGGAAACATCCTTCCACTCGGCGATGACGCCGTCGAGCCGGTCGAACTGTTCCTTGCGGATGCTGGTTGCGATTGCCATGAGTTATTCCTCCTTTGAAGTTAGACCGCGCATATTGACAAAAAAACTACAATAAGCCTTTAGGATTGTAACATACCAATCTCTAAAAAGAAAGCGGAAAGTTATTGAATGCAGGTTTAATTTACGCCTGTTCATGCAGGCGTCACCACCGCCGGGAAGCGATCCCTCGTTGTGTTTTTTTTGTAGGTTTTTGGCC
>JAPXSN010000081.1:0-6053 GCA_033813015.1 Clostridia bacterium | reverse complement strand
CGCTGAAGGCATCTAAGCGTGAAGCCGACCTCAAGATAAGATCTCCCATCCGAAAGGAGTAAGACCCCATGAAGACCACATGGTTGATAGGCCGGAGGTGGAAGCGCGGCAACGTGCGCAGCTGACCGGTACTAATAGGTCGAGGGCTTGATCGAAGCGAAACAAAACAACTTCCTATGCAGTTTTCAAGGTACGTTCACAACTTACCTTGCCATTCCGGTGGTTAAGCTGAGGGGTCCCACCTGTTCCCATACCGAACACAGAAGTTAAGCCCTCATACGCCCAAGATACTTGGCTGGTGACGGCCCGGGAAAATAGGTAGCCGCCGGATACCACAAGCAAGCGCCCTGCATCCGCAGGGCGTTTTTGCGTAGCTTTTCGATGATTCTTTTTCCCGGATCTATCCGTGCAATCAGCCCGTTTATAACCGCGGGTTATTATCGGCGCGGAGCCGTTAGCTGTGAAGGTCGTCTTCCATTTCGGGAGAATTTACGATAGAATCTTTCACAGGGCATGTTCTTTCCACAAAGCCAATGAAATCCGTCAGCTCTTCTTGTGTGTTGTTCGCCTCAATGTAATAATGGGTTTTTATTTTGGAAAAACCAATTTTCGCGTCTATGTTTTTACCCATGAATCCATCCGGATCAAGCTCTCCTTCGCACTCAATACGAACACCCAGAAAATCGATTTTTTTCATTCTGGCAAAGCTTTTTACAACGATGCATTTGCATGCGCCAAGTGCTGACAAGAGCGCTTCCACAGGGTTCATCCCCAAGTCCGTTCCGCCTAATTCTTTTGGTTCATCCAGTATAAAGCTTTTTCCGCGGGCAGAGCAGGTCACCTGCATACCCTTTTTCATGTTAATTTCTGTAATTGCTGTAAACTTTTCTTTTGCCATTTGCGTTATCCTCCCAAATACTTGTTTATGAATCGCTCAACTGATATTTATGGTACTTTACAGCTCCCAACTAATACTTGTTTGCTCGTATCGTTGCGCCTGTAAGCAGTATGCCAATATTGCTCGGAAATTATAAAAAATTGCTTTTGAAGCTATTACCAAGATTATGGCGCGCTGTCTATGGCGCGCATGGCCGGCGAATATGTTGAAGAAAGGGTTTCCCGCTATTTAAACCTGCTGCGGAATTAGACCGCCCCCCGCGCGAGCACAGCATGCGCAACTCATATATATATAGGGAGCTTCGGCGCAAAGCGAAGCCGCGGCGCTCTCCTCCATCGTCGAAATCGCTCCGCCCGCCGTTATGTAAATGCTGTAAAGCAAAAAAACATCAGGAAAATGGGAGGGTGTTATTTTGCGCAGGAGATGTAAAATTCCCTTGCTGCGCACATAAAATTGCGCCTGAAGGCATTATGCAAACGAAGCCGCGAATAGGCGTTTAGGAAAAAACTAGAATGCAGTTTAGTATCTGCGCCTATTGACAACGCACCCGTGCGAAAGTAAAATAAACGTTGTGCAATGAATATATAGTTGAACGCAATCATGTGCAAGGCGTAACAAAAGGCCGAGGATAATACAAAAATTTAACAAAAGTCTATTTTGCTTCACGCATAAACATGCAAGATTTCGCCCGACCCGTGTATATTCATAAAGCGCAAATGGCCGTGGTATTTCGGATGCCGCAGTAAATCTGCGGGCGTTATCTTATCTATGGGGATGTTATCTTTCCGGCGTGGAAACGTCGGTAAAATAAAACTAAAGGAGAGAACAAGATGAAGAAAACACTTGCCTTGCTGCTCGTCACCGTTATGGTAGCGGCTTGCTTCGTGGCGTGCGACAACGCAGGCGCGCCGGCAACATCGGCACCCGTGGCCCCCACCGACGCGCCCCAGACGGCGCCGCCGACGGAGGCTCCGCTGACGACAGGGCCCGACGGCCGTGAGTTTGCCGATGAGCAGGTTTATCGTACACTTTACGCAAGCGAAGTGACGACGATGAACTATCTCTCGTCCGGCAGCACCTACGACCTCGTCGTGGGCGCGAACACCATCGACTCCCTCGTCGAGAACGATCCTTTCGGGAACATCGTTCCCAGCGCGGCTGAGAGCTGGGAGACCAGCGCGGACGGCCTCGTGTGGACCTTCCATCTGCGTCAGGGCCAGTATTGGTACGATGCGGACGGCAACCAGAAGGATCCTGTCACCGCGCACGACTATGTTGCGGCGGCGCAGTATGGTTGCGACTCCGCGACGGAGTGCAGCAACTCCTACCTGCTGGATGGCTGGCTCGTCAACGCGACCGAGCGCCTCAACTATACCGCGGCGAAGCTCGCGGCGGTTGAGCAGGGCACCGAGGCTGGCGAGGATCAGGATTATGTGTTCGATGCCGCCGGCCTAATCTACGAGGGCTCGGGCTGGGATGCGACCGCAGGCAAGTACACCGAGTGGACGCTGATCCCCGAGGTCAAGCCCGAGGAAGTCGGCGCAGTCGCGGTGGACGATTATACGCTTGAGTATCATCTCGTGAAGGCGCGCCCGTATTTCCTGACCGTTCTTCAGTTCGGCACGTATTGGCCCGCCCCGGCCGCCCTACTTGCTGAGCTCGGCAACAACTTCGCTCTGGACAACTACAGTATGTGGTTCAACGGCGCGTATATACTTTCCACCTATGAGCCCAATCAGAAGCGCATCTATACGCGCAACGAGAATAACTGGGATGCCGAGCACATCTACATCGAGCGCATCGAGCAGACCTGCAACACCGAAGCTACGACCCTTTCGCCCGAAATGTTCCTGCGCGGCGAGGTCGATTATGCCGACATCGGCTCCGACATCGTTGCCGACTGGCTGGCCGATCCCGAGAAGAGCCAGCTCCTCTCCACCACCCGCGTTGTAGGCGACTACTCCTACTTCTTCGGCTTCAACTTCGAGCCCAAGTTTGCCGAGGAGTATGAGCCTGCCAACTGGACCATCGCCGTCAACAACGAGAACTTCCGCAAGACCATGTTCCACGCCATCAACAGGGCGAACTATATCACCGCGAGGTTCCCGGGCGATGCGCCGGAGCTGCACCTGATCAACACCGTCACCCCGCGCGGTTTCGCCATCAATTCCGTGTCCGGCAAGGATTACGTGACCTACGGCGATCTGGCGGCCTTCAACTCGACCGAGAGCTTCAACGAGTCCCTCGCTCTTGAGTACAAGGCCAAGGCCCTCGCGGAACTGACCGCCGCCGGCGCGACGTTCCCGATCAAGATCCCCATGAACTTCAACGCGAACAGCACCAACTGGGGCAACGCGTGCGTCGTGCTTGAGCAGCAGCTCGAGACGCTCCTTGGCGCGGACTTCATCGACGTGGTCGTGGTCACTTATTCCGGCAACGCGTTCCTCAACGAGACCCGCCGCTGCGGCAACTACGCGATGCAGGAGCTCAACTGGGGCGCCGACTTCATGGATCCCGAGACTTGGGCCGATCCGTTCGATAGGGAGAACAGCTATAACTTCTTCACCGAGCTGTCGGATACCTACCGCGTGTTCCAGAACACCAAGACCCCGGAGACCATCGCGCTGTCCAACGAGTATTTTGCCCTCGTTGACGCCGCGCGTGCGGAGACCAGCGATCTCAACAAGCGCTACGAGCTCTTCGCGGCCGCGGAGGCCTTCTACATCGAGCATGCGATCATTGTGCCGTCCTTCATCAGCGGCGGTTCCTACTGCGCAACAAAACTCAACGGCTTCGAGGGACAGTTCGCCATGATGGGCCAGTCCAGCAGCCGCTATAAGGGTCAGCACGTTTACAAGACGGCTATGACCCAGGAAATGTACGACCAGCAGTACGAGGCTTGGTACGCCTCGATGGGCGGCAACTAAGCGCAAATGCCGCGCGGGGCGCGAATGCGCCCCGCAACATTCCGGTAAGCCGAAAATGGCTCTGCCCTGTATTCAGCGGAGCAGAGCCATTTCCTTTTCGGAAACCTGCCGCCTCCCGAGGCGCTGCATTCCCGCAGTCAAAGAAATTCCGGGATAAAAAGGAGAACGAAAGTGCTTAAGTACTCGCTCATGCGACTTGCACGCTCAACGCTGACGTTGGTGATTCTGATCACGCTTATTTTCATCCTCCTTCGGCAGATGCCGGTGGAAGGGTATTTCACAAATTACGAAAAAATGTCGCCCGCGGCGATTGATGTCGGCCTGCGCAAGCTGGGTCTGAAGGATCCGCTGCACATCCAGATCGGGCGCTATTTCTATCAGCTGCTTAAAGGCGATTTAGGCGTGTCGTTCCGCTATCGCGTCAACTACCCCATCGCGCAGCTCATCAAGCCTAAAATGCTCATATCCGCGAAATTCGGCCTCATATCCATGGCGGTCAGCCTACCTCTGGGTATGGCTCTGGGCATTGTGATGGTGCGCGGCAAGGGGCGCCTTGCGGATAAGCTCGGCAATGCGTACATCGTGTTCATCGAGGCGGTCCCGAACGCGGTCTATTTCATATTCATTCAGCTATACGGCTCTAGTTGGTTCAACCTGAGCATCCTCTATAAGGCTGAGGAATGGACGAGCATGATCCTCCCCGTCATATCTCTGGCGCTGCCCTCCATTTCGGGCTACGCGATGTGGTTGCGCCGTTATATGGTCGATGAGATGAACAAGGATTACATCAAGCTCGCGCGCGCAAAGGGCGTGCCGAACACGGCAATCTGGTTCCGCCATGTGTTCCGCAATTCCGTCGTGCCCATGGTAAACCTGCTTCCCGGCTCCCTATTGCTCACCATTTCCGGCTCCATCTACGTGGAATCGCTCTATTCCGTACCCGGCATGGGCGGACTGCTGGTCGACGTCATCAAGCGGCAGGACAATTACATGGTGCTCGCGCTGATCGTGATCTTCTCGTCGCTGAGCATAGTGGGCCTGCTCTTAGGCGACCTGCTCATGGGCATCGTTGACCCGCGCATCAGCTTTGCCAAGAAAGAGGGATCAAGATGAGCAGTAAGTATTCGATTAAAGAAAAGCTCAGCAGCAAGCTGCAGGACAGCGTCGAGAGCGGCATCAACGCCTCTTATGGCGGCAAGGATGACCTTGGCGCGGAGGAGGTCGCTCATCTCGACCCGGGACTGTTTTCGTCCGCCGGCTACGATGAAAAGGAAGCCGAGAGGGGCGGATATTCCAACTACTCCTACTGGCGCAGCACCGTGCGCATGTTCATGAAGAACCGCATCGCGGTCGCGATGCTCGCGACCATGCTTGCGCTGCTTATTTTCACGTTCATACAGCCCTTGCTCCCCAATCAGTTCGAGCCCAACACGGTCAACTACTACGCCTCCGACGCGGTGTGGATCACGGTGGATGAGCAGGCGAAAATGACCCTGGGCGGCATCAAGCTCACAAAGGGCGATTACCCGGTTCAGCCTACAAAAGACGAGCTGCTCGCCTACATCAGCGTGCCCGAAACCTGGGGAATTCCTCTCGTGAGCGCACAGGCGCCCGGTCAGGATGAGGCGGACGCCATCCACCTCACGCCCGCGCCCGATAAGAAGAACCAGGGCTGGTATTACGTCGTCGTCCCCAAGGCCGCGCCTTGCGTGATCGTCAAGTCGGCAAACGGCGATAAGACCACCTTTCATAAGGCCGCATGGATCACCGTGGATGAGGCGACGCGCGGCGTGACCTCGTCCACCGCTATGCTGACCGAGGGGCCTCTCGTCACAGGCGCTCCCGAGGGTACCGTGCTTGTGTATCTGCAGACGCCCGCAAGTTGGGGCACACCCCAGCTGAGGGCCGCCACCATCCTGCGCGGAGACAAGGGCGTCGAGGTGGAGATCGCGGCCGATCCGGCGAACGAGGGCTGGTATTACGCTTTCGTGCCCATCGACAAGGTTATGCTCATACTCACCTCCGAGGATGGTTCCGTCAAGGGCGCGAACAAAGGCGTCGTACGCGCAGCGGACCCGACGGAAATCGTGCCTGTGGTCGGCTTCATCAGCAACCTGAAGCCCAACGATATCTTCTGGTTCGGCACGAACGACATCGGCCAGGATCTGTGGGCGCGCATGTGGGCGGGCACGCGCACGTCGCTGCTCATAGGCATCATCGTAGCCGCC
>JAPXSN010000080.1:0-6138 GCA_033813015.1 Clostridia bacterium | reverse complement strand
GACTGGGACTCCGACGTGGTCGACCGCTTCATGGAGATCACGTGCAAATACGGCATACCGTATTTCTCGAACTACATAAACAGCGATCTCTCGCCCGAGGACGCGCTTTCGATGTGCTGCCGCCTCAGGCTAGACACCAAGGAATTGCGCAAGCGCGGCGGCGGCCTGTTCGGCTCCAACCCTCTGACCGGCTCTGTGGGCGTCGTGACGATCAATTTGCCGCGCATCGCCTATAAATCAAAGAGCCGCGAGGAATTTTTCGCGCGCCTGTGGCGCATGGTGCAGATTGCCAAGAACAGCCTTGAAATCAAGCGCAAGGTCGTAGAAACGCAGACCGCCCGCGGCCTTTACCCCTACTCCGCGCACTATTTGAGGAACATCCACGAGCGCACGGGCCAACATTGGTACAACCATTTCAACACCATCGGCATCATCGGCATGAACGAAGCCTGCCTGAACCTATACCGCGACGGGAGCGATCTGACGAGCGAGAAGGGCCAGAAGTTCGCCATAGAGGTCATGGATTACCTGCGCGAGCAGATGACCATCATACAGGAGGAAACTGGCCACTTCTACAACCTTGAGGCCACGCCCGCCGAGGGCACGAGCTACCGCCTCGCGAAGCTCGATCGCATGCAATATCCGGATATCGTCTGCGCGGGCACGAAGGAAACGCCGTATTACACGAACTCCACGCATCTGCCCGTGGGGTTCACGGACGATATCTTTGAGACGCTCGAACTGCAGGACGAGCTGCAGAGCCGTTACACCGGCGGCACGGTGCTGCATCTGTATCTGGGCGAGCGCATCCCGGACAAGGAGATCGCAAAGTCGCTGATCAAAAAGATCTTCACCAACTACAAGCTGCCCTACGTGTCGCTGACACCGACCTTCTCCATCTGCCCCAACCACGGCTACGTCGCGGGTGAGCACTTCGCCTGCCCGGACTGCGGCGCGGAAGCCGAGGTATGGAGC
This sequence comes from Clostridia bacterium, assembly GCA_033813015.1. GTDB lineage: Bacteria > Bacillota > Clostridia > Christensenellales > CAG-138 > Phil1. The sequence continues at coordinate 5,163 of JAPXSN010000080.1, read as the reverse complement.
CGCGTGGTCGGATATCTTCGCCCGGTGCAGAACTTCCACCGCGGCAAACAGCAGGAATACGCCGAGCGCATCAAGTACGTCGTAAAGGAAGCGGAAATTTGAACATCGCGGGCCTGCAGAGGAGCAGCACCGTCGATTTTCCCCAAAAGCTATCAGCCGTGATCTTCGTTTCGGGCTGCAACTACCGCTGCTTCTACTGCCACAACCGATCGATCCTCGACCATCCTCCGCTTCTGTCCGAAGCGGAGGTTTCGGCCTTCCTCGAACGGCGGCGCGGTCTAATCGACGGCATCGTGTTTTCCGGCGGGGAGCCGACGCTCCAGAAGGACCTCGCCTGGCAGCTCAACCGCGTCAAAAAGCTCGGCTACGCGACGAAGCTCGACACAAACGGCTCGCGCCCGGATGTGCTCGCCTCCCTCCTCGCCGCGGGGCTGCTCGATTACGTCGCCATGGATTACAAAGCGCCGTTTGACAAATATCCCTCGCTCTGCCTCGCGCCGCCCAAGGGCATAAGGGAGAGCGTCGACCTGCTGCTCGCGTCGAACATCCCCTTTGAACTGCGCACGACCGTCGTGCCGCAGCTTTCCCTCGCCGACCTTTCCGCCATGGCAGAAGCTGTGCCTCCCCTGCCCCGCTGGGCACTGCAACTATACCGAGAGCAGCCGGACGACAGGGCGTATCTCGGCAAGCTCGAGGCGTACAGGCCGGAGGAGATACGGGCGTTTGCGGAAAAGCTCAAGGGGAAGCAGACGAATGTGGAGGCAAGGGTATAGGCATGGGCGCTGTGCAAGCAGGAGCGGCGATGGGATTCCCCAAAACCATCCGAAAATTCATCGGCAACAGGCCGTATAGCATCGACCAAACGGGCATGTCCGGCTCACGGGTGCTGCGTTTCGAGGACATGGTGCTCAAAATCGAAGCGCAGGGCGAGGAGCCGGACAACGAGCGCCGCATGATGGCGTGGCTCGCGGGCAGGCTTCCCGTCCCCCAACTTCTATGCTTTGAACAGGCCGACGGCTTCAATTACCTGCTCATGAGTCGGCTGCGCGGCGAAATGTGCTGTGCGCCGGAATGGCTCGCACAGCCGGAGCAGCTCGTGAGGCTGCTCGCGGAGGGACTGCGGATGCTCTGGAGCGTGGATACATCCGATTGCCCGTACGTCAATTCCGCCGACAACAAATTAAGGCTCGCGCGCGAGCGCGTGCGGGATGGGCTTTGCGGCACGGACGACGCGGAACCCGAAACCTACGGGCAGGATGGCTTCGAAAGCCCCGCAGCGCTGCTCGAATGGCTCGAGCAAAACAGACCCGCCGAAGACCCTGTTTTTTCTCACGGGGATTACTGCCTGCCGAACGTATTCGCCGAGGGCGGCGGAATCAGCGGGTTCATTGACCTGGGGCGCAGCGGCGTCGCCGACCAGTATCAGGACATCGCGCTCTGCTGCCGCAGCCTGCAGCATAATTTCGACGGAGCATACGGCTCAAGGGTCTACGGCGGCCTCGACGTGCAAATGCTTTTTGTGGAGCTTGGCATCGAGCCGGATTGGGAGAAGATCAAATATTATATATTGCTGGATGAGTTGTTCTGAGCGCACCAGTCGTTTCCTAACCTGTGTTGACATTTTCGCTTTGTGCATAATATAATGATTATTCAGTAAAGCTTTGAGCGGGACACACGGTTTTTCAACGCCCCACAGCGAGCCGCGGAGGGTGCAAGCGCGGCGGGAAACGAAAAATACGCATCGCCCGCGAGCGCGGAGGCAGAAGGCGATTTTCGCTGCGTAAGCCCCGCCGTGCGCGCACGTTACAGCGCGTGAGAGGGCATGTTTATGCCAACTCGGGTGGTACCGCGCGAATCCGCGTCCCGTGCAGGGGGCGCTATTTTTTGTTTTGGGAGGATGTATGTACAAAAAGGTTCCCACGTCGCTCGATTTCGCAGCGCGCGAGAAGGAGACGCTCCGATTCTGGAAAGAAAACGAAATCTTCCAAAAGAGCGTCAAGCTGCGCGAGGGCGCGCCCAAATATACGTTTTACGACGGCCCGCCCACGGCAAACGGCAAGCCGCACATCGGCCATATCCTCACGCGCGCCATCAAGGACATCATCCCCCGCTACCGCACGATGAAGGGCTTCGACGTCATGCGAAAGGCCGGCTGGGATACGCACGGCCTGCCCGTGGAACTTGAGGTTGAAAAGCAGCTCGGGCTCGACGGCAAGGAGCAGATCGAGGCCTACGGCGTGACGCCCTTCCTCGCCAAGTGCAAGGAATCCGTGTGGAAATATAAGGCAGACTGGGAGGAAATGAGCGACCGCGTCGGCTTCTGGGCCGACATGGAGCATCCCTACGTCACCTATGAGGACGACTACATCGAATCCGAGTGGTGGGCGCTCAAGACCATCCACGAAAAGGGCCTGCTCTATAAGGGCCACAAGGTCGTGCCCTACTGCCCGCGCTGCGGCACCGCGCTCTCGAGCCACGAGGTTGCGCAGGGCTACAAGGATGTGAAGGAAACCTCCGCCACGGTGCGCTTTTGCTGCAAGGACGAGGACGCGAGCTACCTTGCGTGGACGACCACACCGTGGACGCTGCCCAGCAACGTGTGCCTGTGCGTCAACGCGGAGCTCGTCTACTGCACCGCCGAGAAAGACGGCGAGAAGTTCATTCTCGCAAAAGAGCTTGTGGAAAAGGTTCTCGGTGGGGATGCGAAGGTGCTTGCGGAATATCCGGGCAGCGCGCTCATCGGCCGCGATTACGAGCCGCTGTTCGAATGCACAGCGGCCGCCGCCGCGAAGACCGGCAAGCGCGGCCATTACGTCGTGGCGGACGACTATGTTTCGGCCGAGGACGGCACGGGCATCGTCCATAACGCGCCCGCGTTCGGCGAGGACGACTACCGTGTGTGCACGAGGCACGACATGCCCTTCATCCAGCTCGTCGACAGCCGCGGCGAGATGACCAAGGATACCCCGTGGGCGGGCAAGTTCGTCAAAGATGCGGATAAGCTGATCCTTAACGATCTCAAGGAGGGCGGCCACCTGCTCGCCGCGCCTGAGTTTGAGCACAGCTACCCCTATTGCTGGCGCTGCGACACGCCGCTTGTTTACTACGCCCGCGAGAGCTGGTATATCAAAATGACCGCCGTGAAAGATCGGCTCATCGAATACAACCGCCGCGTCAACTGGCTGCCCGAAACCATCAAGGAAGGCCGCATGGGCAACTTCCTCGAAAACGTCGTGGACTGGGCGCTCTCGCGTGAGCGGTACTGGGGCACGCCGCTGCCCGTATGGGTTTGCGGGGATTGCGGGGAGCTGCACGTGATCGGCTCCCGCAAGGACTTGCTCGAAGCCGCGCCCGGCACGCCGGAGGATATCGAGCTGCACAAGCCCTTCCTCGACCCCATCACGTTCAAGTGTAAAAAGTGCGGCGGCGTCATGCGGCGCGAAAAAGCCGTCATAGACTGCTGGTTCGACTCCGGCTCGATGCCCTTCGCGCAGTGGCACTATCCGTTCGAGAACCAAAAGGAATTCCTCGAGCGCTATCCCGCCAACTTCATCAGCGAGGCGCTCGACCAGACGCGCGGGTGGTTCTACACGCTGCTCGCCATCTCAACGTGCCTCTTTGACGATCCGAGCTTCCTCAACTGCATCGTGCTGGGCCTCGTGTGCGACAAGGACGGGCAGAAGATGAGCAAGCACAAGGGCAACGTGGTCGATCCATGGATCGTGCTCGACGCGCAGGGCGCGGACGCGGTGCGCTGGTATTTCTATACAGGCTCCGCGCCGTGGCTGCCGAGCCGCTTCTCTGCGGAGGCGGTCAGCGAGGCGCAAAGAAAGTTCATGGGCACGCTCTGGAACACTTACGCATTCTACGTGCTCTACGCAGAAATTGACGGCTTTGACCCGACGAAGCATGCGTTGAAGCGCGAGAATCTCTCGCCGATGGACAAATGGCTGCTCTCGCGGCTCAACACGCTCATCCGGGAAGTGGACGGTGATCTCGAGGATTACCGCATCACCGAAGCCGGGCGCGAGATTGCGCGCTTTACGGACGACCTTTCCAACTGGTATGTGCGCCGCTGCCGCGAGCGCTACTGGGGCAAAGACATGACGCCAGACAAGGAAGCGGCGTACATGACGCTCTATACGGCCCTGAAGACCATGGCGCTGCTGTGCGCGCCGTTCACGCCTTTCATGGCCGAGCAGATATACCAGAACATCGTGCGCTCCGTCGACAACGCTTCGCCCGAGAGCGTGCACCTTTGCCTCTTCCCCGAGGCGGACGAAGGCCTCATCGACGCCGCGCTCGAGAAGAACATGGATGGGGTGCTCGACATCGTCGTGCTCGGACGCAGCGCACGAAACGCGGCCGGCCGCAAGAATCGCCAGCCGCTCGCGCGCATGTTCGTGCAGGGAAGGAAACTGCCGGAAATGTTCGCCGCCATCGTTTGCGACGAGCTCAACGTCAAAGCCGTGGAGTTTGTGGATGACGCGAGCGCGTTCATCTCCTACAAAGCCAAGCCGCAGCTCAAGACCCTCGGGCCGCGATACGGCAAGGTTCTGCCGAAAATCAACGCCTATCTTCAAGGCGACGGCGTGGGCGACCTCGTGGTCGCCGCGCACAAGCGGGGCGAAAACTACGAATTCGAGCTCGACGGCACGAGCGTTTCCCTCTCCCCCGACGACGTTCTGGTCGAGCCCGTGCAAAAGGCGGGCTTTGTGAGCGAGACCGAGCGCGAACTTTCCGTGGTGCTCGACACGAACCTGACGTCGGAGCTTATAGACGAGGGCTTCGTGCGCGAGCTCGTCTCCAAAATACAGACCATGCGCAAGGAGGCGGACTTCGAGGTAACCGACCACGTTGCAGTCACCCACGCGGGCAATGCGCGCATCGCAGAGATCTTCACGCTCTACGGCAGGGATATCGCGTCCGATACGCTCGCGGACAGCATAAAAGAAGAAGCGCCCCGAGGCTGCGTCAAGGAGTGGGATATCAACGGGGAGAGTGTGACGCTTGGGGTGGAACGGAAGTAATTGACAATTGAAAATGGACAATTGACAATCAAAGAACGCCGCCTGCGGGCGGGGAATGGTGTAGGGGCGGCCCTGTGTGTCAAGAGGAACATGGTTTACAGTTTGTGTGGAAACATGGTTTACAGTAATGCAG
>JAPXSN010000079.1:0-6241 GCA_033813015.1 Clostridia bacterium | reverse complement strand
GGATTACCTCGTTTCGCGCGCAACGTTCCCCGCGTATTTCATCAAGGACCGCGTGCGCGTCGAGGATGTGAAAACGGAAATGGATATCGCCGTGTTCGGCGGCAGGATCGCGCCGGGGCTTGGCATTTCACGGCGCTACGTCGGCACCGAGCCATACTGCCCCGTGACGAGCACGTACAACCAAAGGATGCGGGAACTGTTGCCCGCTTACGGCATTGAGTTCATCGAGATTCCGCGCAAGGACGGCATCTCGGCGAGTGCGGTGCGACGCTTTTTAAAGGAGGGAAGGCTCGAGGAAATTAAAGCCCTCGTGCCGCCTACGACTTATGCATATCTCAAAAGTCTCTCTTGAGGATATGCTCCGCCGCCGCGAAGAGCGGGCGCTGCGCCAGCGCAAGCTGATCGAGCGCTATGCTCTCCCCGTGGTTTGCTTTACGATGAACATTCCCGGCTACACCAAGCACACGCCGCTCATCGAGCTGGCGTTCCGCGAAGGGCTCGGGCGGCTTGAGGCTTCGCTTCCCGAGGCGAAGGCGCGCGAGCTTCTGTGCGCCCCCACGGGCTGCGAAGCGTTTTTTGTGTTCGACGCGGACGCGAAGCTCCTCAAGCAGGCAGCAGTTGCCGTTGAGGAAGGATCGGCAGTCGGCAGGCTGTACGACATAGATGTGCTCGACGCTTCAGGGGAGAAGCTCTCGCGCAAAGAGGGGCGAAGCTGCGTCGTCTGCGGCGGCCCGGTTTCCGCCTGCGCACGCAGTCGCGCCCACGGGCTAAATGAAGTCAGCGCCCGCGTGGACGCGCTTTTGAGCGGCTTTGCCGCGCAAAAGTTCGCGCAAAGCGCGCGCGACGCGCTCATCGTGGAGGTGGACGCCACGCCCAAGCCGGGCCTCGTAGATCGGAACAACTGCGGTGCGCACCGGGATATGAACATCGAAAGCTTCTACGCCAGCGCCGCGGCGATACTGCCCCATTTTGAGCAGATGGTCCGCATCGCGCTCGATTGCTTTGACGTTGCGCCGGCTTCGCTCATGGCGAAGCTGCGCGCCGAGGGGATTGCCGCCGAGAACGCCATGCGCGAGGCTACGGGCGGGGCGAACGCGCACAAGGGCGCCATCTTTTCGATGGGCTTGCTGCTCGCGGGCGCGGCTATCTATTTAAGGACGGGCAAGCCCGCGCTCGCCGAGGCTGCGCGCCTCGCGTCCCTTGGCCTTTGGGATGCCTTGGAGGCAGCTGCCAGAGCGCCCGCGACCCATGGCGACCGCGTTTACGCGCGCACCGGCGCGACGGGTGCGCGGGGGGAGGCAGGGGCAGGCTTTCCCGCGGCGCGCAATGCCAAGGCTGCGCTCGAGGGCTTCCTCGCGCAGGGCTATGCGCCTGAGGACGCCGCCGCGCTCACGCTGCCCATCATCATGGCTAAGCTCGACGATACCAACGTGCTCCACAGGGGCGGGGAGGAAGGGCTTGCCTATGCGCAGATTTCCGCCGCGCGCGTCAATGCGTTGCCCGTGGGCGAGCGGCTCAAGGCGCTGCATACGCTGGATGAGGCCTTCATCTGCCGCAACCTCAGCCCTGGCGGCTGCGCGGACGTGCTCTCGCTCGCGCTGCTCATGAAGGCCATAGGGGACTTCGTCGAGCTGTAACGAAGCATAGATACAAAAGGAGCGGCCTCAACCGCTCCTTTGGCATATCGTCGGACTGTTATGCGAAAGCATTGCGCGCGTTCAGGATGGGATAATCCGGGTTCGCAAGCCCCGTCACGGCGAAATGCGTCGTCTCCGGGCGGTTGTTCCCGCCGTGCCAGTCCGAGCCGCCCGTAATATAGAGGTTGCGCTCCGTCGCGAGTGCGAGATACTTTTGCGTTTCCTTGGGCGTGTGCGAGGGATGGTATACCTCGAGCCCCTGCGCGCCGTAGTCGAGCAGATCGAGCACCTTCGCGTCATCTCCTACGCTCTTGGGGTGCGCGATGACCGGGATGCCGCCCGCGGCCTTGACGATGTCGACGGCCTCGTGCCCGTCTGCGCAGCCCGTTTCAATGAAGCCCTCGCCCGAGGGAAGGAAGTATTTGCGAAACAGCTCGCGCGTGGTCATGCCCGGCACGACATAGCGGTCCTCGTCCATGGCCTTCATGACATGTATGCCCGAGAGCCGCGGCTGGCCCGGGCTTATTTGCACGACGCGCTCCCACGCATAATCAAACACGCCCTTCGCGCGCGCGTGCTCAAAAATGACGCGCGTGTTCTCGGTCTTCTCTCGCGCCATACGCGCGAGAAAATCCGCAAGCTTCAGGCTTTGCGTGTCGATATAGTAGCCGAGTATGTGCAGCGGTTTCCTGTTTACGATGCCTGAAATTTCGATGGCGGGGATGACTCGCACGCCCGCAATCGAGCGAAGGCCGCCGAGGCTCTCGACCCCGCTTACCGAGTCGTGGTCGGTGATGGCGACGACGGAGACCCCATTCTCCCGCGCGAGCGTGAGGAGCTCCTCGGGCGTATCCGTTCCGTCCGAATGGGTGGAGTGAAGGTGCAGGTCCGCGTACATGGGCGTACCTCCGCATTGAATTTTCATTGACCATTATATCACGACAAAAGCGGTTTCCAAAGCATACGCGGGCCGTTTCCGGCCCGCGTATGCGAGTTTCTTCAGCTCTGCGCGAGGAACGCGTCGATGAACGCCTCGATGTCCCCGTCCATGACGGCCTGTATGTTGCCATCCTCCACGCCGGTGCGGTGGTCCTTGACGAGCGTGTAGGGCTGGAACACGTAGGAGCGGATCTGGCTGCCCCACTCGATCTTCTTCATTTCGCCCTTGATCTCGGCCATCTGGTCCATGCGCTCACGCTCGGCGACCTCGAGGAGCTTGCCGCGCAGGATGCGCATGGCCATCTCCTTATTCTGGAGCTGGCTTCGCTCGTTCTGGCACTGCACGACTATGCCCGTGGGGATGTGCGTGATGCGTATGGCCGAGCTTACCTTGTTGACGTTCTGCCCGCCTGCGCCGCCGCTGCGATAGGTATCCACGCGGATGTCATCCGGGTCAACCTCTACGTCGTCATCGTCGTCGTCGAAGATGGGCGTCACGTCGAGAGAGGCAAACGAGGTGTGCCGCCTTCCCGCCGCGTCGAACGGAGAGATGCGCACCAGCCTGTGCACGCCCTTTTCGGCCTTGAGGTAGCCGTAGGCGTTGTCGCCCGTGACCTCGAAGGTCACGCTCTTGACGCCGGCCTCGTCCCCATCGAGCAGATCGAGCTCGCGCACGGAAAAACCGTTTCGCTCGCAGTAGCGCGTGTACATGCGGTAGAGCATCGACACCCAATCCTGAGCTTCGGTGCCGCCCGCGCCGGCATGCAGCGAGAGGACGGCATTTTTCGCGTCGTAGGGGCCTTTGAGCAGTGTTTCGAGCTTGAGCGCGGAAACTGCCGTGTTGAGCGCCGCGTATTCTTCCCCAATTTCGGGCAAAAGGCTTTCGTCATTCGCCTCGTCCGCCATGTCGATGAGCACCTCGAGATCCTCACTGCGCGCGCTGAGTTTGCGATATTTCTCGAGCTTGCCTGAAATGGACTTGATGCGCTGGTTTACCTTGTTGGCGTTTTCCACGTTGTTCCAGAAGCCGGGTTCCGCCATCTGGGCTTCGAGTTTATCCTTTTCCTCGCTCAATTCCGCGAGGTTAAAGGGACCCACCTGCCTCTTTGAGCGTTTCGACCGTGCCGGTCAGCTTCTGCCGGATCTCTTCCAGTGGTATCACTCTTTCTCACTTCCTTTGCCTTATTTATTTTTGATCTACCATATCGTTATACGGATTTCCGGGAATTTCCAAGGATTGTCAAGGGGCCGCGCCCCTTGACTTCTATTCCGGCTTCGGCGGCATGTACGCCGAAACGGATGAAAGCCGAAGGCTTTCGTACCTTTCGCGCTTTGCCGCTCTGAATGCGAAGCATTTAGGCATAGCGTGAAACTTCAAAAAACGACAGAGCCATTTTTTTTGAAAGACGAAGCCGCTATTGCGCGGCGCTGCCGCAGCAGTTTTTATATTTCTTGCCGCTGCCGCAGGGACAGGGGTCGTTGCGCCCGGGCTTCCTGTCGCTCTTCTTGGGTTGTGGCTTGCCTTCGGACGAGGCCGTGATGGGGTTGGCGAGTTGCTCGCGCTTCTGCGGCGCCTGCCGGACGGAAACGTGGAAGAGCGTTCGCACCGTGCGCTCGCGTATGCCCAGGATCATTTCATCGAACATGTCGAAGCCCATGTTGCGGTAGGCGACGACCGGGTCCTTCTGGCCGAGGGCCTGCAGGCCGATGCCTTGGCGCAGCTGGTCCATGCCGTCGATGTGGTCCATCCAGTGCGCGTCCACGGCCTTTAAGAGCAGCACGCGCTCGACCTCGCGCATGTCGACGCCCGCCGCGGTGACGTCTGCCTCACGCTTCTGGTAGGTGGCGTCCACGAGCTCAAGCGTCTTATCTGTAAGCGCGTTTCGGTCGGTTATGCCGTGGAGCCTGCCCGTGAAGTCCTCGCCCGCGAGCTGGGCAAGCTCCTTGTAGAGCCCCATCATGTCCCAATCGGCGCTTTTGGCATGCGGCGGTGCGAAAATCTCGAGGCGGGAGGCGACGGTTTCGCGGATCATCTCCATGACGGAATCGTGGATGTTCTCGCCCATGAGCACCTTGCGGCGCTGGCCGTAGATGATCCCGCGCTGGTTGTTCATCACGTCGTCGTACTGGAGCACATGCTTGCGGATGTCGAAGTTGTGCGACTCGACCCGCTTCTGCGCGGTCTCGATCTGCTTTGTGAGGATGCGCATGTCCAGCGGGATATCGTCGTCCGGGGAAAGCTTATCCATAATGGCCTTGATGCGGTCGCCGCCGAAGCGCAGCATCAGTTCATCCTCAAGTGAAACGTAGAAGCGCGTGCTGCCGGGGTCGCCCTGGCGGCCGGATCGTCCACGCAGCTGGTTGTCGATGCGGCGGGACTCGTGCCGCTCCGTGCCGATGATGTGCAATCCGCCGACGGATACGACCCTGTCGTGCTCGGCGTCAGTCTGCAGCTTGTGTTTTTCATACGCCTGTTTGTATGCTTCGCGCGCGGCGAGCACGTCCGGATTGTCCGTGTCCGCGTGGCCCGTGGCCTCCTCGATGAGGTCGTCCTCAAGGCCTTCTTGGCGAAGCTCGCGCTTGGCGAGGAATTCCGGATTGCCGCCCAAGAGGATGTCCGTGCCGCGGCCCGCCATATTGGTTGCGATGGTCACGCTGCCCCATTTGCCGGCCTGCGCGACAATTTCCGCTTCCTTCTGGTGCAGCTTGGCGTTCAACACCTGATGGTCTATGCCGCGCTTTTTAAGCATGGAGCTGAGCATTTCGTTTTTCTCGACCGAAATTGTGCCCACGAGGATGGGCTGGCCGGTCTTGTGAATGCGGATGATCTCCTCGACGACGGCGCGGAACTTGCCCGCCTCGCTCGCGTAGACGACGTCGTTGTTGTCCGCGCGGATAAGCGGCTTGTTCGTGGGGATCTCGATGACGTCAAGCCCGTAGATGGACTGGAACTCGGCTTCCTCCGTTTTGGCCGTGCCCGTCATGCCCGAGAGCTTTTTGAACATGCGGAAATAATTCTGGAACGTGATGGTGGCGAGCGTCTTGTTCTCGCGCTCGACCTTGACGTTTTCTTTGGCCTCCAGCGCCTGATGCAGCCCGTCGCTGTAGCGGCGGCCGAACATGAGGCGACCCGTGAACTCGTCGACGATGAGCACCTGCCCCTCCTGCACAACATAGTCCTTGTCGCGCGTAAAGAGGGCGTTCGCTTTGAGCGCCTGTATGATGTGGTGGTTGAGCTCCTGGTTCTCGGTGGAGGAAATGTCGTCTATACCGAAGTGCTGCTCGGCCTTCTGTATGCCGCGTGCGGTCAGGGCTACGGTACGCGCCTTGATATCGCACATGTAGTCGCCGCTCTCGGGCTGTTCCTCACCCATCATGAGCTCGGTCTTACTTGCCTTTTCGATGTTCGCGCCGCGCTCGAGCTTACGTACGAACCGGTCCGCCTTGGTGTACATATCGGTGGACTTTTCTCCCGACCCGGAGATGATAAGCGGAGTCCTCGCCTCGTCGATGAGGATGGAGTCCACCTCGTCCACAATGGCGTAGTTGAGCGCGCGCTGTACCATCTGCTCGCGATAGACCACCATGTTGTCGCGCAGGTAATCGAAGCCGAACTCGTTGTTCGTGCCGTAGGTGATGTCGCAGGCGTAGGCCAAACGCCTCTG
>JAPXSN010000078.1:0-6271 GCA_033813015.1 Clostridia bacterium | reverse complement strand
CCGGATACCTGTGGCTCGGCGGGGGCAGAGTCGACGGCGGACGATCCTGCGACCCGGAGCTGATCGAAAAATATATCGGTTTTTCGCTCTCCATGTGGTTTAACAAGGAGAGGATTGAGGACATGATGACGACGAAGTTCAAGAGCGATTTCGTCTGGAACCTCGCCACAGGCAACTACGAGTCGATTGATGAGATGACGCGCCAGGGAGAGAAACTCCGCTTCGACCTAAACAAGCCCTATACCTGCATAACGATCTATGCGGCGTCAAGGGCACCCTCGGCGGGTGAGCAGAAGTATTCGTCGCAGGCGGCGGAAAACGCGTTTGCGTTTGAGTCGATCGTCGCGCAGGAAGCAAAGACGATGTGTCTGAGCGTCATGTATGCCGAAAGGAGCCTCGAATTCATCCTTTTCGTCGAAAACCCGACCTACGAGCCGGCAAGGCAGATCGAAGCATATTTGGGTGCTGTAAGCGCCCGGCTTGAGGGGAGCTTCCCAGGCTACGCATTCTACTGGGGGATCAGCGAGATCACGCCGGATGTCCACGATTTCAGCCGGCTGTACAACAACGCGTCCCTCGCCCTGCGGTATTGCATGAATGCGAAAGGCAAGAAGAACAGCTTCAGCTATAAGGATACGAAGGAAGCGCAGATCATCTCTGCGGTATCCCACGATCCGGAGATCAGGGAGATGGCCCGCCGCACGCTCGAAAAGCTGCTCGAATACGATCGCTCTTCCAAGGCTGATCTGCTTGAAACGCTCAGCGCGTTCATCCGCTGCAATTACAACACGAGCATGACCGCGCGCAAGCTGCACATCCACAGGCAGTCGCTGCTCTATCGGCTGGAAAAAATCGAGGCCCTGACGGGAATGTCCCTCAAATGCCATCGAGACCTGTTTCTGCTGGAAATTTGTACGCGTATTTATCTCGATTACTGAGCTGACCCGTGTCGGCTGCGACCAATCGACGCCCCTCCTATCAAACGGCCGAAGCGGAGCGTCGCCTTACAATATGTATGAAAAAATAAATGGCATTTCCTTATAAGTTGTACGTTGTCGACGAGAGTTAAAAAATATATTATTTGAACGGGAATGATATGAACAATGATTCCGTTCCCGATTACAGGGCGCAAGCCCGGACTGGAGATAACAATGGATCACAGAATATTCGAAGAGTACGAAAGCGAAGTGCGCTCCTATTGCAGGAAGTTTCCCACCGTGTTCGTCAAGGCGAAGGGCGCCGTGCTGACGGATGAGGGCGGCACCGACTACATCGATTTCTTCTGCGGCGCAGGCTCGTGTAACTACGGGCACAACAACGATTTTATCAAGGAGCGCGTCATCGAGTACCTGCAAAGCGACGGCATCGTGCATAGCCTTGACATGTATGCGCGGGCCAAGGGCGAGTTCCTCGATTATTTCGAGAACAACGTGCTCAAACCGCGTGGGCTCGATTACAAGATCATGTTCCCGGGACCGACCGGCACCAACACGGTGGAAGCCGCGCTCAAGCTCGCGCGCAAGTTTACCGGGCGAAGCAATGTTTTTGCGCTGATGGGGTGCTTCCACGGCATGTCGCTCGGCTCCATAGCGCTCACCACCGACGCGGCCTCGAGGAAGGGCTGCGGCGTTCCGCTCACCAACGTGACCCACATCCCCGCGCCGTACATGTTCCCGCAGCTCGACACCATCGATTATATGGAAACAATCCTGACGGACGACCACTCCGGCGTCGACAAGCCCGCCGCGCTTTTCGTCGAGACCGTGCAGGCGGAGGGCGGCATTTACGTGCTCGACGACGATTGGCTCCGGCGGGCGCGCGCGCTTTGCGACCGGCACGGCATACTGCTCGTGCTCGACGAAATCCAGGTCGGCTGCTGCAGGACGGGCCCGTTCTTCGCCTTCGAGCGCGCGGGCATTAAGCCGGATATCTTCGTCATGGCCAAGTCCATCGGAGGCATGGGCTTGCCTTTCGCGCTCACGCTCTTCAAGCCGGAGCTGGACATTTGGTCTCCCGGCGAGCATAACGGGACGTTCCGCGGCTTCCAGCCTGCGATGGTGGCGGCCAAAGCCGGGCTCGAGTATATGCTCAAATACGACGTCGAGGCGGAAACCCGCCGCAAGGGTGCGATCATCGAGGAATACCTTTGCGAAAACCTCCCAAAGATAAACGAAAAACTGGGCTATCGCGGCATCGGCATGATTTGGGGTATCGACTTTGCCGCTTTCCCGCAAGGCTCGGCCAAGCGCGCGAGCAAAAACTGCTTCGAGCGCGGGCTTGTCATCGAGCTCGCCGGGCGGGAGGACTGCGTGCTCAAGCTGATGCCCCCGCTGACTATCGACGACGATATGCTGCTCGCCGGTCTCGGGCGAATCATGGATGCGATCAAAAGCATGAATTTAACATAAAGCGGAGGATGATGATATGGGTACGTATACGATTGGTGTTGTGGGGGCGCTGGGCGTCGTGGGAAGCACGATGCTCAAGGTGCTTGAAGAGAGGAACTTTCCCATCCGGGAGCTGATTCCCCTGGATGCGCGGGAGAACGAGGGCAAGGAGATCTCCTTCATGGGCGAAAAGCTCCGTGTACGGGAGGCGAAGAAGGGCGTTTTCGAGAAGATGGACGCCGCGCTCTTCGCAGTGGGTTCGGATGCGAGCCTCGCGCTCGCCCCGATGGCTGTGGCGGAGGGTTGCATTGTGGTCGATAATTCCAGCGCCTTCCGCATGGAAGAAGATGTGCCGCTCATTGTTCCCGAGGTCAATCCCGATGCCGTGCTCACGCAAAAAGGCATCATCGCCAACCCGAACTGCTCAACCACCATCGCGCTGATGCCCATCAAGCCGCTGCACGATTACGCCGGGGTCAAGAGAATCATCGCCTCGACCTATCAGGCAGTTTCCGGCGCGGGGATTGCGGGCCTTCGCGAGCTTGAGGCGCAGACGCGGGACGTGCTCGAAGGCAGGGCTGTCAAGCCGAAGGCTTTCGCCCATCAGATCGCGTTTAATTTGATACCGCACATCGATTTCTTCGAGGATAACGCCTATACACATGAGGAAATGAAGATGCTGCACGAGTCCAGAAAAATACTCGGCGCGCCCGAGCTCATGGTTAACTGCACCTGCGTGCGCGTTCCCGTATATTGCAGCCATTCCGAATCCATCACGATCGAGACGGAACGCGAGCTGACCCCGGAAAAGGCGCGCAGTCTGCTGTCAAAAGCGCCGGGGGTGCGCGTGGTGGACGATCCTGCGGCGCGGGCATACCCCATGCCCGTGGATACCTCCGGCCAGGATTTAGTCTATGTCGGTCGCATCCGCCGGGATATTTCGTCCGCCCGGCCCTCGCTGGTGTTCTGGTGCTGCGGGGATCAGCTCCGCAAGGGCGCCGCGACCAACGCGGTACAGATACTCGAATTGCTTGCCCAAAGAAACATCATCTAAAACCGTAGCCGCAGGGGGAGTCTATGTCAAAACATAGGCTCCCCGTCAATCGCGGAGCCGCCCGATTCGGGCGGCTCCTTTTTTATGAATCTCGTTTAGTCCCTGTGGTCTCCCCAGTTTTCCTTGACCTCCCTGTGCCTGTGCCTGTCCTCCTCATGCTCCCTATGGAACAGGAACTTGATGCTCCAGATGCCCGCGAGTCCCACGAGGGTATACAGAATGCGCGAAACCGTGGTGCCCATGCCGCCGAATATGCTTGCGATGAGATCGTATTGGAATATCCCCACGAGCCCCCAGTTGAGCGCACCTATGATGACCAGAATCAATGCAACGGTATCCATAAGCTTATCTCCTTTGTTTTGTTACGCCTAGGATACATCTTGCGGCGATTTTCTATGCAGACGACTTCATTTTTTCTTTTCTGGAAACAGTTCGACTGTAAATTTATGGAACGACACAGCCTCCATGAAGTCCTCAGTTGAGAAGGATGTTCTGCGAAAGGAATTCAGGTCGTTCGTATGTTTTTTAAGCAGCACGGGGCGCGCGAGGTCGAGCGCGCGGCAGAGCTCGCCCACGATCATGCTCCATTCCTCGAGCGTGCGCGGGTGCGCATTCGGAAACTCCATGACCGTTTCGGACAGTATTTTGTTTTCATCGCGCGTGGCGGCCCAGATTTTCATAACAGCTTCCTCCGTACATTTCAAAAATGGGGCGGCCGAAGGCCGCCCCACGGTGAGAACGGGTTGCTTATTCTTCCTCTTCCTCTTCCTTCTTGGCGGAGTCGATGATCTTCTTCGCCTCGAGCGCAGGCACATCCTCATAGCGGATGAATTCGCTTGTGAAAGAGCCGCGCGCCTGCGTCATGGACCTGAGGTCGGTCGCGTACTTGAACATTTCGGAAAGCGGCGCTTCCGCAACGACCACGGTGCCTTCCTCGCCCGGATTCATGCCGAGCATCCTGCCGCGGCGGCGGTTGAGGTCGCCGATGACGTCGCCCACATAGTCGCCGGGCACATGGATTTCGTATTTGTAGATCGGCTCGATGAGCGCGGGGTTCGCGTGGGCGCAGGCTTCTTTATAAGCGAGGCGCGCCGCGGACTTGAAGGCGACTTCCTTCGAGTCGACCGGATGGTACTTGCCGAAGAACAGCGTGGCCTTGACGCCCGTCATCGGGTAGCCCGCGAGCACGCCGCGGCGCATGGCTTCGCGCGTGCCCTTCTCGACCGCGGGGATGAACTCCCTGGGTACCACGCCGCCGACGATGGCGTTGACGAACTCGAACTCCTCGCCGCCCTCGAGCGGCTCGAAGCGCATGTTAACCACGCCGAATTGGCCGCTGCCGCCGGTCTGCTTCTTATGCTTGCCTTCGGCTTCTGCGGTGCCGCGGATGGTCTCGCGGTATGGGATGCGCGGGTCGTTGAGCTGCGCTTCCACGCCGGTCTTGTTGCGAAGCTTGCTGCACACAACATCGAGATGCACCTCGCCCAGGCCCCAGAGCAGCACGTCACCGGTTTCGGCGTTCTTCTCGAGGGCGATGGTCGGATCCTCGTCGAGCAGCTTGTTGAGGCCCGCGAAGACCTTGTCCTCATCGCCCTGCTTTTTGGCGGACACTGCAAGCGCGATGGCGGGCTTGGGGAAGTTGATGGCCTCGAAGCGAATCGGGTTCGCCGCATCGCAGAGCGTGTCACCCGTGTCGGTGTACTGGAGCTTGGAGAGCGCGCCGATGTCGCCCGCGATGAGCTTGTCGACCGCGAAGGTCTTTTTGCCGCGCAGAATGTATACGGTGCCGGGCTTTTCGCCCTTTTCAGCGTTGCTGTTGTAAGGGGCGGTGGCGGCGTCGAGCGTGCCGGAGTAGACCTTGACGATGGAGTATTTGCCGAACTGGTCGATGACGGTCTTGACGACCTGGGCGGCGAACTTGCCGTCCTGCTTCACCTCGACGGCCTCGCCTGTCTTGACGCTCACAGCCTTGGGAGCCTTGCACTCGCTCGCGGCGGGCAGATAATGCACGAGGTTATCGGTGAGTGCGGCGACGCCGATGTTGGGTATGGCGGCGCAGCAGCACACCGGAGTTATGATGCCTTCCTTCACGCCCTTGCCGAGGCCCTTGAGCATGTCCTCCCGGGAAAGCTCGCCTTCCTCGAAGAATTTTTCCATCAGTTCCTCATCCGACTCGGCCGCGGCCTCGGTGAGGGCTTCGTAATATTTCTTGGCGAGCGCGTCGAGGCCGGCCGGGATGGGGATCTCCTTCTCGCCCTTGCCGTCGAACTTCTTGGCCGTCATGCTCGCGAGATCCACGTAGCCGACGAACGCGCCGCCCTCCATGACGGGGAGCTGTATGGGCACTACGGAGGGACCGAACTTGGCGTTGATCTGCTCCATGACTTTCGTAAAGTTGGCGTTCTCGCGGTCCATCTGGTTGACGACCATCATGCGCGGCTTGCTCGCCTTTTTGCACATGTCCATGGCCTTCTCTGTGCCCACGACGGGGCCGGAAACCGCGCCCACGACGATGAGGGCGGAATCCGCAAGCATCATCGCCGCGGTGACTTCCCCGTAAAAATCGAAGAAGCCCGGCGCATCTATCAGATTGATCTTCACATCCTTCCACTCGAGGGGAGCGAGCGCGGCGTTGATCGAAATGGAACGCTTGACCTCCTCCGGATCGAAGTCGGTCGTGGTCGTGCCGCTGTCCACGCGGCCGAGGCGTTCCGTGAGTCCCGCGTTGAAGAGCATCGCCTCGGTAAGGGTGGTCTTGCCCTCTCCGCCGTGGCCGAAAACGCCGATGTTGCGTATGTTTGCTGCGGTGTAGTCTTTCATCGTGTAATCC
>JAPXSN010000077.1:0-6354 GCA_033813015.1 Clostridia bacterium | reverse complement strand
GTTGGATTATATTACCTATCCCGCCGCGTGTCAATACATTTTTCACAATTATTTTGAATTTTAACGTAACCCCGGTGTAATCATGCTTCAGCGGACCAGCTTGACCTCTTCCGCGCCCGAGTCCAGGAAGTCGAATCCACCGCTCTGGGGCAGCATGGTGAGGTTGGCCGGTATACCCTGGATGGTGTTGCCGATGATGCTGCCGTAATAGGTCACGTTATTGCCCACGACGTTTACGCTGCCCTTGGGCGCATAGACGATGCCGTGTATTTCGCTGCAGCCCGTGTTGATGGCGATGTTGCCGTTTTGCGAATAAACGCACACCTGCGCGGTGCTGACCTGTGTCAGGCCGCCTCCGTTGAAGTTGATGTTGCCCCCGGCGAACACGCAGCCGTTGATCTCTGCCGTGTTGTTGAAGGAGATGGTGCCCGTCGCATAGAGATTGCCGTTGAGCACACACACGGGCGCGCCGCCGTTGATGGTGATGTTGCCGTTGACGTACATATTGCCGGTGATCTTGCACTGGTTCTTAATGGTGATGTTGCCGTTGACGTACATATTGCCCGTGATGTTCTGCATCCCCGAGGGGTTGTTGTAGGTCGAAGCGGGCATGGTCGTGTAGTGATCGGGCATGACGTCTTCCACGACGGCGGTGAAGTCGATCATGTCGATGAGCGGCGCGCCCGGCACCTCTGAGCCCGCATGGGCTGTCCACGGGTTCACGTAGACCGTGGTGTAGCCCTCCACCGCCCCCGTGACCGTGCCTGAAGACGGCGATATGTTTACCGAGCCGTTGGAGTGTATATCCCCTTCGATGTAGAACTTGCCGCCGAGGCCGAGCTGTGCGTCCTTCTTTCCCGAGAACAGCCTGTAATTGAACGGGCCGCCGGGCGAGGCGGTATACTTGGCCGCGCTCGCCTTGGCAAAGCCATCGAGCGATTCGTTGCCGAAGATGTGCGAGAAGAGCGCGTCCGAATGGACCTTGGCCGATGCGTTGATGACCATGTTCGACCCCTCGAAGGTGACGGTGACGTCGGTGGCGTCCGGGCAATTATCGAGTATGAACTGCCGGCATTTGTTCGCTGCACTGGTCGTGTTGGGCAACTCCCACGCGCCCGCGAGTACGCCCGCGTCGATGGCGTTCTGAAGTTTCGCGTCCTGCATGTAGAGGACGCTCGTGTCCACCGCAAGCGCTGAGAAGCCAAGCAAAGCGCTCAGCAACACGGCGATGAGGACGATCATAAGCGCGCTCCTTTCATAAGTCGTAAGGAAACCAAAAGCGGCCGTTTCCGCGGCCGCCTGAAATCGATGCAAGCGCAATCATACCTGCGCGCCCATGCGATCGTCACGGCAACCGGCTGTCATGGGGGCGAGCCCCTGTAGACCCTGTGGCTTTGCGTCGCGGGCTTTCGCCCGCTTTGCCTTTCGTGGGAGGATATTACCTTGTTTGCAGTATATCGTTACAATTTATACTTGTCAATATCTTTTTTCTGTAATTACATTGTAACCTTTGTTTTTTTGCACTTACCCGCCGCTTGACAGCGCGCGGAGCCATTGCTATCATCAGGGCATGGAAAACAAGCCCCGCCTGACAATCAAGGATATCGCCAACGCGTGCGGCGTTTCGACCGCGACCGTGTCGTATGTGTTGAACGAACGCTCCGAGGAGCACATCAGCGAGCAGACGCGCAAGCGAATTTTGCACTACGTCAACCTGCACGGGTATGAAACCTCATTCGCGGCGCGCGCGCTTGCCTCGGGGCGCAACCACGCGGCGGGCGTGTTCGCGCCCTGCGCCGCCGCGCCGGATCGCGCCCGGGCGACGCTCTCGCTCGTGGGCGCGCTTGCGGGTGCGCTTGAGACTAAGGGAATGCGCACGGTTTTGCTCACGGAGCAATGCCTTCGTCAGCGTAGCCGGCACGTGGACGCCATCGTCGCCATCGATCTGCCGCGTACGGATTTCTACGCTGTCGGCGAGCAGAACTACTGTCCGCTCATTTGCGTGGACGGCTGCGTGGACGACCTGATGCTCTTCTACCAGATATACGACGACTTTTTCGCCATAGCCGGCCGCGCACGGGAGCTTGCGGGCGGGCAAAGGCTCTTTTTCCTCTACGACGCATATGCGGACGAGGGCATCCGCCGCCGCGTCGCCGGAGCGTTTGAACAAAGCTGCGAATCCTGCGACCCCGCGCTTGCTTCCCGCATAAGGGAAGCTGTAGGTTCCTTCGCCTTCGTCGCGATGGGCGCGGCCAATTATGCTTCGCTCGCCGCGCGCGGCCTCGACCCCATACTCGTTTCTTACGAGGGAGATGCCCTCCCTCCGGAAGCTAGGTGCCGTGTCATCGTGCTGTTCCTTGCGAAAAAGGCCGAAATCATCGCCCAACTCGTGCTCGACACCATCGCCCGCACGAGCGGGCCGGAGCATGACATACGCGTGTTCTAAGACCGCGCGGTCGCGCTCCGATTGAACGCGCCGCAACTCGCGTGTTATAATAATAGAAAATACGATCACGGGAGAGACCGGTATGGATTTTAGAATCGTATATCTACCGCCGTTTCGCGCCGCCTCGTCCGGGCCGGATCCGGAATGCGATTTTTCGCCCGAGGGAAAGCTCGGCAAATTCGACGCGTATTTTTCGGCGATCAAACCGGAGCCGCGGGACGCCTTCATGCCGCGCGACTTCCTCTTCTTCGACGAGGCGCGGGGCGGCATGGTCTGGTGGTGGGCGCTTGCACAGGGCATGGACGACGGCGGGAACGAGATCGCCGCGTTCGACGGCGGCTTCTATTTAACTTATGTGTTCCGCGACGGCGACGAGGAAACGAACGGCGCGCTCTACCGCGAGGCCATGAAATACATCGGGGATTCTGAAATTTTCGAGTCCGACGTGCGGCCGAACCACTACGCCATGGGACATATCATCACGCCAAGGGAAATTATAGACGCGCAGGGCTTCGCGCAGATGGAGATATTCGTTCCCATCAAGCTCAAATAGCGCGCCCTTTGGCGGCGCACCATCACATATGAGGAGCATGCAATTATGAACGGCTGCGACATGATCGCCAACCTGACGACGCTTCCCGAAAACCGCATCCCCGAGGGGATCAAGCTCAAGCGCGCGATTTCGTGCGATAAAAGCCGCATCCTCGCGTTCATACGGCTGAATTTCGGCCGCCAATGGGCGGACGAGACCGAATACGCGCTCAACCGGGAGCCGCAGGGCTGCTTCATCGCCACGGAGAACGGCAAAATACTCGGCTTCGCCTGCTATGACGCCACCGCCAAGGGCTTTTTCGGCCCCACGGGCGTGGCGGCGAGCCAGCGCGGGCGCGGTATCGGCCGCGCCCTGCTCATCCGCACGCTCGAGGGCATGCGCGAGGCGGGCTACGGCTACGCCATCATCGGCTCGGTGGACGACGCAGAGGGCTTCTACAAAAAGACGCTGGGCGCGAGCTACATCCCCGGCGGGGAGCCGGAGCACAGCGTTTACACAAGACTCGTCAAAATGTAAATATAAATAGAAGGCGCTATTCCTTGCAGACGAAGCGCACGTAGCGCGAGCCCGTCGCAAACAGCGCGGCGGCATAGCGCACATCGAATTCGAGCACGTCGCCCGGCTTCAGTTCGCCCGGATAATCCTCCACGTCGAGTATGAGATGGTCGCTGCTCGCGCCGAGCACCGCGATGCCCTTTGCGCGCGCACAGAGCATGTCGCAATAAGCAAAATCGAGCTTGCCTATGCCTGCGAGCGCGCGCAGACGCATGCCGCGCTCCGGATACTCGGGCGTGTAGCCGTAGGCATCCACGAAGATTTTGCCTACGGGATGGCTGGGCTTTCGTTTGACCTCGAGCACCTCGGCCTTAATCGTGAACACATCGAGGTGGAGGAAGCTCATGTCAAGACCGAACAGGTCATTGAGGTCCTTGCCGTTCAGGATGCCCTCTCCGACGCGCAGGTGATTGATGCGCTTTGGCATAGAGCCGTTGAGTACGAGCGGCAGCGAGGTCGTACCCCCGCCGGAAATGAGGTCGAGCCTGCGCCCGATGTGCGCTTCGATGCGCTCTGCAAGCGCGACGAGAGCACCTAGGTTTTCCGCTGTGGGCACGATGGCGCCGTAGCAGCCGAGGTTCACGCCCACGCCGCACAAATCAATATTCGAGAGCTTTTCCGTTTCAGCCGCCGCCTCGAGCAGCTCATCCTGATCCCAGAAGCCCTCGCGAAGATCCCCGAGATCCGCCATGAGAAGAATGCCCATGCGCTTTTTCTGCCGTGCGCATTGCGCATTGATTAGGCGCACAGTCGAGAGCTCGCTCGCGAGCGCGCTGTCCGAAAGGCGTACGACGTCCGCAACCTCGCCCGGCATGGGGACGCGGATGAGCATATACGGCCCGGGTATTCCGGCCGCGCGGCAATCCGCGATCTGTTCGGTGCGCGAGGTGGCAAGCCCCGTCACGCCGCAATCCCGAAATGCAGCGGCGGTGCGCGGTTCCCCGTTGAAGCCCTTGATGACGCCCGTGACCGATATGCCAAGCGCAGCGCAGCGGGAGACGATCGCGCGCGCGTTGTGCCGAAGCTTCGTCAGGTTGCACTCAATAAGCGGGTACGCTCTCGTGATTTCATCCATGCGCATGATATATCCTCTCAAACGGAATGCTCTGCCGCTATTATACAGGAGCGGAGACGGCTTTGGTAGTCCCGACGGCGCAGGTGAAAGATGACGAAAAATCGCGCATTTTATCGCCGCTCATCGCTAAATTATAAATATATAATTACGCACCGGGCCTTTTGTGCCGTGCGCTCGCTTGCGCCGCCGCGCCGGGGGGTTATATAATACTTTCAAATGAGAAGAGGTTTTTATGGGTAAGCGGCGCCGCATGATTAAAAGTTTCATCTCTGGGAGCGGCTCCAGCCTGCGGCTCGCGGCGCTTTTGCTCGCGCTCGCGGCGCTGGGCGTTTCCATCGCGTTCGGCCGCTATAACAAGATCAGCGAAAACTACGCCGAACAGCTCTTTAGTCAGACGCTCGTGGGCGGCAAGGCTCCGCAGTACGAGGCGGCGCGCGCCGCGGCCAACTGGTTGGGCGCTTTCATGGCGGCGCTGCTCGCGGGGAGCTACGCCCTCATCATCGCGGTGTTCCACTCGGACAGGAAGCGGCTCGCCGCGGAGAATGCGCTCATTGCCGAGGAAAAGCTGCGCCTCCAGGTATCCGAGGAGCGCTACCGCCTCATTGCGCAGGACTCCGAGGCCATCATCATCGAAATCAACCATCCCGTGCAGACCATAGATGCCAACGCAATGTATGAATCCGTCACAGGCGAAACGCCGAGCTACGCCGCATTCATCGCCGGCGAGAACATCCATCCGGAGGATAGATCCGCTTTCCTCGAGCTGATCTCCCTCGCGTGCGAAACAGCCAAGCCCGCCTCGCGGGAGCTTCGCATGCGCGAGCGCGAGGGAGGGTACCCATGGTATTCGGTCGTGATGAGCGGCATCGCCGATATAAGCGGCCGCGTCGCGCGGCTCGTGTGCAAGTTCACCAACATCGACGCGCAGAAGCGCAAGCTCGAGCTTCTCGAGCTGCGCGCGCAGACCGATCCGCTGACCGGGCTCTACAACAAGGCCGTCACGCAGGAGATCATCGAACGCATCCTGCATGACGAAACGGAGTTCGTCCACGCGCTGCTCATCATCGACATAGACGACCTCAAGGGCATCAACGACAAGTGCGGCCACATCGAGGGCGACCGGGCGATCGCCGAACTCGCGGCGCTCATCCGCAAGCATTTCCGCGCGACGGACGTCGCCGGGCGCATCGGCGGGGACGAGTATATGGTGTTCCTTAGAAACGTGCGCGGTTCCGAGCAGCTTCACGGCGCGGTCTCGGCGCTCAACACGCGCATCAACGGCCTCAGCGTCGGCGAAAACGACCTCTGCCCCGTTTCCGTAAGCATCGGCGCGGTGCTCACGGAGCCGGACGTGCGCGCGAGCTTCCACGGGCTCTACAAAAAGGCCGACGCCGCGCTCTACGGCGTCAAGCGCAAGGGGAAGAAAGGGTTTGCGGTGTTTGGGGAAATTGATAATTGACATTGAAAAATTGACAATCGGGTTAATTCGGGCGGCTTTCGTTTTAAGGGCGGAAGCCGGTTTTGTTTCGTTTTGGCGGGGACTGTTTTGTTTGCTTGGTCGCGAACATAACGGCCTTTCAGGTACGCGCAAACAGAACCGTCCCCATTTCCCTCAAAAAGAAGCCTTTGGATGGGAAAGGGACCGATATGGAATGTTTAGAGTAGTAACATAGTTTACAGAATATACGGACACATGGTTTACAGTTTTACTATAGAATAAAGGCA
>JAPXSN010000076.1:0-6500 GCA_033813015.1 Clostridia bacterium | reverse complement strand
GCCTTCCAGTCCACGGTCATGGGCTACGGCTTCCTCGCCCTCGCCGTGATGATCTTCGGCAACTGGAAGCCGCTCAACATCCTCGGCGCGGCGCTTTTCTTTGCGCTGTTCAAGGTGATCAGTTCCATGAACGCGAGCATCCCGTTCCTGCCGAGCTTCTCGAACATTAAATCGAGCGAGTACATTTACCTGATGCTACCCTATATCGTCACGATGGTTATCCTGATCCTGACCTCGCGCAAATCAAGGGCGCCCAAAGCCGAGGGCATCCCGTACGATAAGGGAGCGAGATAACGCATGGCCAAGCTCTATTACCGTTACGGCGCGATGAGTTCGTCTAAGACCGCCAATGCCATCATGGTGAAGCATAACTATGCGGAGCGCGGCCAGAAGGCGCTGCTCGTCAAGCCTCGCGTGGATCTGCGCGACGGGCAGCACACGATGAAGTCTCGCTCCGGCCTATGCGAGGTGTGCGTGCTGTTCGACGAGATCGACGTCGAAGCCGTCAGAGCGCACGAATACGACTGCATCATCGTCGACGAAGCGCAGTTCCTGAGTAAACAAGAGGTGCAGTTCCTGACGGATGTGGTCGACCTTTATAACGTGCCCGTTATCTGCTACGGTCTGCGCGCGGATTTTTCGGGCAACTTCTTCCCCGGAAGCCAGTGGCTCATGGCGTGGGCGGATACCATCGAGGAGATCAAGACTATCTGCTGGTGCGGCCGCAAAGCCATCTGCAACGCCCGCCTCGACGGGAAAGGCGGTGTCACCAAAGTCGGCGAGCAGGTCGTGCTCGGCGCGGATGACAAATACATCAGCCTGTGCAGGAAGCATTGGCGCGAGGGCGACCCCGGGCCGGGTCTGCGCGCGGGCGAAACAAAGGACCGGAACTAAAGCATGAGATACTATGTTGCAAGCGGACTGGAGAACAAAGACAGGGTCAGGCGCGTCATCGATAAGATCGCGACGCGTGGCCACACCATTTCGTATGACTGGACGCTTCACGGCGATGTGCGCGGCCGCGGCGAGGAAATGCTCAACACCGTCGCCGGGAACGAAACCTTCGCGGTTATCGACGCGAGCTGCGTTCTAATTCTGCTGCCCGGCGGGCGCGGCACGCATACGGAGCTTGGACTCGCGCTCGCGAGCCGCTCCAACAAGCGCATCATACTTTGGTCGGAAACGGGCGAGGAATTCGGCTGCGACGCAAAGACCTGCGCGTTCTACCACCACAGCGCTGTCGAGCGGCTCCATTGCAGCTTTGAAGAGCTGCTCGATCGCATCGACACGATTTAATCACAGCCAAAGGTTCATGTAAAAAGGAGCCTGAAAAAGGCTCCTTTCTCGTTGGCATTTTATTCGGCTTATCCCATGCCGAAGAGCTTAGCGAAGAACGCGCCCACGGAGGCAAAGAACTCCTTGACGGTCTGCTCGAATTTGGTGATCGCCTGCGAGGCCTGGCTGGCCTTTTTGACGGTGTTGGCAAGATTGATGAGCTTCTGGCGCAGTTCGTCCACGTCGAGCTTTTCAAGGCTGCGACAGAGCTTCAAGAGCTGCTCGACCTGCGCGTCGCTCAGGACGACATTGTACTGAGCGGCGATGCGCTTGATTTCGGCGCGCACCTCGTCGTCTGTCATGGTCTGGGTTTGGTCGAGTATCTTCTTGAGCTCGTTGACGATCTCGGTGGCTTCCTCGCTGCCGATGTACTCCGCGAGAGCGCCCGTGGTGATAAGCTCCTCAACACCCACGGTTTTGGCGAGCTCTGAAAGCGTCTGTCCCGTGATATCCTCATAAGCTCTGTAGATGCCCGTGAGCGCCGCCGTACCCGAAACCGGGAAAGGTGCGCTTATGACGACCTTCGCGTCCGTGATGCCTGCGGTCACAAGGGCGTTGGTGTACATATCCGCTGTGCACCAGTTGATGTTCTTCGTCGTGATGTCAAGCCCTGAGTCTTCGGCGAGGATGGTGATGTACACGCAGGAGAGCGCCACGCTGCCTATTTTGCCCTCCGGAGCGATGCCCTCAAGGTATTCGCGCTCATTCTTGTTGGTGACGACAATCTCCGGCACGTCGCCCTGCTTGATGCCAAAGTCCGTATAAATCTGCGCCTTCTGTTCGGCCGTCAGATCCGCCCCTATGGTGACGCGTGCGTCCCCCTCCTCGTAAGCGAGCGCTGTGCCCGCATAGCCGCCGATGATTAATGTCGCGCACAGCAGCGCGGCAACCAGCCTTTTCATTGAAAAACCTCCGTTCCCATCCGTGTGGGCTTTGATTATTCAGATTATACCACTTTCCGTATCGTTTATCTTGAACGTTATGTAAATAATCGGTTGCTTACCCACCCGATGACACCGTTGTGCTTGACAAGGCTCTCCGCGTCGCCCTTTTCGAGCAGCTTGACCCGGTCGCCCGGCATGACGGGCAGCCTGTAATCGGTGCTGTCATAGGAGCACAGGCGGCCTTCGTCGCGGAACAGCGCGCTTTTAGGGATTTCAAGCGCCATGCCGGTGAACAGCACGCGGCAGAGCGCGCGTTCGCCGTGCGCCTCGATGATTTCGACCTCCCTGTGGTTCCACGCAACGGAGGACGGCGCGTTTGAGGCTTCCTGCGCGCCGCGGATGATGAACTCGGGCAGATCGTCCGCGCTGATAAAGGACACGCCCCCGTCCAAGAGCACGAGCGCGTTGAGCTGGCCGTGCTTTTTGACCGCGTTGCCGCCGTCTATGGCGAGCATGTTCTTTTGGGGCAGGAAGAGCGGCCGGAAACTAAGCCTGTTGCCTGTCATATGGAAATAGTTGCATATGGGAATATGCCCGCAGATCACGGGCTTGTGAAAATGGAGTTCCTCCTCGAGAAAGGCATCGCGCCTGAGACAGCGCTCTGCATCCTGCCTGTCGAGCGGCCCTTCATCAAGCCCCGCGTGCACGAAGGTCGCATCCTCGGTGTCGATGATATGCGGGAGCCCGGAAAGCCACGCAAACACATCCGCATACGCCTCATCGAGCGCCGCACGAAGCTCATACGGACGCATGACGGCTCTGTCAATACCAAGCTCGGCGCACATATCCGCGAGTAGCGAGTTGCGCCGCCAGTCGATGTAGGCGTTGACGTCCACGCGATATAACCCCGCGGCGAGGTCATCCCAGAGCGTATCGCAGTTGCCCTGCAGAGCAAAGGCGTTGCCCGCGCCGCAGAGCTTCATGATAAGGCGCATTGTCGCGAGGCTGTTCCGCCCGCGCTCGATGAAATCCCCGAGAAGGAAGAGCGCGTCTTCCTCCGAGAAATCCAGCTCCTCGAGCAGTTGCCGGAGCAGATGCCCGTTGCCGTGGACATCGCTCACGGCGATCAAGCGCCGATAACGCGATGTATCTACGCTTTGTATCCGTGCGCGCTGCGTAATTCAGCCACCCCCAACATGGATTCCGTTGCGACCGCATTTTTAGCCCATGACCGAATTATGCGGCATCGCTCACTTATAGATGCCGTAGGTCTTCCCCGCGCTCTGCACGAACACGATGCCGTTGCCCGCCTCGTCGAGCCGGAGCGCCCCGCGGATGGATGCGACGATCGCCTCGGTCGCCTCCGCCTCCGAGAGGATCAGCACGATCTCTTTTTCAGGCTCAATCTCCATCGAAAATAGTTTACTTGTTTCATGGATACCCGAGCCTCGGGCGTTGATGATGGTTCCGCCCTTGGAGCCCGCCTTGGCGGCCGCCTCGATGACGTCCTCCGCCCTGCCCTTTTCGACAATGGCCGTGATGATATGATACATGGATTGCTCATCCTCCCTCTCCCCAAACAAACTCTCGCAGGAGATGCTCTTTGTTCCGACGACGCCGCACAGGTGCGTGGTGAACGCAATGCCGTGGTTTGGCTTATGGAACTCGAACTCGCGCCCGAGCGCTTCCAGAGCCTGAAGGGCCGTGTCCCTCTCCGCTACCATGAAGACGATTTCCTTTCTGATGTCCGAGAGGCCGAAAAAGTCCATCAGTTGGCTGCCGGCGGTCCCCTTGCCCAGCGTCACCGTCGCCCCCCTGATGCCGTACCGCTTGGCGGCCTTTGTCAGTCTGCTGCCCGCGCCGAAGTTGACGATGGCTACGATCAGCTCCGCGCTGCCTAAATTACTGCGCCTGTCCACGACCCGCAAGCCCTCCCTTTTTTGATTTTAATCTGAATATGAGACCCAGTGCCTGAAGCGCGATCAGCGGAGCCATCGCAACCATCGCGATCACACCAAAACCGTCCACAAGGACATCCGCCGTATCGATCGCCTCCGCCGCGCCCTGCGTGAATGCGAGGATGAACGTTGCGGTCATCGGCCCGGAGGCGACGCCGCCGGAATCAAATGCGATTCCGACGAACAGCTTGGGTACGAAAAAGCTCATGCCAATAGCGATGATGTAGCCCGGCAGCAGATAATGCCAAAGCTTGACCTCCTGAACGAGGATGCGCACAATGGAAAGCGAAACCGCCGCGGCCACCGCGATAGCTAGCGTCGCCATCACAGCGGTGCGCCGTACATAGCCGCTGGTCACATCCTCAATCTGCTGGGTCAACACGTGGACGGCCGGCTCAGCGAGTACGGTAACCATGCCCAGCGCGAAGGCCACGAGTATTAAGTAGCCGTAGTTTCCTCGGGAAGCGAGCTGCCAGCCGACCGTGACCCCCACCTCCATGAAGCCTGCGTTTACGCCTAAAAGGAACAGCACAAGCCCGATGAAAGCGAAGAGTATCCCAAAAAGGACCTTGCGCATGGCGGACTTTGAAAGCTTGAACGAGACGAACTGAAACACGAGGAAAATGACCAGTATCGGCGCGAGCGAAAGCGCAACCTCCCCCGCGATGGAGGGCAGCGTCTGCACGAAAGGATCTAGTATTGTGGAAGAATCCGCCGTTCCCTGCTCGAGTACGCCGACGATCTTGGTCGTTTTCGAGAGGATGCTCATCGCCATCACGCTCACGATCGCTCCGGTGGATACGATTGCGACGAGGCCGAAGCTGTCCTTCTCCGAGGATTTGCTGTTCTTCTTGAGCCGGGATACGCCAAACGCCAGCGCAAGGATGAAGGGTACGGTCAGCGCGCCTGTTGTCGCGCCGGAAGCGTCGAAAGCCACCGCCATAAACTCCTGCGAGGTGAAGAAGGAAAGTATCAATATCAGACCGTACAGAATAGCGAGCATAATATAGAGCGGAAAGTCGTACACGATGCGAAGCATACCTAAGCTGAGCATAACCGCGATGCCCAGAGAAACGACCAGCACGATGCTGAGCTTCGAGATCATCCCCGCGCTGACAGCATCCACCTGTTCGGCAAGGATGTGCAGGTCTGGCTCCGCCACGGAGATGAAGAAGCCGAGCAGCAGCCCCGCGACGACGACAATCCAGATTCTGTTTGTTTTGACGATGGCCGAACCCATGCGGTTGCCAATGGGCGTGATGCCGATATCCACGCCGATGAGAAAGATGGTAAGGCCGAGTATGATGAGCGTGGCTCCGATCAGGAATCGGATGAGCTGCGGCATCTCAAGCGGCGTTAATGTAAAGTGTAGCAGAAGGACAATCGCTGTGATGGGCAAAACGGAGAACAGGACTTCTTTTAATTTGGGTATAATAACGTTCAATGGGCCGTATCCTTTCGGTTTTTCGACGCGGTCTATTGCTCGTTGTCACCCTCTGCGGGAAAAGCAGGGAGAACATCGCCGTTATTTTTATTTTACATGCGCCGCAGCGCCACGTCAACCGTCTGAGGCGCACGGGTTTTGGCGCGTTTATCGCGTAGGCACGATCTCGAGCCAGTATCCGTCCGGGTCCTCGATGAAGTAGATGTCCATGTTCTGATTCTCGTATACGACGCAGTCCATTTCTTCGTGGAGCCTTCGCGCGGCTTCGAAATCGTCGACGCGGAAGGCAAGATGGAATTCCGCCTCGCCGATGTCGTACCTGCCCGGATGGTCGCGAAGCCAGGTCAGCTCCAGCTCAAAATCCGACGCGTCATTGCCGACGTAGACGATAACGAAGGAACCGTCCGCAGCCGCTTTCCTCCGCTTTTCGGCAAGCCCGAGCGCTTTTCCATAGAAGGCGAGCGACTTTTCGAGATCAGCCACATTGTAGTTTTCATGTATCATCTTAAAGCGCATGGTCTCCCCTTCCTCGCGCGGCTCTGCGCGCTTTATTATTATATTTGCGCTCCCTTCGCTTCTCGCAGTATGGGGGCTGCTTTTGCGAGCGATGATGCTCCCTGCATTCATCGCACTTTCCATGCCTCGGACACGAAACGCGTTTGCATGAGCAGGATTTCGCGCCCTGCTCTACCGCCTGAGTCTGTTCCATCGCGCCGCACCTCCTCCGGAAAACGCCGGGCAAGATAAACCGAAAACGGATCGCGTACTCCGCATGGCTCGATTGCTCCAGATTGATGTCAGATTTTAGCGGTCGTTCGCGGGAATTTATCAAAGCGTGTTTTCGTCTCGAAACACACCTATTTTTGCCCTTGTATGTTC
>JAPXSN010000075.1:0-6502 GCA_033813015.1 Clostridia bacterium | reverse complement strand
CGCTTATATGGGTCCGGCTGAAAGCGTCGTATTCTTCGCGAAGCGCGCAAAGAGAAGCATCCGTGCGCCGGTATTCCCCGAGCGCAACTTCCTTTTCGGCGAGCGCGGCCGCGTGGGCGCGGCGGATCATCTCGAGCTCGGCCTCCTTCTCGGCGAAGGCGGCGTCGTCCCGGCCGCTCGCGGTGCCGAGCATGGCTTCCTTTTCGGCGAGCGCGTCGCTCAGGCTGTCTATCTGCGCCTGCTTGCCGTTGAGCAGCGCAGCGTAGCGCGAGGCCTCGCCGCGCGCCTCCTCGAGGGACTTGGCGACGGCGCTGAGCCGGTCGTCCCGCATGGCCAGCTCCGTCTCGTGCTTGGCCTTGAGTATGCCCGCGACCTGCGCGACGATGGCCTTGCGCGTTTCCTCCCCGGCGTGCTCCGCACCCGCCGCGGACGCGGCCATGGGGGCGATGTCATCCATGGCGTTGCGGAGCCTGCGGTTCTCCTCGGCGATTAGGGCGAGCTCGTCGCGCAACTCCTGCGTCTTTTCATAGAACACGCGCCTGAGCGCCTCGGTATTGGCGTTCTGCTCGTCGAGATATTTGTTCACCTCGGTGCGGTTGTAGCCTCCCATGGCGTTGCCGAACTCCGGTCGCTTGGGCGCGAGGCTCATATCCGCGCGGAGCTTGCTTACATCATCGTGCTTATCGGCCATAATGTCCCTCCCTCACGAACTCGATCGTGCTGATTTCCAGTAGATTCTTGCTGCGCAGCGTCCGGGCGGGGAGCTCGAGCACCGAGTACGCGCCCTTGACCTTTCCGCTTATTTTGTTCTTTGGCATCGCCTCGACGATGCGCATTACCTCGTTCTCCCTCGAGAGGAACACCACATCTATGGCCTCCCTCATATTGAAGGTGTGTATGTCTGAGCACGGCACGATCCATAGCGCCCTCCTGATGGGCGACTGACCCATCAGCCCGCGCATGCGGGTGAAGAAGTTTTCCGCCACGTCCGCTTCCGCGACGAATGTTCCGTTTGAAAAAGCCTTTACGCGCCTCATTTCCATATCCTCACTTGAATGCGTCCACGATGTTCATCACGGTCGGCCCCATAAGGATGATCAACAGCACCGGGAAAACGAAGGCCACCATGGGCAGCATCATCTTGACGGGCGCCTTCATGCCCTTTTCCTGCGCGATCTGCTTGCGGTTGATGCGAAGCTGCGCGCTCTGGGTCTTCAATACGTTCTTGATGGGCGTGCCCATCTGCTCGCTCTGCACGATGGCGGCGACGAGCACCTTGAGCTCCCCGATATCGCAGCGCTCCGCCATGTCGCCGAGCGCGTCCTTCCTGGGCTTGCCCATGGTAATTTCCATGCTGGCGACGGTCAGCTCCTCCTTGAGCGCGCCGGTGAATTTGTCCAGCGCGCGCTTGAGCGCCGCGTCAAAGCCGAGGCCTGCGTCGATGCTGACGCTGAGGATGTCCATCATATCCGGAAGCTGCTTTTTCATCGAATCCTGCCGCGTCTTGGCGATGGCCTTGACCGCCTGGTCCGGCAGGATCAGCGCGATGATGCCCGCCCCGAGGATGATGAGCAGCTCGATGTTGCTCTCGAGGGTGAGGGTTGTGACGAGGAACAGCGCACCGATGACGAGCACCACCATCGTGACGAGCTTGATTGCCGTGAAGGTGCTCGGCTCGATGTACAGGCCCGCCGCGCGGAGCCTTTTCTCAAGCTTTTCCTGCGAGGCGCTCTGCTTGCCGCCTTTGCCCGCCTTCTTCGCCTTGCGGCTGAGCTGGGCCTGCTTCATCCTGCGCACGAGCGGCCCGAACACGCGGTCGAACAGGTTGCCCTCGAGGTCGTTGAACACGGGTTGGCTGACTTCGGTGACGGCCTGGACGCGCCTTTCCTTTGCTTTGAGGCTGCTCAGCGGGGCGTCGAGCACCACGAGCACCAGCGTAAACATGAACGCGGCGCAGCTTATGACCAGAATTTCCATGGACGCCCCTCCTTTCTTAGTCGCTTAATACTTGACGCTGACCATCTTGCGGATGACGATGAAGCCGATAATCTCCATGCACACTGCGACGATCAGCATAATCCTGCCGGTTTGCGTCACGATGAACGTGCGCATGTAATCCGGGTTGATCACCGAGAGGGCGGCCGCGATGCCGATGGGCAGACAGCCGATGACGATCCCCGACATGCGCCCCTGGGAGGTGAGCGTGTGCACATCCCGCTTGATGCGAATCCGGTCGATGATGGTCTGGGAAATGTTATCCATAACCTCGCTCAGGCTGCCGCCGACCTGCTGGGCGATCAGTATGGCCGTGATCATCAGCCGAAGGTCGGGGCTGGGCATGCGGCGCGAGAGGTTCATCATGGCCATTTCCACGGTGTTGCCGAGCTGGATCTCGCGAAGGGTGCGCGCGAACTCGCCCGAAATAGGCTGGGGCATCTGGTCGGCCACGTTGGCCATGCCCTGCTGAAAGGTCAGGCCGGTCTTGAGGCAGTTGCTGATGTTGGTGATCGCGTCGCCAAGCTGGTTCTCGAACGCCTTGACGCGCTTGCTGCGCGAGCGCTTGACGTAGAGCAGCGGAAGCGCGAGCCCTGCGCCCGCGAGCACCACGCACACGACGATGCGCGCGCCCAGAAGCGCAGCGAGCAGGGCGGGGGCGATCGTGAGCACGACCCATGCCGTCATGAACTCCTCCGCCTTCATGGGGACGCCGGCGCTGGCGAGCTGATCGCGCAGCATCTGGGAGACCTTGATGGGCGCCTTTTTGCGGGAATCCCGCACGCGCTTGCGGATCTCCTCGCGCGCGAGCTTCTGCTCGAACACGGCAAGCCTTTTCTCGACGGTCAGCCTGCTCTTGAGCGCCATCCTGAGCACGGCCAGCATGAACGCGAACATGAACAGCGTCAAAACCGAAACGAAAATCACCAGTTCCATGTCTTCACCTACTCAAACCACTCGTCGTTCACGGCCACGCCGTTGGAGCGGATTTTCTGGATGCAGCGCGGCCGTATGCCTGTGGGGCGAAAACGGCCGACGAACCTTCCCTGCGCGTCGCGCGCGCCGTCCGTTTCGTACACGAAGATGTCCTGCATGGAAACGGTGTCGCCCTCCATGCCCGTGACCTCCGAAATCGACGTGATGCGGCGCGAGCCGTCGCGCAGCCTCGACTGCTGGACGATGATGTCGAGCGCCGAGGTTATCTGGCTGCGGATGGCCATCATGGGCATCTCCGCGCCGGTCATCATGACCATGGTTTCCAATCGGGCGATGACGTCGCGCGGGGAGTTGGCGTGCGCGGTCGAAAGAGAGCCGTCGTGGCCCGTGTTCATCGCCTGGAGCATGTCGAGCGCCTCGCCGCCGCGAACCTCGCCGACGATGATGCGGTCCGGTCTCATACGAAGGGCGTTCTTCAATAGGTCGCGTATGGATATCTCGCCCTTGCCCTCCATGTTCGCCGGGCGGCTTTCGAGCGTCACCACATGCGCCTGGTTGAGCTGGAGTTCCGCCGCGTCCTCGAGCGTGACGACGCGCTGCCCATCGGGGATGAAGCTCGAAAGCACGTTGAGCAGCGTCGTTTTACCGCTGCCGGTACCGCCCGACACCATCATGTTGAGGTTGCCCCTGACGCACGCCTCGAGGAAGCTCGCCATTCTGGGCGTCAAGCTCCCGAAGTTGATCAGATCGTTGATCGTAAAGGGTTTCTTGGAGAACTTGCGGATCGTGACCACCGGTCCCACGAGCGAGAGCGGGGGGATGATGATGTTCACGCGGGAACCGTCCTTGAGGCGGGCGTCCACCATAGGACTCGCTTCGTCGATGTGGCGTCCCATGGCGTTGACGATCTTCTCAACGACCTGCATGACATGCTCGTCGTCTCGGAAGGTGGTTTCGGAGAGGATAAGCTTGCCGGCGCGCTCGATAAATATCTGCCTGGGCCCGTTGACCATAATTTCGGTGACATTTTGGTCGCGGAGCAGCTGCTCGAGAGGGCCGAGGCCCATGACCTCCGTGAAAAGCGTGTAGGCGAGCTTCGCGCGCTCGGTGCGGTTGATGACGTCCGCGTATTCGGAGAGAATCTCCTCTATGGCGCTCTGGACATCCTTTTCATTTGGATCTGCGCTCTTGTCATGCAGCTTGTCTATAACGCTGCGCCGTACGCGCTCGGCGATGACATTCTGCTGCTCCCGCTTGGGATCTACGGCGGGCGCGGGCGCTTCGGCAGGGGTCTCTTTCAGCGAGAGCTCGTATGCGCCGCTCTCAGGGCGGGTCGCCTCGTGTCTGTTCAGCCTTTCGGCGAGACTCATCCGCCCATCACCTCCCTGGCGATGGCCTTGAGCTGGCGCCCGAGCGGCGTGCGCGAGGCCTCGGCCACGATGGGCCTGCCTATGCACTGGCATTTATCCGCAGTCTGGTCGTCGAAGGGGAGCACATAATCCGGATCGCGGCCGAGCGCCTTGCGGGTATCCTTGATGCCGAGGAAAGTGTTCTTGGCGCTTTTATTGTATATATACTTGGTTTTATCCCCCATGCGAAGGCTGTTGAGTATGGTCATGGCCGTATGCGCCGCCTTGACGGAGGCGATATCCGGCTGCAGCACGACGAAGACGAGGTCGCTGTTCTCCAAAGCGGTCAGCGTGTGCTCCTCGAAGTTCGCGGGCAGATCGATCACGATGCAGTCGAAGAACGGCCGCATCACCGCGATGGCAGCCTCGACGCTGCGCGCCTGGACGAACTCGCCATCCTCCGGGCTGTTGGGGCCCGCAAGCACGGTAAGGCCGCTGTAATGCTGCACGGTGTATGGGCGCAGCGAATCCATGGTGAGGGTTCCGCGCTCCTGGCTCAACTCCGCCACGGTGTCCTTAGCCTGCATGTCGAGGAAGAGCGTCACGCACGCGCAGTCGAGGTTGAGGTCGATGATGGCGGCCTTCCTGCCCATGCCCGCGATGGCGGAAGCCACGTTGACGGCGATGGTGGTCTTGCCTGTGCCGCCCTTGGGCGAGAACACGCTCACAACCCGGGACTCCCCGCCGATCCTCGCGCTGCCGACGTTGGCGCGCGTGTGGCCGAGAGCTCCCGCGCGGCGCACGGTGTCGAGGATGACCTGCGCTTCCTCATCGAGCGGTACGCACATGCCGATGCCGCAGCTCTGCGCCTTCCTGACGACCTGCATCGTGAGCTTTTCGGCGGCGAGCACGATGGAGCAGCCGGGCACGTTCTGGTAGATGCGCTCCGCGAGGTCGAACACGGTCTCGTTCTCGTAGCAGAGCACCACGACCGCCGGCGCGAGGCCGAGCGCCTTCTGGGTGGATGCCGGATGCACGTCGCCGTAGCCGACGATGGCGATATCCGGCGTTTCGAGTACGGACTTGAGCTTATAGCGCGTCTCCTTGCTGTCGCTGATGACGAATACCTTGAGCTGCGCCATGTCACTTCACCTCCATGCCCGCGCTTGCGATCCTTTTGATAACCCCGTCGGCCAGAGTGAGGAAATAGTAATTCGTGAACTCCGCGGGAGAGACGCTCTGCGTGTCGTCCACCGCGCGCAGGAGCAGCGAGATCTCGCCGTATGTGACTGCGAACTGGAGCTTGAGCGCGTCCTCAGGACTCACCTCGAGCGTAAGGGAGGTATAGACGGTCGGTTCCACGCCCTCCTGCACTTCGATGAGCTTCTGCGTGATGATGCCCGCCTCGAGCACCTTTATGTTCTGGAGGAACATGCTGCTGCTTAGAATGGGGATCTCCCCCGCGTTGGCGCTCTGAACATTCTGGGCGCCATCAGCGTTTTCCTCATCCGCAACCGTTTCCCGGAGCTTCACATTGAAGTCGTAGGAGCAGATGATATCTACATGGTCGCCGGGGTTGACGTAGCCCGCGACGCCCGTAATTTCCGAAACATAGATGGTCATGGCGCGCATGCCGGGCGTCACCGCGTAAGAGAGCCTGCCGCCGGCGGTGATGGAAGCATCTTCCGCAGAACCGAGCTGGTCGAAAGTGACCTGCTGGTTGGCCATGCACTTATATTTATTGACCTTGCCCACGACATCGCCCAGCGTCGTTGCCGCGTTGGCGGCGACGAACTCGCTCGGTACGGCCTTGAGCTGCACCATTTCCTGCGTGATGAACACGCCTTCGCCAATGTCCACGGTGGTGATAACCACTGTGGTGGTGGGGATTTCCGGAGGCTTCGCTTCCGCCTCGAGGGATTTGCCGAAGGAGTAGGCCGCGATACCCGTAACCAGGGCAAGTATCGCCGCGATGATGTATATCTTCTTCATTATTTGATCCTCATTTTCGTTGTGGAGGTCATGGCCACTATCTGGTTGTTGACGAATATGCCGGCGAGCGGCGTGAGCACCTTGACGTTCTTGTTCACGGTGACGATGGCGTTGTCTCCGCTGATGCTTACCGTCACGGCCGTATCGGCCGCGGTGCCCATGCAGTAATCCCGTGCGAGGGTCGTGACATCCGTGACGAGGGTGCCTTTTCCGGAGTTGACGATGGCATA
>JAPXSN010000074.1:0-6593 GCA_033813015.1 Clostridia bacterium | reverse complement strand
GTCACAGACTACGATGGTTCGAATCCATCCCCATCCACCAAATTTTCTGCGGGAATGGCGGAATTGGCAGACGCGCACGGTTCAGGTCCGTGTGAGGGCGACTTCGTGCAGGTTCAAGTCCTGTTTCCCGCACCAGGTAAATGCAGATGCTTATGGGGTGTCTGCATTTTTTCTGTTTTTGATATCATTACACGGCAGAGCATGCTCCGCAGATAACAACATTCTTTCAATTAAGAATCGGATATGATAGAATGGCTCTCAGGATGCGCGGGATGACGTCATCTTATAGATTATCCGCGCCGGAGAGCCGCATTTTGGGACAGGAGCTTTTTCGCTTCCGCTCTCCCCCGCCGCTTTGCTTACGGAGGAATGGATGGATTACCTTTCGCTGATGCTCATCGCCGTCGCGCTTTCGATGGACGCGTTCGCGGTCGCCGTGTCGAGCGGTATGATCTGCGAAAAGCGCGACCGCACGGGCATGTTCAGGCTCGCCGGGTTCTTCGGCTTTTTCCAGTTCCTGATGCCCGTGATCGGGTATTTTCTTGGCAAAAGCGTATACGGCTTCATCAAAAACGTAGACCATTGGATCGCCTTTGCGCTGCTCGCGTTCATCGGGGCGAAGATGATAATCGAAACCATCCGCGAAAGTCGGGAGGAGCTTGAGGCGAAAGCCAAGCAGGCCTGCGCGAACCGCGAGGCGAAGGACCCCTTCTGCACGAAGACCCTTTTTATCATGGCGATCGCGACGAGTATCGACGCGCTCGCGGTAGGTATTACATTCGCGCTTACGGATGAAAACATATGGATTTCCTCTTGCACCATCGGCGTTGTTACTTTTGTGATATCCTTGCTGGGCGTGCTTCTTGGCAACTCCGTTGGCGTCGCGCTCAAGAAAAGCGCTGGCTTCATCGGCGGCGCGA
The DNA here is from genome assembly GCA_033813015.1 of Clostridia bacterium. Classification (GTDB taxonomy): domain Bacteria; phylum Bacillota; class Clostridia; order Christensenellales; family CAG-138; genus Phil1. The sequence goes on along the minus strand of JAPXSN010000074.1, from coordinate 5,673 downwards.
TCCTCCTCGGCATCGGGCTGAAGATACTGCTCGAGCACCTTGCGGGCGGTTGAGAGCTGTTAAGGCTTGACAAAGGAATGGCGGAATGCTAAGATAGTCAAGGTCGAAATCTGGGTGTGGCGCAGTTTGGTAGCGTGCTTGAATGGGGTTCAAGAGGCCGGAAGTTCGAATCTTCTCACCCAGACCAGAAAAAATTGACAGTCCGCGGGTTTGCTCCTGCGGGCTGTTTGTTATAGTATTAAAATAGAAAGAATGTTAATGATGGAGGATTCGGCATGGCGGATAACAATAATACGCGGAGTTTATCTTCGGAGCAATTTGAAGAACTACTCAAGACGCTGAAATCACGATTTGAAAGTAACATGAACCGCCATGCGAGTCTTTCGTGGATTGCGTTGCAAGCACGCCTGGAAGCCAATCCCGAAAAGCTGTGGGCGCTGAACGAAATGGAAATAACCGGCGGCGAACCGGATGTTATCGGCTATAACGAGAATATGGGCGAATATACCTTTTGCGACTGTTCGGCGGAAAGCCCCGCAGGCCGCAGAAGCCTCTGCTATGACCGTGCTGCCTTGGAATCAAGAAAAGAACATAAGCCGGAGAACAACGCGCTGGATATGGCGGTAGCCATGGGCATTGAAATTCTGACGCAAGAGCAATATCGGGCGTTGCAGGAACTGGGCAAATTCGATTGCAAAACCTCAAGCTGGATTATCACGCCCCCCGATATTAGGGAGCTTGGCGGCGCGCTGTTCTGCGACCGGCGTTACAATCGCGTTTTCGTATATCACAACGGTGCGGAATCATACTATTCTTCAAGAGGGTTCCGTGGCTTAATGAGAATATGAGCAGCAGATTTGATTCCGCGGTTCAAAAGCCAAGGACAGAAAGATCATCCATTGAGGCGGACGAGGGTCGCTCTCCTTACATGGGCTTCCGACCAGAATGAACTCTCCCCCGCCTTTTCATTTCATAGCTTTACAAAACGTGCGAGAATTACTAGAATTGATTTAACGCTTGGCGAATGTACGAAAGGAAACAAACGCGAAGGGATGGCTTGCACGAAGTACAGGATCAGGATCATGAAGGACGGACCTTATCTCGTCACCGGCGGCGCGCCGCTTGAGGAAACGATCATCACGCCCCGGGGTGAAGGCTATGAGTACCGCCCGGGGCGCACGCTCCCGCAGGCGGAAAGTTACGCGCTGTGCCGCTGCGGGCGCACAAAAAAAGCTCCATTCTGCGACGGAGCGCACTTGTTTACGGGCTTCGAGGGCAGGGAAACCGCCTCGATGAAGCCTTACCGCGTGCGCGCCGAGCGCATAGAGGGCAAAACCCTTGACCTTCTGGACGACGGCCGCTGCGCTTTCGCGCGCTTCTGCCACAGGGACAGCGGCAGCGCGTGGGAGCTTGTCGAAACCGCCTGCACGCAGGAGGCGCTCGCTGAGGCCATCCGCGCCGCGAGCGAGTGTCCGTCCGGAAGGCTCACCGCCCTCGAGAAGGACGGCACGGAGCACGAGCTCGACTGTCAGCCCGGTATCGAAATCATGCAGGACCCGGAGCGCGAGGTCAGCGCGTGCATCTTCGTCAAGGGCGGCATTCCCATCGAGGCCGAGGACGGTACGGAATACGAAATCCGCAACCGCGCCGCGCTCTGCCGCTGCGGCCGCTCCTGCAATAAGCCCTATTGCGACGCGACGCACATCGTGATTGAGTATCGGGATAACTAGAAAAACGTATGTTCCGCAAGATAAAATAGCTAACAACGCAATGCCATATATTCTAATTGCTGATTTTAGCAACGTCCCTTCTTTCCGTGCGCTTCATCCCAGCTCGACCGAACAGGAGGATTCTATGGACATTTCCGAAATCTTAGTGCGCCAGCGCGCATACTTCAACAGCGGCGCAACGCGCCCGCTGTCCTTCCGGTTGGATGCGCTCAAAAAGCTTCGAGAGGGAATCCGCGAAAACGAAGCGCTGCTCAATGAGGCGCTCATGAGCGATCTGCACAAATCGACCTTCGAAACGTACATCAGCGAAACCGGGGCGACGATCGAGGAGATCGGTTATCATCTCAAACACCTGCCGCATTGGGTAAAGAACAAACGCGTGCCCACGCCTCTTGCTCAATTTCACGCGAAAAGCTATCTCGCGCCGGAGCCGTATGGCGTGGCTCTCATCATCTCGCCCTGGAACTATCCGCTCCAGCTCTGCTTGGAGCCGCTCGCGGGTGCAATCTCCGCCGGCAACTGCGCCGTAGTCAAGCCCTCCGCCTACGCGCCTGCGACGAGTCACGCCGTAGCGAAGCTTCTTAACGAGGTTTTTTCGGCTGAGTACGTTGCCGCCGTCGTGGGCGGGCGGGAGCAGAACAAGGCGCTGCTCGGAGAGCACTTCGATTATATCTTCTTTACCGGCAGCGTTGAGGTCGGCAAAGAGGTCATGGCCGCGGCCGCAAAGCATCTGACGCCTGTGACGCTGGAGCTCGGCGGCAAAAGTCCCGTCATCGTGGACGAAACGGCAAACATATCGCTCGCCGCGCGCAGAATCGCCTTTGGCAAGGTGCTGAATGCCGGGCAGACCTGCGTCGCGCCCGACTATCTGTTCGTGCATGAGTCCGTGAAGGACGCGTTCATCGCGGCGTACGCGGCGGCGCTCCACGGCTTTTTCCCGGATGGGAACATGGAGAATTTCACCCGCATCGTCAATGAGAAACACTTCAATCGCCTCGTGAACCTCATCAAGAACGAGAAAGCCGCCATTGGCGGAGGACATGACGCGGCGACGCGCTGCATCGAGCCCACCCTGCTCGTGGATGTCGCGCCCGACGCCCCCATCATGCAGGAGGAGATATTCGGACCTGTGCTGCCGCTCATGACGTATGAAGAGCTCGACGAATGCGTTGAATTCATCCGTGCACGCCCAAAGCCGCTCGCGCTGTATCTGTTCACTTCGAATAAGCATATGCCCGAAAAGATGCTCTCTGTATGCTCATCCGGCGGATGCTGCATCAACGACACGGTCGTCCATCTCGCGACCCCGCACATGGGCTTTGGCGGCGTGGGGGAATCCGGCATGGGAAGCTACCACGGCAAGTTCAGCTTTGATGCGTTCACGCATTACAGGAACGTTATGAACCGCTCGACCTGGATAGATCTGCCGCTTCGCTATCAGCCCTATACGCACAAGGCGCTGAATACCATCAAAAAGCTGATCAAATAGCTGGGTTGATATCGGCTGAAAAGCCGCGAAGGCGTCATGTTCCCGCGGCTTTCATGGCTTGTTCCGCTTGGCTATGGCTTCGGCGCATTCGGGAGCGCGTCGAGCAGCGCCCTGATTGCCAAGGGCGCATCCGCGATGACGCCGACATCCGCATGCCGGAATATGAGCGCCTTTTCGTCGGTGTTCACCGCTACAACACACGCGGCTTTTTCGATGCCCGCGGCAAACGCACCTGCACCTGAAGCGCCGAGTACGAGGCAGACCTTCGGCGCTATCGCTGCGCCGGACTGCCCGACAATCTCCGCGGGCTCGCCCCAGCCGCTGAGCGCGGCCGCGCGCGTAAGGCCAAATCCCCCGCCAAGCCTTTGCGCGAGAGTGCGCGCAAGCTCGCAGTTCACGCGGTTGCCCATGCCCGCGCCGCAAATAAGGATTATTTTTCTATTTTGCAGGCTGCCGCCTGCGCAGGGGAGCTTTTCCTCATCCAACAGCCAAGACGGGGCTTTCCCATCCTCCGCTTCGAGTAAAACGCGCTGCGCTTCAGCGGGCGGACGCTCCATCGTCAGTATGGCAGGAATACGCGGTTTGTGCAGCGCGAATACGTTAGAGGCGCAGGCGCGGCGAATGAGAGATTCGCCGTCCTCCGAAAATGAAGCGCCCGTCAGGAAGAAAGCGTTCGTTTCCCGTGCGAGCCGATACGCGAGCGCACGCCCTACGGACGTGTCATCGAAGATGGCGTAATCGGGCTTTCTCGAGCGCCAATTTGCGAGCAAAGACCCGAAGGCATACTCAGCCCCATGCCACGGCACGGTTTGCGCATCGTAAACCACAGCGTTCGGCGGGCAGAACGAGCGCCGTTGTACGCTGTGTGCGTTGGTTTCAACTGAAAGCTCGGTTTCGAGCAGTGCTCCGACAAGCCCCGGCAGTGAGGCGAAATTGAGAAACTCGCAGGCACGCCTTTCAGCTGAACGGCTGAATGTTATGCCCTGCGCATCGCTCGCAATGCGTATTTCGCTCCGGAGCGTCCGGGCTTCCCTATCCCTGACAGCGAGGCGCGCGCGCAGCGTTGCCGCGCGCAGCGCGGCCGGGCTGTTGCCCACGCAGACGAGCAAGGGTGTGCGGACGACGCGGCGGCAGACATAATCCGGCTCCTGTGAGAGGACTTCGAGAGCATCTTCCCGCGCGTGAAGCTCCAGCGCGTTTGCGATAAAAGGATAATCGAGCAAGTGCGCGATTCGCAGCGGCACGGTGCCCGTGTCCGCCATGCCTGCGGCGGCGCCCGTGAGGATCAGGTCGCATTCGCTCGCTCTTGCGTAGTCCGCTAGCAGCCGGGCGACCTCCTCCGAGGCGAATTCAACATGCCCCGAGCCGAGAATGGCGACATCCTCATAGCCCGCGGCGAAAAGCGCGTGGGCGAAGGAAGGATGCAGCGTCTGTGCTGTTGCAGCAAAGCAATGCGCCTCTCTGCCTTGCTTGATGTATTCATCTCTGAGCCGCAGGCCGAGCTCGAGCGCGGCCTCGTCGAAGCAGTTGATCTCTTTTCCGGCATAGGAAAGATCGCTGTGCAGGCAGAAGGCTTCCCAGTCCCTCTCCAGCACGCGCTCCCAGATCGGCACGGTCTTGAAAAAGACCAGTATTTTCATTTGCGTTCTACCAGCAGAACCCCTTTGTTCATGATGCCGTTGGGGTCGAGCGCGTCCTTGAGGCGGTACATCAGCTCGTAGCTGCTGCCGTGCTCCTCGGGCATGAAGCGCGTCCTGTAACGGCCGCTGCCGTGGTGATGCGCGGCGCTGCCGCCGCGCCTGAGCGTTTCCTCGAGTATGATCGAAACCACGCGCATATAATCCGACTCGGCGGCCCCCGCTCCCTTTTCCTCCATGAAGGCGAAGGTGAAATAGATGTTCGTGCCCTGTGCGTAGCAATGCGAGGCGTGGCCGCCCGCATAGGCCATTTCCTCGACCTCGCCCGTCAGGCGCGCTTTCACCGCATCGTAGATGTTGCCAATTTCGTCCCAGCAGGCCGATATCTCGCAGGTGTCGGCAATAACGCCCATCTCGTGATAAAGACCGTTGTCGAGCGTATGGCACACGTCATTGCGAGTCCTGAGCCACGCTTCCACGGGCTTTTCACCGAGATCCGCGGCCTCAAACTTCTGTGCGTATGCCGCGATGGCCGCCCCCGTCGCCTCCGCGAGCGCGCACGGACCTTCACACAGGAAAAGCAGCAGCGCCTGTCCCTCGGGCACAACGTCGCTCATGCCCAGCACCATCATGACCTCGGCCGCGTCGTGCAGGCGGACGACGGCGGGCTTATAGCCATCCGCCATGACTTCGCGTACAAAATCGAGCCCTCTTCGCATATCCGCGACGGCGTAGGCGCGCATCCAGCGCTCGTCCGGGCGGTATTTGAAGAGCTTGAGCGTAACCTCCGTAATAAAGGCGAGCGCGCCCTCGCTGC
>JAPXSN010000073.1:0-6738 GCA_033813015.1 Clostridia bacterium | reverse complement strand
CTCGTTGAAGCTCATTCTTTTCCTGCTCATTGCTGTACATCTCCCGGTTTTTCTTGCTTCCATTATACCAGATTGACAGGAAAATATATAGCGTTAAAGTTTTAACTTAGTATCAGATGCTCGAGGCAGACGAACAGGGTCACCCCGAAGGCGACGATGAGCAGCACGCGGCGCGAGTTGCTCCACAACTCGTTCAGCTTCTTTTTTCCGTTTCCGTTCCCATTTTCCGGCATATCAGGCTCCAGTGACAGAGTTGCCGCCCTGCTCCCGCTCGAACGACTCGGCGAGGAGTTTAGCGGTAATATAGGCGCAAATGGCGTCTATGGCCATGCGGTTTTTGCCGCCGCGCATGACGGCGAAGTCCGCGTCGTTGATGTACTTGCTGATGTGCTCCTCGTACATGGGCTTGACCGTGGCGAGGTACTGCTCCGCGATGTTCTCTATGGAGCGGCCGCGCGCGCGGATATCCCGCTTGATGCGGCGCAAAAGGCAGATATCCTTATCCACATGCATATAGACCTTGAGGCTCATAGCCCGGTTGAGCCTGGGGTCGCGGAACATGTGGATGCCCTCTAGGATGAGCACGTCCGGCGGCTCGATGAACTCCTGCGTATCCGCGCGCAGGTGGTTGGCGTAATCATAGCCCTTTCGCGTGACAGCGACGCCCTCGGAAAGTGCAGTCACGTCGCGCATGAGCTCGTCGTAATCAAAGGCGTCCGGCTCATCGTAGTTGATATGGACGCGCTCCTCAAACGGGAGCTCCGCGTGGTTGCGATAATAGCAATCCTGCCCGACGATGACGGTTTTGCACGCAAGGGATTCGGAAATCTCCCGCGCCAGGGTGCTCTTGCCGCTGCCGCTCGCGCCGCATATGCCCACGATTATCATGCCTTACATCCTTCTTTGGTATTCCTGTACTATTTTGCCGGAACGACTTCAAAGCTCACGCCCGGAAGCCGTCTTTGCAGGCGCATCGAGATGTGATCCCGCAACTGGCTGCCCGCGCTGCCCGCGCCGAGTATGATGAAGTCCACATCGTGCTCGATCGCAAAGTCCACGAGCGCGTCGTCAACATTCTCCGCGCGAAGCAGTGATAGATCCGCCCCCGCAAGCTGCGCCGCCGTGAACAGATACTCGATGGCGTCCGCCTCATAAGCCGTGTTCATGAAGTTATGCCCGGTTTCCACGCAATGCACGACATGCAGCCGCGCGCCCTCCCCGGCCTCCGCCGCACGCTCAGCGGCGCGCGCCATGAGCCTGTCGCAGGAGCGCTGGTTGGTGACGCATACCATGATGTCAGCGATGCCCTTTGCCTTTTTCATTTTTCTCTATCGCATCCCTTATCTTGTTGGGGAGACGCGGCGCCCGAAACGAAAGCAGCGCTTCGACGGCCTTTTGGGGCGTGTCCGCGCCCGTAAACAGGGAAAGGCAGGCCGCGTCCATAAAGCCGCGCGCGACGAAGGTGTGAAACTGCGCGAGCAGCTCGTCGTAAAAGCCCGCGACGTTGAGGATAACAACCGGCGCCGAAAGGTAGCCGAGTTGGTTGAGCGTGAGCACCTCCATGAGCTCCTCAAGCGTGCCCATGCCGCCCGGCAGCGCGATAAACGCCCCGCTGATGCGCTCCATGGTCGCCTTTCGCTCGTGCATGTCCGCGGTGACAAGGAGCTCGTCGCAACCCTCATAGGCGATGCCCGGCACGTTGAGCTTTTCGGGGATGACGCCGGTCACAGAGCCGCCGCGGCTCTTGACGCCCCGCGCACACGCGCCCATCAGACCCGTACGGCCGCCGCCGAACACCAAAGCCAAGCCGTTTTGCGCGAGCAGTTGGCCAAGCTCGAACGCCGCATCCGTATAAACCCGATCCAGCGTAGCGGACGAAGCCGCAAAAATGCAAACCCTGCGCATCATTCCTCCCGTGAAGTTTACGTTTCCTGCCAATTCATTATAACATTCCCGGAGCATGAATTGAAATACGCATTTTGCCCGCCTTGCGGCTTTTCGGCGCGCAAGTTGCGGATTTCGGGCATATGTCGCGTCTTTTTAAGGTCGATGATGCTTAGGGGGTCCGGCTCTTCACCCATACATCAATTCGCCATCTCGATAAAAACGCCCTCCGCCGTTAAAGCAAAAGGCGTTGCGAATCAATTTGATTGTCAATTATCCTCGTCCTTCTCTTCATCGCGCTTCTTTTTGATTTCCTCCCGGCGTTTTGAGATATAAGCGTAAATGAAGTAAGCCGCCGCGCCGCCGACAGCGGCGAACAGGAGCGCATTGTCGGATGAGCGGGCCAGCAGAATACCCGCCACCGCGCCGACGGCCACGAAGAGAACCACGAGCGTGGTATCGCGCCGCCGGGGCAACTCGGGCGTCTGAGCGGGTTTCACGGGCACGAGTATTTCGCAGCGATAATCCGGTGAATCCATGTCGCCGAAGGGATAGTTTTCGATTTCGACCCCCTGCGCGGCATCGTAACCGTACTTCGCCCGGGGGAACCACGTGTTGTAGATGTAGTGCCATTGCTTTGAGACCGCCTCATGCGCGGGTCCCTCGCATGGGAAGACAGCGCACTGTCTTTCCCCGACCTCGAGGCGCTCGAAGTCCTCGGGCGGCTCCGCGCCGGGATCGGGTTCGACAACGATCCAGTAATCGTAAGCGCGCGTTTCAAAATTGGTGCAGGCGGCCGTGAACCGCTGCGCGTCGGTCAAGGCGAGCGCCCGGAGCCTGTCCAGCGTGCCATCCTCGCGGCACTCCTCCCAAAAGGCGCGTATCTGCGCGCCGTTGTTGGCCTTCTTCGTGTCGATGTGCCTGCGGCGGCCGTAATACGCGATAGCGGGCACACGGCATATGTCGATTCCGGCGGAATCCTTTTTTTCGATATTCTCTGCGGGCAAATTGCCTTGCGCTTTTTTGCTGCCGAACATATTCTTGCTCCTTCGTGAATTATACTAGGCAACACCGCCCTGCGCGAAAAGACCCGCCGCGACGATGCATTCATGTTTGGAATTAGTATTACACCCATGATACCGCGGCCGCGCCCCCGCGTCAATGCGCCTTGTTTTCAGCGGATGGCTGTGCTATCATTTCGCTATGGCAAAGAAAGGGTATCTCATCACCAACGGCTTTTTAGTCAGCGACAAGTTCGACGCGCTCTACGAGGCGCTTTCTTCGCGCGCAGCGCGGCATGGCCTCGCGCTTGCGCGGCGCACGAACATAGAATTGATGACGGACGCGGCCAACAACGTTCTCCTGAGCGGGGAAGCCCTCCCGGCATTCGCCGTGTTTTGGGATAAGGATGTGCGGCTCGCACGGCTGCTCGAGGCGCGCGGCATGCGCCTGTTCAATCCCGCCTCAGCCATAGAAGCATGCGACGACAAGGCGCTCACGCACATATCTCTCGCAGGCAAAGTCCCCATGCCCAAGACTGCGCTCGTGCCGCTGACCTTCCCCCGCGTGGGATATACGGACAAAGCGTTCCTCGAAAGCATCGCAAATTATCTCGGCTTCCCCTTCGTCATCAAGGAATGCTTCGGCTCTTTCGGGCAGCAGGTGTACCTCGCGCGGGATATTGCCGAGGCGCGCGCGCTGCTTGAAAAGACCGCGGGCAGCCCCGTCGTCGCGCAGGAATTCGTCGAAAGCTCCTTCGCACGCGACGCGCGGCTCTACATGGTGAGCGGCCGCTGCGTCGCCGCCGTCGTGCGCGAGAACCATTCGGGCGACTTCCGCGCGAACGTCGCGCAGGGCGGCAGGGCGATCGCCTACAGTCCGGACGCAGACGAGCTTCGCGTCGCCCAAACCGCGTGCGCCGCGCTCAACCTCGACTTCGCGGGCGTGGACCTGCTGTTCGGCAAAAACGGCCCGCTGCTGTGCGAGGTCAATTCCAACGCGCACTTCGCGGGTCTCAGCGCGGCCACGGGCGTGGACATCGCGGACGAGATCATGCGATATGTTGCGGGGGTAGTTGAAGAATGATAATTATCCGTTCCCCATCGGCTGCGCCGCGCTGATGTGTTGATATGCGTTGAGGATTTCCGCATGCTCTGCCGCCGTGCATACGCAGGCGTAATACTCCTCAGGCACGGGCGGCCGCGAGAAGCAGACGCCCAGCGTATCCCCGTTTATTTCGCCGCCGCGCGCGAGGCAGAATGAGGCAAAACTTTCGTCAATGCCGATGCCGAGGTATTTAACGTAGCTCTCCTTGGCGGTCCAGAGGGAAAAGAAGGCGGCTTCGCCGCCCGCAAGCGCGTAATCGCGCTCGTGCGGATGGAAAAAGCGCGCGGCGATGGAGTGCCATTCGCGTGCCTTCGCGCGCTCAATGTCGAAACCGACTCGTTCCTGCGAGAGCGCGCAGCCCCATATGCCGCCGCTGTGGCTCACCGAAAAGCGCGGCGCGCCGGGAAAATCAAAATACGGCTTGCCGCCCGGGGTCTTGAGCAGCGTTTCCTCGCCGGGGCAGACGATGCCGCGCGCCGCGCAAAAGCGCCGCGCGGATTCCATCAGCAGCGCAACGCCGTTCTGCCCGTCGTACCCGTCACTCAGATAGACTAGGAAGCGCCCGCCGTCGTATGCCTTCACGAATCGGTAATGCCCCTCTTTCGCATATACTCGAGTATATCGCTCACATAGTGGATATTCCACACATCGCGCGTGGGTATGGTGGTATCGAAACGCTCCTCGAAGGCGCAGATCAGGTTCATGATGTCGAAGCTGGTCAGCTCCAGGTCCTTCACAAGGTCGGTATCGAGCGTGATATCCTTCTTGCCCGTGATGCTGTATATGATGTTCGAAACAAGCTCTAGCAACGCCTTATCCTCCGTTATCGCTTAATCTTCCGGCTCGAGGTCTTTTCGAACTCGCCTGAGCTGAGGTTTACCATCTGGATTTGTTTGTATGTGGGGAGCTTGGCGTTGATCTCATCCACATGCCGCTGCAGCCGCTCGAGCACCTCGTAGGAGCTCATGCCCTGCGTCGCGTCCGGGTCGGGGTAGATGGTCACGGCGACGCGCACGTCATCCGCCGATTCCCCCGAGGGCGCGCCGTGGGCGATGACCTCGCGGATTAACGGCACATCGGCAAGGTAGCTCTCAATCTCCTCCGGCGCGATTTTCTTGCCGTTCTTGAGCACAATGAGGTTCTTTATCCGGCCGGTGATGTATAAAAAGCCATCCGGGCTCATATAGCCCATATCCCCGGTCTTGAACCACCCATCGTCGAACGCCTCCGCGGTCGCCTCGGAGTCCTTATAATAGCCCTTCATGAGCATTTCGCCGCGAAGCAGGATTTCCTCGTTGTCGAATTTCAGCTCGTAGCCCGGCAGCAGGAGCCCGGCGCTGTGCGGCTCGTAACAGCAGGCGCGGTTGACGCTCACCAGGGGCGAGCACTCCGTGATGCCGTAGCCCTCGAGCACGAGGATGCCGAAAGCATACATATTATCCGCCACGGAATGCGCGAGGTGCGCGCCGCCGCAGACGATGGTGGCGAGCTTGCCCACGCCCTTTTCCTTGGCCTTGACGAGCCACTTCATGGGCCGCGCGAGGCCGAACGCCTTGAGTATGCCGTAGCGCGCGAGCGCTCCGTCGAGCACGCGCTTGTAGCCCTTGGCTTCCATGCCGTGCGTGAGGCGGCGATAGATCATCTCCACCACGAGGGGCACGGCCATGAGGATTTCCGCGTCGAACAACACAAAGTCGCGCGACATGCGTTTGATGTCCCCGCACAAGCCGAGATTGCTTCCGGCAAACAGGATGCACAGCGCGCCGCAGGTCAGCCCGTAGGTATGATAGAGCGGCAGCGACGAGAACACGCGCGGCGTAGGCTTGACCATGGAGATGGAGCCGTAGGCATTGCGCGTGATGCCCTTTTGCGTGAGCATGACGGGCTTTGGCTGGCTCGACGTGCCCGAAGTGAACGCGATGACCGCCACATCCTCCGGTGAAGGCAGCTTTGCGGCGAGCGCCCTGAGGTTTTCCTCATCCCGCTCGGGATTGCGCGCGGTAAAGCTATCGAGCGTTTCGCGCTCGTTCCCGCCGCCCACAATCACGACACGCACGCCCTCGCGAACGAGCCTGTCGCGCACGAGGGGCGCGATGGTGGCGGAAATCACCGCAAGTTTCGCGTCGGCGCCCTTGATCATCGAAACCAGAATATCCTCCGGCTGCTCGACATCCACGAGCACGGCGACGCCGCCCGCAGCCGTGATGCCGAAGAACACCCAGAGCCATTCATAGCTATTGTCCAGAGCGATTGCCGCATGGTTTCCCGCGAGGCCGTTTCGTGCGAGCGCCGCGGCGAACGCCGCCGCGTCATGCACGAGCTCGGCGTAGGTTTTGCTCTGCTCCTTGCCCGCGCGGTCGTACCATGTGACGGCGGGTGCGGCGCCGAAGGGCGCGAATCCCTGGAGCGCGCTCCCCAATTCATGATAGTCCGGCGTGTCGAAATAGGCTTTTGTCTTGTTCTTCTTCATAGCGTCTGCTCCTCTGTTTGTTCGCCGAAGGTCCAGGCGACCTCCTGCTTGAGTGTGTCGTAATCCTTGAGCACCTCAAGGAACGCTCCCGCGGCATCGGGGTCAAACTGGCCCCCCTTGCCGGTAACAAGCTGGTTCACCGCGTAGTCGAAGGTGAGGTTGTCCCGGTAAAGTCGGTTGGAGGTCATAGCGTCGAATGCATCCGCGACCGAGATGATGCGCGCTTCCTCGCGCGTATCCGCCCCGGCGAGCCCCGTTTCCCTAACTTAAAGATACTA
>JAPXSN010000072.1:0-6794 GCA_033813015.1 Clostridia bacterium | reverse complement strand
GGAGAACGTGCCCAAGGTCCTCTTCATCACCGGGAAGGAGCGCGCCGAGGAACTGATCCCCCTGCTTCAGAATCGCTACGCGGGGCGCTTCAAGGTATCCGGCTCAAAGGACGGCTTTATCGAGTTCAACGACCCCCGCGCGCATAAGGGAAGCGCGCTTGAATGGGTTGCACAACATATGGGCGTTTCGCGTGACGAGGTCGCCGCGATGGGGGACAATTTGCTCGACGTGGAGATGATTCGCTGGGCGGGTACCGGCTGCGCGGTCGCAGACGCGCATAAGGATGCGCTCGAGGCCGCGGACGTGATCGCTCCCCGCTGCGAGGACGACGGCGCGGCGTGGTTTATAGACGACATCGTATTGAAAGGAAGACGCGATGGCTGAGAGCATATCCATCAAGGTCGAACGCTTCGCGGAAGCGCTCGAGATGCGCGTGCTCGTGCAGGGCTCTGGCGAAGCGGTGTTCGAAACGGGCGAAATAGGCCGTCCTGGTCTGCAGCTTGCGGGGTATTACATCCATTTCGCCCACAGTCGCGTGCAATTATTGGGCAACAGCGAAATGCACTACCTCTACGGCATGAGCTACGAGGAGGCTTATGAACGGCTCGACCGCTTCATGGCTTACGGCATCCCCTGTGTGGTGTGCGCGCGCAACAACATGCCTCCCCAAGCTCTCACCGACTGCGCGGAAAAATACGCCACGCCCGTATTTCTCTCGGAAGCGCTCACGGACGACATCGGCCACCGCATCACCAACTACCTTTCGCGCAAGCTCGCGCCGAGTGCGCTCATCCACGGCGTGATGCTCGACGTTTCAGGCGTGGGCATCCTGCTCCGCGGCGTGAGCGGTCTTGGCAAGAGCGAAACCGCGCTCGAGATGATCAAGCTCGGCCACCGCCTCGTTGCGGACGACGTGGTTGAGATCACGCGCGTCACGAAAAACCGGCTCGTGGGCCGTGCGCCGGACGCCACGCGCTGTCTCATAGAGGTGCGCGGCATCGGCATCGTGGACGTGCGCTACCTTTTTGGCGTGGGCGCGGTGCTCGAGGAAAAATCCGTGGATCTCGTGATAGACCTCGAGCTCTGGCAGGCGGAACGCGAATACAACCGGCTTGGCGCGCAGAGCACGACGGAAATACTCGGCGTGCGCGTGCCCGAAACCATACTGCCCGTCAGCCCCGGCCGTAACCTCGCCGTGGTCGTGGAGGTCGCGGCGCGCAACTTTTTGCTCAAACGCATGGGGTACGATACCTCGGGCGATTTCACGCGCAGAGCGCAGATCCTGCTGGAAGGACGGGAATGATATGTTCAACGCCGGATTCGACATCGGCGGCTCGCACATCGCGGGCGGACTGTACGACGCGGAGCTCAACCTCATCAAACGCGCGGACGAGCCCTTCCCGCAGGGCAGGCCGGAGGAGGTGCCCGCGCTCGTCGCGCGCATGGCGGGAAAACTCACCGAGGGCATCGGCCGCGGCGCGCTCGAAAGCATAGGCCTCGCGGTGCCGGGCAGCATAGACCGCGCACGGGAACGCGTCATCAACGCCTACAACCTCGGCTTCCACGACTTCCCGCTGCGCGCGCTCGTGCAGGAGCGCTTCCCCGATGCGCCGGTGCTCTTGGGCAACGACGCGGACCTCGCGGCCCTCGCGGAGCTGCACGCGGGCGCGTTCGTCGGCGCGCAGTGCGCGGTGCTGCTCACACTCGGCACGGGGCTTGGCGGCGGCATCATCATCAACGGCAGGCTCTGGCGCGGCGGCATGGGCAACGGGTGCGAAATGGGCCACTCCATACTCGATATGAGCGGGGAGCTTTGCACCTGCGGCGTGCGCGGCTGCGCGGAAACGCGCTGCGCGGCATCGGCGCTCGTGCGCGAGGGGCGGGAGGCGGCAAAGGCGCATCCCGAAAGCATGCTCAACGAACGGGCGGAAAATATCCTTGCGCGCATCGACGCCAAGCTCGTCGTGGACTGCGCGCGTGCGGGCGACGCGGTCGCCCTTGCCGTGTTCGACCGCTATACGGACGCTTTAAGCTCCGCCGCAGCCTCGCTGATTAACATACTCGACCCCGAGGTCATCGCACTCGGCGGCGGCCTGAGCGGCGCGGGAGAATTTCTCTTTGCGCCCGTGCGCGAAAAGACCCGGCGCAAGAGCTTCTACCGCGAGCACGCGCGCATCGTGCCCGCGGTCCTTGGCAATGACGCGGGCATGCTCGGCGGGGCGTTGCTGTATGACGACGATAAGAAATGATGCCGGAATGAAAAAGGCCGCTTCACGCGGCGGGGATTGTCGAGGAATGCGCGTTCGCAGGCCATGTTGTTTGCTGTGGGCAGTCATATAGCGGCTGTTATGTTCATCCGCGATGCTTCTCTTCCCCATCCCGCCGCGCCCGGAACTGGCGGATCGCAGTAATGATCGAGGAAACAAAGGCACACAGCGCGAAGCCGACCAGATACAGCTTAGAAACGTCGCTCGAAAGGAAATCCATAGAGGGATTGTACTGGTCGAGCACGAACAGCGTCAGGAACAGCGCCGCGAGCAGAATGGTCGCGTGCGTGAGAAAGCGCCAGAGATGGTCCCACTTCATGTCACTCGCCCTCCCTTAAAAAGCAGATGATGTCGCTCGACGCGCGCCCGCCGCCCGAGGGGCTGGAGATGATGTCGTCGTTGTATACCATCATGGCCGTTGCGCCGCCATCGAGGTTGTACGCCTCCTCGCAGCCGAGTTTGGCGAACAGGGCGGAAAGCTCCTCGAGCGTCATGCCCTCGGAATAGCCGTCCTGCCGACCGTCCACGACGACGAGGCAGTAGTGCCCCGGCTCGTAGTAGCCTATGGCGCAGCGCGGGTTCTTTCCCGATATGCGGTTGCGGCTGAACATCGTGAGCGCTTGCCCGTCGTCCAACAAAGACGGTCCGAAGCTCCACGCCTGCCACGCGCCGCCCATGACGGCCTCGTCGACGGAAAACTCGTCCGCAGCGTAAACCTTCATCGTGCCGTCGTAGTAGAGCACGCAGATGTCCTGATCTCCGGCATCCTCGCGGTAGAGCACGCCGTTGCGGATGACCGCGCCGGTCTTGTGCGCACCGCAGAAGTCACCCGAAACCGCGAGCATCGCGCCCGCATCTTTGGCCATGCGCCGCACGGTTTCCGTAATGCCGGTGCTAAACTCCCCGCCCGCGAAGGAGGTTCGGAACAGCTCGATGTTCCTGACCCACACATCGGCCACAAAATAGGCGATGTCGTTTTCCTGCACAAAGCTTACGGCGATGCGTAGGTCGTCGGTCTGGTAGCTGTAAGCGGCGTTTTCTCCGGTGTCATAAGCCGGGAAGACGGCGCTGAAGTCGCCCGGGGCCGGCGCGGGCGACGCTTCCGGCTGCGCGGGGTTGTCCACGCCCTTGCCGGCGTCGTCCCCGGCGGTGGCTGCGGGGGAAGGCCGTATTATGGTTTGGATGGGATCGTAGCTCTTCGGCAATACATGATGGAACAGCGCGAAGGAGACGAGCAGAGCGCCGAACAACAAAGCATCGCGCAATACAATCAAAAAGGCTTTTGCCTTCATAGGTCATTCCTTTCCGCGGGCTCACCGACCCAAAGGTAAGGATACTCTGTCGATATGGCGAGCGCAATAACCTTTTTTGACAAAAAAGTAAATTTTGGATTGACCCCTTTGCGCCGCCGCAAATAATAGTATAATCATTGCGGGGAATATCAACGCGCCGCACGAGGAGGAAGTTTCCATTAAGCCTTGGGTACTGATACCGGCCTATGAGCCGGACGAAAAGCTCGTCGCCCTTGCCGAAGCGCTCGAGGGACGCTTCCCTGTACTCATCGTGGATGACGGCAGCATCCGGCCTGGCTGCGCGGAAATCTTCGCGCGCGCAGCGGCAACGGGCGCCGTGGTGCTGCGCCACGGCGTGAATCTCGGCAAGGGGACCGCGCTTAAAACGGGCCTCGCTTACCTCGCGAAGCTCGACGAGGCTATCCCCGGCGCCGTGAGCGCCGATGCGGACGGCCAGCACGCGCCCGAAGACATCGCGCGCATCGCAGATGCCATGGCACAACGGCCGGAAGCGCTCATCCTGGGTGCGCGGGATTTCTCGAAGATGCCTTTGCGCTCTCGCACGGGCAACACCATCACACGCTTCGTTTTCCGCTCGAGCACCGGCCTTCGCATCACGGATACGCAAACAGGCCTTCGCGGTCTGCCGCGGAGTCTTTTCCCGCAGCTAACCGAACTCGCGGGCGAGCGCTACGAATATGAAATGAACATGCTCCTAGCCCTGCCCGCATGGAAGGCGGACTTTTTTGAGGTAAAGATAGACACAATCTACATCGACGGCAACAAATCCACGCACTTCCACGCCGTGCGCGACGGGCTGCACGTGTTTTCCCGGGTAATTAAATATATGGCGTCCTCTTTGGTCAGCACGGCCGTCGATTATGCGCTGTATCTTCTGCTCGCGACGCTTTCGCTCGATGTTGCGCTGTGCTTTGCACTATCCAAATCCATCAGCGCCGTGCTCAACTATTGGCTCAACTGCCGCGCGGTTTTCCGCACGCGCCCGAGCGCCGCGAGCGCCGCCGCCTACGCCGCGCTCGTCGGGTTCTCGCTGCTCGTTGGCTCATCCGCAGTATCCCTGCTCGCGAGGGCGGGATTCGGCAATTTACTCGCAAAGCTGATCGTTGACCTTTCGCTTTTCGCATTTAACTACCTCATACAAAAGCATGTGATCTTCCGCAGGGAGAAGGCGAAGGGGCAGGCGGGAGCAGGGCGATAAACGGGTTTCTCAAATTCGGTGGGGGACGGTTTTGCGCGTATGAGGGTGTTGGAGTCCTCAAAAGGGTATCGGCATGCCGGAACAGCATCGCGGGGAATAAGGCAGAACCGTCCCCAACGTCAAGTAGAAACAAGAATTTCCACCCGCGGCTTGACATAATATCCGCCCCTACAATGGATGAAAAAAACGCCCCTCGCCGTTAAGCGAAGGGCATTTTATTCGTTTGATTGTCAATTCTCGAATGTCAATTACTTCCCGACCGTCCTCTGCGAAATGCCCTTGATGTTGTTGAGCACCCAGTCGTACTCGGCCGCCTTGATGATGGCGCCGCAGTAGTCGCACTTGGCTGTGTGGTTGAGGTCGAGCGGCGCGCCGCAGTTCGGGCAATGCTTGGTGTCATCCGCTCCGGAAACGAAGGTCTTCGCGCCCTTGGTGCGGATCAGGGTCCATTCGTAGGTCATGAACTTCTCGGCGGTGCGGGAACCGCTTATGAGGTTGCCGGTCGCGTCGTCGAGCGTATAGTCCACGATGCGCGTCTGCAGGACGGCCGTCACAATGTCGTGCTCCTCATCCCGCCCAAAGCCCGAAAGCTCCACGCCGAGTATGGCGATGCGCTCGACAAAGTTGGTCTGGCGATTGCGAATCTTCGCATCCACGCCACTCTTCATCTGGTTGAACAGCGCATCGGAAAGGCTCGCGCGCATAGGCTCCCACTTCTTCTCCTGCCAAGCGGCCTGCATCTTGATGTAGAGATTCGCGATCTTCTCCTTCAAGGCTTCCTCGGAGAACTGCGGATCCATTTCCTTGAGCTGCGCGATGGTCATGGGCAGCACGGTCCGCGCCGCGCCGGGTACCGTAGGCTGCGAGCCGGTCTTGTTCTTCTTGCTGAAGATGATTACCAGCACGATGATGACGAGTACGGCAAAGACGAAGCCTCCGCCTCCGCCCGAAGAGATGCCATCCGTATCCGTATAGCTGCTGCTGCCCCAATTGGTGGAGCCGCTGCTCCAGTCCGAATCGCCCCAATCCGAGCCGCCGCCCCAGTCGCTGCCGCCTCCGCCATAATCGCCGCCGCCTGAAAAATCCCCCGCGTCGGCAATGCTCAACCCCGGCGCAAGTGCAAGCGCTGAGGCGAGCAGGACAGTAATGAAGATCAGGACAAGCCGTTTTTTATCCATAACGCCAACCCTTTCGATATTATCATATGAACACATTATAATTATATATCACGGGCGCAGCGCTGTCCACAACCGCTTCCGTATTCCGACAGAATATGATATACTAGGTAAAACAGCAAGGAGGTTTCTGTATGAATTGCCCAAACTGCGGCACCGCCAACCCGAACGGGACCCGTTTCTGCGCCGGCTGCGGAGCGAATGTCGAAAACGCCGCCCCCGTTAATCCCCAGCCGCCCGTGCAGACCTACCAGACGAGCTATGCGCCCCCCCCGCCCATGTACCAGAGTGTCCCCGCCGTCAACCCGCTCACCGCACCGATGCGCACGGGCGAGTATTTCTGGATGATGTTCGTGCTCGCGCTCCCCCTCGCAGGCTTCATCTGCAGCCTCGTGTGGGCATTCGGCAGCAACGTCAACGAGAACCGCAAGAACCTTTCCCGCGCGATCCTCATCTGGATGCTTGTGAGCATCTGCCTTACCATCGTGCTGTCCATCATATTCGCCGCGCTGGGCGCCTCGCTCGCCGACGCGTTCTCCAGTTATACGTACTATTGATCGTAGTCAATCGGGCAATCGACTTTTCCCATACACGCGGCCGCGGGTCTTGACGAACCCGCGGCTTTGTGTTAGCATACCTCATGACAACTGAATAAAGCCTTATCAAGAGCGGTTGAGGGGACGGGCCCTGTGAAACCCGGCAACCTGCGCGAGAGCGCAAGGTGCCAAATCCCGCGGCATAGCCGGAAGATGAGCGATGATCTCTTTTCGTCTCGTTTTTCGCGAGGCGTTTTTTGTACGAAGAAACAGCCGCGCACATATCGTCCACATAAGGCAGAAT
>JAPXSN010000071.1:0-6939 GCA_033813015.1 Clostridia bacterium | reverse complement strand
ATTCTACCATATTTAAACGAGGAATTCTTGCGCTTACGCGCTAAAATTCCTCGTCCTATCACTGGGTTTTTAGAGGTGGCCAATTGTCAATTGTCAATTACCCACGATCTCCTCAAGCGTCCTTCGCACCGCGCCCGGCCCGCGAACGAGCAGACGGAAATATTCTTCGACCTTTTTTCCGAGGCCTGCCTCATAGAGGTCGACGCCGAATATTTCTGCGTTCGAGAGGATGGGCGAGAGCTCCGCGTGAAAATCCCGATCTTCGCCAAGCCGGATGCTTTTTACATGGGCAGAAACCTCCTCGAGCATGGGGTCGGGACTCGGCTCGAAGGGTTGCCCCGCGTCGTCCAAGGCCATGAGGTAGCGACACCACCCCGCAAGCACAAGCGGGATGTATTTGAGGTGCTTCACGTCGAGCGAATCGCTCGCGAGATACGCTTTGATGGTCTCTCCGAAGCGGATACCGAGCTTTTGCGATGTGTCCGTGGCGATGCGCTGCGGCGAATCCGGATTATAGGGGTTTGGAAAGCGCACGTTGAGCACGGTAGCTACGAAATCCTCCGGGCGCACGATCTTCGGGTCGGTTACGACCGGCATGGATTCGTCGTAGGCGATGCGCGACACAAGCGACCTGAGCTGCGGGTCGCTCATCTCTGCGCTGATGAGCTTGTATCCGAGCAGACAGCCGAATACCGCAAGGCAGGTATGCAGCGGGTTCAGGCAGGTACAGACCTTCATTTTCTCGAATCGGTCGACGGTTTCCCTGTCCGCAAAATACACGCCTTCGCCTACGAAAGCGGGTCGGCCGTTTGGGAAGCTGTCCTCCACGACAAGGTACTGCGCCTCCTCCGCGTTGACGAAGGGTGCGACGAAGGTTTTTTTCGAGGTGACGACGGGGGAAACGTCCTCGAGCCCATCCGCCTCGAGACTGCGCATGACGGATTCATCCGGGCGGGGGGTTATTTTATCGATGGCGCTCCAGGGGAAGGAAACCTTCTCCCCGCCCGTGATGTAGGGCAGGAAGCCCGCATCTGCGAGCTTGGCCCCGACCCAGTTCTTCGCATAATCCGAAACCGCGGCGTACAGCCTGTCCCCGTTGTGGGAGCAGTTGTCCATGCTCACGAGCGCGAGGGGGAGTGCGCCCGCGCGGTACCGAGCGTACAGCAGCGCCGCGAGCTTGCCGATGTAGGTTGCGGCCTTTTCCGGTCCCGCCTTGAAGTCCTCGCGCACGGCGGGATAGTAATCGCCGTTCACATCCCTGAGGTTGTAGCCTTTCTCGGTGATGGTGAAGCTCACGAGCTTGAGTGAGGGCGCGACGA
This sequence comes from Clostridia bacterium, assembly GCA_033813015.1. GTDB lineage: Bacteria > Bacillota > Clostridia > Christensenellales > CAG-138 > Phil1. The sequence goes on along the minus strand of JAPXSN010000071.1, from coordinate 5,620 downwards.
ATATCTCCTCCATGCGTGTCCAGTCCGGGCTTTGGGAGTCCATCACAAGCGATTCGGTCACGCTGCCCACAATCGTCTTTTCGATTTGACCGCTCGCTCTAAGCGACACTGCGACGGCGAGGTTGTCAAAGGCGCGGTAGGCGCGGCCGATAATCTCGTAATCGAAGCCCTCTGCGACGATGATGCCGGTTTTGGAAAGGCCCCTGTCCAGGGTATCCTGCATGACCTTGGCGATGAATGCGCGGAATATATTTCCCGCGCCAAGGTGCAGCCATTCGGGGTTTTTCGCGGTAGCTTCCATGACCTTCCGCCGGTCGAATGCGGGCAATATGTAGCCCTTTTCCCGCCAGAATGGGGAGGCGAGGTTCGCTTGGTTTAGCTTCATAGGTTTCTCCGATTTCTGTGATTGTTGTGTCCGATATGCGAGAGTGTCCGCAATCGCTTGCGTTTATTATAGTATGCTGCCGCGGATTGCGCAACGGGCAGGGCGGGGCGCGGATAAATCCGCTCTTGAATCAACGGGGCAAATGCTGGATAATTCTATTGAAAACGGAAATATGCGAGGTGTGTATGGCGGAAATCTATCTTGCGGGCGGATGCTTCTGGGGCATGGAAAAATACATCGCGGCGATTCGCGGCGTGTGCGCGACCGAGGTCGGCTACGCGAACGGGCGCACGGAGCGCCCGAGCTACGAACAGGTGTGCCGCGAAAACACAGGGCACGCGGAAACCGTGCGCGTCGAATACGACCCGGCGCAGGTGCCGCTGGAATTTTTATTGAACCTCTACTTCGATGCCATAGACCCGACTTCCCTGAACCGGCAGGGGCACGACGTCGGCACGCAGTACAGGACGGGTGTCTATTATACCGACGGCGCGGACCTGCCTGCCATTGAGCGCGAATTTGAAAAGCTTCGCGCGCGCTGCTCGAAGCCGCTTGCCGTGGAGGTAAAGCCGCTCGAAAACTTCTATCCCGCCGAGGAATACCACCAGAAGTACCTCGAAAAGAACCCGGGCGGATACTGTCACCTCCCGCAGTCGATGTTCGTTCGTGCGGCCGAGGCCCGGGTAAATTCCGCCGCCTACGCAAAACCGGATGAGGCGGCTTTGCGCGGCGTCCTCACGCCCATGCAGTATGAGGTCACGCAGCGCGCAGCGACGGAGCCGCCGTTTCGCAACGAGTACTTCGACCGGTACGGGCCGGGTATCTATGTGGATGTCACAACGGGCGAACCGCTCTTCGCCTCATGCGCCAAATTCGAGTCCGGCTGCGGTTGGCCGAGCTTTTCCCGTCCCATCGATCCCAATGTCATAAAAGAGAGGCGCGACCTCTCGCACGGCATGATCCGCACGGAGGTGCGCTCCCGCGTTGGGGATGCGCACCTTGGCCATGTGTTCGACGACGGTCCGCGCGAGAAGGGCGGCCTTCGATATTGCATCAACAGCGCATCGCTTCGCTTCATCCCTAAGCAGGAGATGGAGGAGGAGGGCTACGGAAATTTCCTCGACTTGGCGCGCTGAGCTGCGAAAAGCCCGCGGGGTTTCGGGGCCGCGGCTCTCGGAGGCTTTATTTGGGGAGCATTGAAATAAATTAGCAGGGCCGCCCGGCATAAGCTCGGACGGCTCCTGTTCATCAATCTGCGCGCGAATCACGCAGAGAGATTATCGGTTTAGTTGCATCTCTTGCGATAGCAGCACATGCAGAGCCTGAAGATCACCAATCCTACGATAGCGGCGAGAAATACGACCGCCAGTATGATCAGCGCGGGAATCGCGGCAAAAATCACACCTGCGAACAAGGCTCCGAAGATCAGACCAAGCGTCGCGGCAAGCAGGATCGCGAAAAACGCGAGCACCCGCAGCGAGCAGCCGCACAGGAAACCCTTCGGCTCCGGGCCGGATGGGTTCCTGATCGCACACGACTGAGGCTGTGCATAGTAGTCATTGGATGTCTGGTTACTCATAAACACACCTCCTTTCCTGCTTATATAATATGCAGTGTCGCGCGCAAGCGGGATAGGCGCACGCCGCGACATTCCGCGGTTTTTTGAAAGCCATGCACAGCCGAATGAAACGGATAATATTATATAATACATCAACCTCATGAAAGGATTATGATAGTATATGGAACCGGATATGAATGACATCAACGAAAGCGGCTCGAGATTTGGTTGCGGCTGCAAGCCGACCCGCGCGAGCTGTCTGGACGACATTGCCTGCAGCCAGAAGCGAGTCGCGGAATGCGAGGCGAGGCTGTTCTGCGTCATCGCGGATAGGCTCGGCTGCGAGATCCGGCACGCCCGCTGTATGCGCGATCTGGATCACCTGCTGTGTCTGACCCAAAAATTTCTTGCCGCCAGCGCGGTCAAGGAAAAGGCCATCAATGAAACGGTCGCGATATTTTGCGACTGCAAAGATTGTTAACTTCGGCAGTACGCCGACAAAATGAGTAAAGCCGGGTTGCGAAAGTATGGGCGGCCTCCCCTATGCGGAAGCCGCCTCGCTTTTTCGCACGATCGCGCAACGCGATTGCAGAATATTTTATGAAAGGAGGCCTTTGTCGAAACTTGCCTCTTTTCAAACGGCGATTTCACGCCTATAATGAATAGGCTGAGAAAGGAGTGTGGTTGTCGGTGGACAGCATCCCAGAACGATCTTGCGTAAAACATAATAAGGAATAAACGCACGTTGGGAGAGCTGTGCCTTTCGCAATGTGCGCATTGTGAAAGGAGTAGCCGCCTATGATTCGCATCTTCAAAACCGAAGTGGACGAAATGAAGGAGCTGACCGCACCCGAGAAGGACTGCTGGATCTCCCTCGTCAACCCCAACGAAGAGGAGCTCGCCTCCGTTTCGTCGAAATACTGCATCGATCCGGATGACCTGCGCGCCGCGCTCGACGAAGAGGAGCGAGCACGCATCGAAACCGAGGAAAACTATACCCTCATACTCGTCGACATCCCCGCCATAGAGGTCAACAAGGATAAGGAAACGTATATTACGGAGCCGCTTGGCATCATTCTTGCCAAGGAGGCCATCATTACCGTTTGCTTGCATGAAACGCCCATCCTCTACACCATAAAGCAGAAGCGCTCGAGCGAACTTCGCACGAATTTCCGCACGCGCTTTATCCTGCAGATACTCTATCGCAACGCGTCGCTGTACCTGCAGTACCTTCGCTCCATCAACAAAAAGAGCGACAGCGTGGAGCAGAAGCTGCACGATTCCACCAAAAACAGCGAGCTGATCGCGCTGCTCGCGCTTGAGAAGAGCCTCGTGTATTTTACGACATCCCTTCGCTCCAATGAAACCGTGCTCGAGAAGCTGCTGAAGTCCGATCGCATCAAGAAGTATCCCGAGGATACGGATCTTCTCGAGGACGTCATCGTCGAGAACCGGCAGGCCATCGAGATGGCCAACATCTACAGCGGCATCCTGAGCAACCTGATGGACTCCTTCGCGTCGGTCATCTCGAACAACCTCAACATCGTGATGAAGTTCCTCGCTGTCGTGACCATCGTGCTCTCTATCCCCACAATCATCTTTGCGGCCTACGGCATGAACGTGCAAAGCAGCGGCATGCCTTTGGCGGATCACCCGTACGGCTTCGTCGCCATCATCGGCGTTTCTGTCGTCATCACTGTGATTGTGGCTGTCTATTTCGCGAAAAAGAAGATGTTTTGATAAATATTAAATGTGTTTGGAAACAAGGACAGGGCGCAAAACCCTGTCCTTGCTTTATTGATTTTTTGTGTTTGCATTTACGCCTTCACTCAAACCTTCCCTTTATGACCTGCACGCCGTCTTTGACGGCGAGTTTGCCGCGGGCGAGCACATGCTTCACATGAAGCCCGTCGTCGAGGGCGATAAGGTCCGCGTCCGCGCCCGGGGCAAGCGTTCCCTTAATTCCAGCAAGGCCGAGCGCGCGCGCGGGATTTTCGGTGAAGAAGCGAAGCGCCGTTTCAAGCGGCAGTCCTTCGCGTGAAACCATGCGGCGAAGCTCAAAGAGCAGTGTCGCCGGCGTCGAGTAGGTGAGCCGCACGCAGTTCCCGCTTTCGTCGAACATGGGCATGCTGCCGCCGCCGTCGCTCGACATAACGACGCGGCCGGGGTCGGCGCCCTGCCTGAGCGCGCTGCACAGCGCCGCCGCCGTGCCCGCAGCGCTTTCGACTGAATCTGCGGTGAAGTCAATGGTGCCGCCCATTTTATTGAACCGCACAGCTTCGGCGACGAGTTCCGGGGTACGGCAGCAGTGCGTAGGTATGAAGTTTTGAGGCGGCACGTCGCAGATTTCGAGCGCCTCGAACAGCGGCGCGAGTCGACGCCTGGAGCTGCCCATGTGCAGTATCACGATGCCGGGCTTGCCCGAAAGCATGCCGCCGACGCGGGCTTCGCTCGCGAGGCGCGCGAGCTCTGCGGCCGTGACGCCCGAGCTCCTGTGGTCGGAAAGCGCCAGCTTTACGCCGACAACCTTATCGATGAGCGTTATGTCGCGCATGACGTCACCCGTGAGCGTCGGCGACGGGTGGCGGTAGCAGCCCGTGAGCATACGGGTCGTGACGCCCTCCTCCTCGAGCGCGCGGCATTTGTATAAGAGGTTTTCTAGACTGCGGGATACGCCGTCTGTCCCGAGCAGGCCGAGCACCGTGGTCACGCCGTTGAGGACGAGGTCTCCGAGACGGACCTCCGGCACACGGGAAGCGGGACCCTGCTCCCCGCCGCCGCCCGTGACATGGACGTGCATATCAACGAGGCCGGGGCACACGAGCGTGCCGCCAAGATCGAGCGTTTCGACGCCGGGCAAGCCTTCCCACCGGGAAAGGTCCGCTTCGACGAGGTGAATTTTATCCCCGATTATCAGGATGTCCCGTTTGCCGAGGTGTGCGGGCGCTAATACGTCGCAGTTCTTCCAGAGCTTTAGCATGCTTCCTCCAGTCCCTTCCGGGCGATTGCCCGGAGATTAGGCCGTTCCTTTCATAAATGATAATATCGGATGATCCGCTGCGCTTACTTGCCGCCGCCGGCGTTGTGGTCGCTGCTCATGAATTCGTTCACATCCTGCTCGGAGGCGAGTATCTCGTCGAAGCGTGCGCCCATCTCGGAGGCCATGCAGGAGGTGAGTATGTTGATGAACGAGGCCGTCGCGACCTGAGAGTTGTAGTAGTACCGCGCGCCCGTTTTACACAGGAATACATCCGCGTCCGGAGCGGCGGCCGGGGAATCAGGGCTGTCCGTAATGGAGAGGATGGGCGTGCCGCGGTAGCGGCAGAAGCTCGCCACGTTGTAGATGGGCAAATGGTACGGCGGGAAGGAGAGCAGGATCACATAATCCGTTTTCTTGAGCCGCGCGAGCACAGTCTGCACGGTGTCGCTGTCCCCGAGCTTCACGCTCGAGGCCTTGACGCGCAGGAAGTTAAGGCGGTAGCACAAATAGTCCGCAAAGATCTTCGTGCCGTCGTGGGCGAACACCAGCACCTCTTCGGCCGCGAGCAGACCCCGCGCACAGGCGAACAGGCGTTCGGCATCGAGGGAGGCCACCATGTCGCCGAGGTTTCGCATGTCATCCGCGCAGATGGCGTGAAGTTTTTCCTCGCGGCCGACCGGCGCGCGCTCTTGCGCCT
>JAPXSN010000070.1:0-7044 GCA_033813015.1 Clostridia bacterium | reverse complement strand
GTAAAGATCTGTTCGGCATGTTTTTCAGGGAACTTACCGCGAAAGGGTATGTCGCGCAGGAGGGAAGGATCATCGACGCGACGTTTATTGAAGCGCCGAAAAGGAAGAACACGGCGGAACAGCGCGAAAAGGCGAAGAAGGGCGAAGTTCCCGAGGAGTGGAAGGACAAGCCGCAAAAGCTGCTGCAGCGCGATCTGGACGCCACATGGACGAAGAAGGCACAGCAGTCTTACTTTGGGTATAAGAACAATGTGAAGGCCGACTTAAAGAGCAAGCTGATTGTGGATCATACGGTAACGACCGCATCGGCGCACGACGCGGACGGCGCGGAGCAATTGGTCGATAAGGATGACAAGGTTCTGTACGCCGACGCGGGTTATGCGCACATGGAAGTCCCGGAAGGCGTAGAGAACATGATATCCGAAAAGGCGGAGCGCGGCCATCCGTTGAGCGAGGAACAGCGCATGAACAATCATGTCAAGGCGCAGAGGCGGTGCCGAATCGAGCATATTTTCGGAAACATGGTGAAAGCCCTGGGCGGAACGAGCATCCGATGCAAAAGGATGCCGCGGGCAGCATTCGAAATTGCCCTTTTGAACCTGCTCTACAACATCCGGCGAGTGGTCACGCTGAACCGGTTGGCGGAGGAGGCGGCGCGCAAGGCGAGTCGGCAGCAGCCAGCTATGGCATAGCCATGTCCATTTCCGGAAAATTCGGCCCTGTGAGGGCCGAGAGCGAAGGGATTTAGCCGCAAATAGCGGTTAAATCCCTTCGCCTACCCATCTTTGCTGTTTAATTGCCCGTGACGCTTTTTTTGCGGGGTTGTTAGAGGTGGCCAATTGACAATCGGGCATAAGTCGAACGGTCTTCGCTTTAACAAGCGAAGGCCGTTTTCATCTGCCCGCCGGAATTTCCTTTTGAAGCATCGGGGACGGTTCTCGGCGGCTTCCGTCAGGCCCTCTTCCGCAAAACGGCAGCGCTTGCCGTCACACGCATCACCCTCTTGCATCGAAAACCGTCCCCGGAGAGGAACGTTGTAGGGGCGGATATGATCCGCCCGCTTCTCTCCACGGGGGACGGTTTTGCGCGCATGGGGGTAGAAGGACTATAAAAACGGTTCCCGGTATGCCGGAACAGCGGCGTGGGAAACAGGGCAGAACCGTCCCCAACGTCTGAAAGAACGCGATTTGCCTTCCCATGCGCTGTCCCCATTGCCTGAATAAAACCGGCTCCCGCCTTAAAACGGAAACCGGTCGAACCCAAACCTGATTGTCAATTGTCCATTGTCAATGGTCAATTACCCCGCGGAATGATTGCTCCCGCAATCATTCCACCGTCACCACTCCGTCCTCGCCGACGCTGACGGTCATGCCGGTCTTGACAAATTCGAGGAACTCGTCGCCGAGGTTATCCACCGTGGGCATGGGCGAATCGCTCCAGACGCAGGCCAGTATCGCGCCCGCGGCGGCGAGCGAGTCGATGGGCTTGGAAAACAGCAGGCACGCGGGCTGCTGGCCGAGCATGGCCGAGGTGCACAGCACCATGCCGCCCGTCGTGGAGCCTATGGTCTGCGGCAGGCACAGCGCCTTTTTGTGCATGGGCTTGCCGTAGAGGTCGGGGTTATTTTGGTCTGAGCACTTGGCGTCCTTATCCTTGAACATCAGCGCTTTCTGGAAACTCGCGAGCGTGTTGAACCCGCGGTGCGAGACGAGCGCCTCGGCCTTCACCATGCCGGGCACCACGCAGCGTCCCTTGAACTGCTTCATTGGAGCACCCCCTTCGTGATGTAGGCGAGTATTTCCGCATCGGTATGATAGCGCGCGCTCGTGTAGGTTCTGAGCTTGTTTGAGCTCGTGATGACGGGCATCTTGCCGCAGAGCGGGTTGTTCATGTACATCAGCGGACAGATGGAGGATACCACCACGCCCATCGCGGCGAGCTTTTTTCCCTCCTGCGTTTTTTCAAACGCCTTTCTCACCGCGGGCGCGGTCGTGAGCACGGTCGGGACGGCGACCTTCGCGCGGCCGGATTGCTTCAAACCCGCTTCGATGTCACGCGTCCATTGCCTGAGCTGTCCCGTCGAAAGGTGCGGGCAGCCCACAAAGCAAAGCTTGGGCTTCGCGCTCGGGTTCTTCCAGATAACGGGGTAGGAATCCCGTACGCGCTTTAATTCCGCATCGTCGATGGTATAAACTTTCGCGCCCTGCGCGATGAGGGCTTCGCCCTGCGCCTTTGCCTCGGGCGTGATGCCCGCGATGTGGTAAAGCCCTACCGCGCCGTTGGATGCCGTGGCCGCGCCGAAGTCCTTGAGGTATGCCTTGACTTCGTCGTTGAGCTCGTCGCCCAGGAATTTGTCGAGCCCGCGTACATAGGGCACATCCTCCATGACCTTCATGCCTATGGCGGAGCCCAAAACCTGCGCCTCGGGCTTCGCGGTCGTTTTTACGTCCACGATCCATGTCGCCCTGCGGCCCTCGTCGGTAACAAGGCCAAAATACGGCACGCAGCCCACGATGCTGCCGAACAGCTCGATGATGCCCGAATTGCGGTTGCAGCGAGCGCCGAGCACGCTGTTGGCGTAGACCACCGCGCTGCTCTCGGCCCAGCTCAGGACATCTCCCTCGTCGGGCGTATTGCCGACCTCATCCATGTAGCAGGTGCAGGTGAAGGCGTCCTCATCGAGGATGCCGAGCTCCGCGAGCTGCTTTTCATAATCCTCCTGCTTGCCGTACATGAACCTGAATACGAGGTTCTGCAAGGCGCCCGCGGGCACGTTTTTATCCAGCGGGCGCGGGTCCGCGCTGAACTTCTGCCCGGAGAGCGCGCCGCCCGCGATCAATTCGTCCATGAGCTTATACACGGGCTTCATCACCGAAAGGCCGAAGCTCGTCACGATGTGGCCGAACTCGCCCGTAACAGGAACCATTTTGGTCGCACCGAACGTTTCGCCGTACATGACGAGGGTCTTCATGACCTTCGCCTTGGTTTCGCCCAGAGCGCCGTCCAATACGGATTGCTGCTCCGGCGTAAGCGTCATTGCCATGGTTTCGCCTCCTTATATTTTCGTCGCGAGGGCATAGGCCGAACGCGTGGCCTCGTGCACCTTGCCCGCGTGGAAGCTGTCGCCTATGTTGTAAAGCTCCGGGGCGGCGTGCAGCTTCTGCGCCTCAAAGAACAGCGCGTCGTCCGGCCTGCCGCCGGTGGCGAGCACCACGAGGTCGGCCTCAAGCTCGACCTCTTTCAGTTCCTCGCCGAGCTTGGGCGCGAGCGGGTTTTCAATGTTCTTGGGGAGGATGGGGCTCCATGTATTGTAGGGGTTGGGCACGTTCTTGTGGACGTTGCGCGAAACCTTCACCTTGCCCTCCGAAAAGCCCATAACCTTCGCGCAGTTGATGAGCGCGACGCCTGCCCGCTTCAGGTAATAAATAAGGTGGCCGCGGTTGGCGGTGCACACGCCGTCCATGATATAGGGCAGCATCTCAACCACCGTCACATCCATGCCCTTTTCGTATTTGAGGTAATACGCCGTTTCGCAGCCCACTACGCCTGCGCCGATGACGACGGCCTTCTTCTTTGCCTCGATGCGCGGATCGTCCATGAGCGCGTCCACGGCCTGCACGAAGTTGACTTTATCGATGCCGGGGATGGGCGGCACGGAGTTTTTCGTGCCCACGGCGAAGACGATTGCGTCGTAGCCCGCGGCCTTTAGTTCCTCGGCCGTGAGCGCCGTGTTGAGGCGAAGCTTGATCTGTCCCATCGCCGCCGCTTTTTCTACTTCGCGCGCGAGGTAGAGGCGGTAGTTGTCCACATCGTACTTGATGCGCGGACGGCTGCCGGGGATGACTCTGCCGCCGACCGCGGGGCCCTTTTCGATGAGCTCCACCTTATGTCCGCGCGCGGCTGCCGTGAGCGCTGTGACGATGCCCGCCGGGCCCGCGCCGACGACGGCGATTTTCTTTTTGAGCGCAGCCTTCGCGGGTGTTTCGGGATAAAGATGCTCGAAGGCCGTCCTGGGGTTGACCGCGCACTGCGGATGACCGCCGTCCACAAACTCGTTGATGCAGCCCTCCTGGCAGCCGATGCAGGGGCGGATATCCTCCACGCGGCCCGCGTATGCCTTGTTGGGCCATTCGGGGTCGGCGAGCAGCGGGCGGCCGAGCATGACCATATCCGCCATGCCCTCGCGCAGCGCCTTCTCCGCCATATCCGGATAGCCGAGCTTGCCCACTGCGACGATGGGCACCTCTACGCCCGCGTTGGAGAGTATTTTGTTCTCTTTCAGGTAATTCTTCGCGATTTCAGCGATTTCGAGGAAACAGCCTGCGGGCATGCCCGCAGGGGGATGCGGCAGCCACCAGTTGTCGTAACAGCCCAAATCCACATCGAACATATCCACGCCGGCCGCGACGAGGTTCTTCATGTACGCGAGCGTGTCGTCTATCGTGCGACCGTTCTTAAACTTTTTCAACGAGGGGATTTCATCCATCTCCCTGCCGTAGGTTTCGTTGAGCGCGAGGGACATGTCTATGCGGTACATCACCGGGTAATCCGGGCCTGCGCGGCGGCGGATTTCCTGAATTAGATCCGTGCCGAAGCGCTGCACGTCCGCGTATCTGCCCAGCTTCCTTCTGTTGAACGCGGGGTTCGTGAGCTGCTCTAAGAGATATCCTTCGTGCCCATGCAGGTATACGCCGTCGAGCCCCGCGGCCTTGGCGTCCGCCGCAGCTTGGCCGGCATTTTTGATGATCCTTTTGAGTTGGCCGTCCGAGAGCGGCATGCATGGGATCTGCGGGATGTAGAAATTCGGGTTCATCGAGGCCGACACGGGAAACTTCAGCTCGTTGATGAGGCATTGCGGGTTGCCCACGCGGCCGAGGCCGGCCGTAAGCTGCACGAATATCTTCGCGCCGAAGCTGTGCACGCCCTGCGCGAGGTCGCGCCAGCCCGCATAGGCGGTGCGGCTTCTATCGATGCGCGGGAAATATGAAAGGTGCCCGAGCTCGGTGACGGAGTTGTCAATGCCGTGGCTGATGGGGATAAGACCTGTCGTGATGAGCCCCACGCCGCCCTTGGCACGCGCGACAAAATACTGGATCATCTTGTCGTTGGGGCGGCCGGTTTCCTCGGCCATGTCGATGTTGCCCATGGGCGCCATCACGAGGCGGTTCTTGACAATGGTGCGGTTCACCTTGATCGGCGAGAACATCGCCTCGTAGGGATACAGCTCCTTCGTCATCCGGCCCGTGCCGCCCGGGCAGTTGGAAAGCGCGGCGTCGCTTGCCCAAGCCCCGTAGCCGTCGACGAGCCGCTGCACAGTTTTGTCCAGCTTCATAGCATCCTCCCGTAATTGTTTTTCATACGATGCGCGATGAAATCGCGCCATTCGTTAAATTGATAGTAATATATATTATAAGCCTGATCTGTAAAAAAGAACAGTCCCTAATGGAAGATTTTTTCGGGCGCGCGCGGCGCCTTTCCTTTCATCCAAACCAGCGGACGGATAATATCCGCCCCTACGCCAGACGAAAACGCCCATCGCCGTTAAAGCGAAGGGCATTTGTCGTCCCCCGGATTGTCAATTTTCAATTGTCAATTGTCAATTGCTTACCCCCGCGGTTATAATACCATCAATGGAAGAATTCAGGGGAAGTTTGCCCGGCCTCCGGGAAACCATAGACGCCGCGCTGACGCCGGGCGTCGCGCGCGATCCGCGCACGGCTCCGGCGCTCTCGCTCGCGTACATCGGGGATACGGTGTATGACCTTTATGTGCGCACTTTGCTCGTCGAGCGCGAGGATGCGCGCGTACATGAACTGCATGTGATGAGCGCCAAGCTCGTGTGCGCGGCGGGGCAGGCAGCGGCCTTTCGTGCCATAGAGGCGGAGCTGAGCGAGGACGAGCTTTCGGTCTACCGGCGGGGACGCAACTCGCATCTTGGCACGGTCGCAAAGAACGCGAAAATTTCCGATTACCGCACCGCCACGGGCCTCGAGGCGCTGCTCGGCTTTCTTTATTTGACGGGGCAGGACGCGCGCCTCACCGCGCTCATGCGCATCATCATCGCGTCAGGGAGGTAAACTATGCCAGCGACCAGGCTCGAAGTCCGGCTCCTTTCCCACACGCCCGAGCCGCAGGAAACCGTCGCTCTCGCGGGCAGGCTCTGCTACAGCGACAGCGGCATACTCGCGCTTCGCGGGGCCGTGGAGGGCAAGGCCGCGCAGTTCGTCGAAAAGCTCATGAAGCTCGGCCACCTCTCGCCGCTCGAGCACGCATCGTTCACATTCGGGGTCGAGGGGGTTTCCCGCGCGCTGCTCGCGCAGATCACGCGGCACAGGATCGCGAGCTTTTCGGTGCAGAGCCAGCGCTATGTCAAGCAGGGGGAGGCGAGCTACGTTGTGCCGCCCGCCGTGGAGGAGCTGGGCCCGGACGCCGTGGCCGAGTTCGCGCGGCAGATGGAAACGGCGCAGGAGTACTACCGCTATTGGCTCGGCCGGGGTCTCAAGGCCGAGGACGCGCGCTTCGTTTTGCCCAACGCCGCGGAAACGCGCATGGTGTTCACGATGAACGCAAGGGAGCTTTTGCACTTCTTCTCCCTTCGCTGCTGCAACCGGGCGCAGTGGGAGATACGCGCCCTCGCGTGGGCGATGCTGGGCATGTGTCTTCGCGAAGCGCCCGCCATCTTCGCCGGCGCCGGGGCGGGCTGCGTCAACTCCGGCTGCACGGAGGGGAGCATGAGCTGCGGCGACCCGGCCTTCGCCAACGCGATGCAAGGCGAGCTTCGCGCCCTCGCCGCAAGAAAAGCCACGGATGAAGAGATACTGCAAGCGGTCATGCGCTTGATATAAGGAGAGAATATATGCCCAATAATTACAAAAAATCGGGCGGTACCGAAAACAAGGGAGGGGCGCCCACGGGCTTCCGCGGCGGCAAGCCCGCTTACAGCGGCGGCGCAAAGAAGGAAGGCTACCCGAAGAAGGACGGCTACGCGCCGCGTTACAGCGACGGCCAGAAGAAGGAAGGCTATCCCAAGAAGGACGGCTATAC
>JAPXSN010000069.1:0-7075 GCA_033813015.1 Clostridia bacterium | reverse complement strand
CTCATAGCCCGGTTTCGCGTAGCCGACGTTCTCGAGGTTGCCGCTCATGAACTTCTGGCGGTACATATAGTAAGGCCGCATGCCGAGGGCTTGCGCGGCCGCCGCGCCGAGGCGCACCATCTCCTCGGCCACCGCCGCTTCCGGCAGTGGGAAAGTCACGCCCTGCGTCACGAGGCGCGATGTTCTTTTGAGCGCGAGCGTATGCACGGTGAGACTCTCGGGGGAAAGCGCCGCGAGCCGCTCCAGCGTGACTTCCATATCCTTCACGTCCTCGCCGGGCAGGCCCGCGATGACGTCCATGTTGACGTTTGTAAACCCTGCCTCGCGCACCAGAAAGAAGGCGCGCTCCACGTCCTCGGGCGCGTGGCTCCTGCCTATGAGCGCGAGCGTCTTCGCGTTCATGCTCTGCGGGTTGACGGATACGCGCGTCACGCCGAAATTCTGCATCACGTTGAGCTTTTCGCGCGTGATGCTGTCCGGCCTGCCCGCCTCGAGCGTAAACTCGCCTGCGAAAGCCCCGTAATGCCTGCGCAGGCTTTCACAGAGCCGCGCGAGCTCCAAGGCTGTGAGCACCGTGGGCGTGCCGCCGCCGATGTAGAGCGCGCGGACGGAGCGCCCGCTTTCGTTAAGGAGCGTTGCACCGAGGGCAATATCTTTTTCGAGCGCCGCGAGATACGCGCCCATGTCGTCCTTTTCCGTGCGAACACTTGAGGGGAAGGAGCAGTACAGGCATTTGGTCGGGCAGAATGGGATGTTTACATAGATATCAACGACCTCGTCCGTCAGGCTCGCGAGTATGGGGGACTGCACCGCGACGATGCCGGATGCGAGCGCAAGCTTGTCGGGCATCACGTCGAAATCCTCCGCCATCATGCGCAAAGCTTCCGACTCGCCCTCACGCTCGATCAATTCCCGAAGAAGCCTCGTGGGCCGAATGCCCGTGAGCGAGCCCCACGGCGGTGAAACGCCGTAAATCGAGCGCAGCGCCCGAAAGGCGGCGATCTTCATCGCGCGCTTTTCCCGGCGTTTTGTTTCGAGCACCCCGCCTGTGCAGGCGGGGCAGTCGAGCGCATATTGCGCGTGTTTTCCAAAGAGATTCGCTTTGGCCGAAGCGCGCCGCAGGCCGTTGTCCTCCCTTAGGGTGACCGATATGTCGCAATGCTCCTCATCCGAAAGAACGATCTCCTCTCGCCCGGCGAACAGGCGCACCTCGTCGGCGATGTCGTTCGCGTAGCTCGGGCGGTCGGTATAGAGCCTCACCATGTATCGGGGCTCCAGCGATTGACAAAGGGGTTGCGCTGCCGCTCGTAGTCGAGCGAGGTCTTATCCATGTGGCCGGGATAGACCTCATATTCGCCCTCAAGGCGGAACAGGCAGTATGCGATGGAGGAATACAGTTCGTCCGCGTCCCCTCCGGGCAAATCCGTGCGGCCGATGCTCAAATGAAACAGCGTGTCGCCGGAAAAGACGATGCGCTCCTGCTCGAGCACATAGCAGACCGAGCCCTTCGAGTGGCCGGGCGTGTGCAGCACTTTGACCGTAAAGCCCGCGCAGTCGAGCGTTTCGCCTCCTTTTAACAGCATGTCCGGTGCGCAGCGCTTTACGCCCATGCCCATGAGCGCGCTGAGGCTTATGCGGCCGCCCGTGAGCGCGTCCGCGTCCGCCTCGTGGATGCAGGCTTTCGCGCCGTACTTTTCCTTTAAGTCCGCTACCGAGAGGATGTGGTCGAAGTGACCGTGCGTCAAAAGGATGTGCGTGGGCGTGAGTCCGTGCTTGTCCAACTCCTCAACGACCATGTCCGTGTCGGAAGGGTCGATGATCAGGCACTCGCCCTCGTTTTTGCCGAAAAGGATGTATGTGTTGGCGTCGACGGGGCCTGTGATCAGGGTGACGAGTTCCATCAGAAGTTCCTTTCGCTGTCCAATAAAATGGTCACTGGGCCGTCGTTGACAAGCTCCACCTGCATATCCGCCCCAAATTCGCCGTGCGCGACAGATACGCTTTGGCCAAGGCGCGATATGGCTTCTTCGTACAGGGGGATGGCCTTGTCCGGCCGCGCGGCGCGGATGAAGCCCGGCCGCCTGCCCTTGCGAGCGTCCCCGTAAAGCGTGAACTGCGAAATCAAAAGGATGCTGCCCCCAACGTCCGTGACGGCGAGGTTCATCTTGCCCGCCTCGTCCTCGAAGACGCGAAGGCCGGTGAGCTTGTCGCAGATGTACGCGAGGTCGGCTTCCGCGTCGTTCTCCTCGATGCCTAAAAGGACCATGTACCCGCGGCCGATCTCGCCGCAAACCCTTCCCTCTACGGTGACTTTCGCGCGGCTCACGCGCTGTACGACCGCCCTCATTCTATCCCGGTTCCTCCGTATTATACATTGAGGCGATACGCCTCGCGCACGCCGCGCACCTTCCTCATGCCCTTCATGATGTTGTTGAGCTGATCCGCGCCTGTCACCTTGAAACTCATCTGGACGGTGACGGTATCGCTCACGGTCTTGGCCGTCATTGTGAGTATGCTGATGTTGAGGTTGGAGAGGAGCTGCGAAACATCCATCAGAAGCCCTGCGCGCTCGTCCGAGGTGATGTGGATGCTTACGGGGAAAGCAGCCTTCTCCGTGCTCGCCCACTCGACATCGATCATGCGCTCGCTCGCCTGCATGAGGTCCGCAACGTTGGTGCAGTCCCTCCTGTGCACGGAAACGCCGCGCCCGCGCGTGATGTAGCCGACGATGGGGTCGCCGGGCAGCGGGCTGCAGCAGCGCGCGAAGCGCACGCTCATATTCGGGTCGCCCTTGACGATGATGCCATGGTTATGCACGGCGTCGGAAACGCGCTGCTCCTCCTTCTGCTCAAGCTTGACGGCAAGCTGCGCCGCGCGCTCCTCCTTGCGAAGCTGTTCCATGAGCTTGTGCAGCACCTGACCGGTCGTGATGCCGCCGTAGCCGATGGCGGCGTACACATCGTCGAGGTCGCCCATGTTGAAGCGGCGAAGCAAATCCTCGCAGTATTCCTTCTTGGTCAGCTCGCCCAACTGCCTGCCCTGGCGCTTGGCCGCGTCCGAAAGCATTTCCTTGCCGCGGGCGACGTTCTCCTCGCGGTTGGCCTTCTTGAACCACTGGCGTATCTTCGCCTTGGCCTGCTGGGTCTTGACGAGCTTGAGCCAATCCCGACTGGGCGCGGCGTTGGGAGCTGTGACGATCTCCACCACGTCGTTGTTCTTTAATTTATAGTCGAGCCGCACGATGGCGCCGTTGACCTTGGCGTGCTGGGCGTGGTTGCCGACATTGGAGTGAATGCGGTATGCGAAGTCGAGCGGGGTCGAGCCCGCCACGAGGTCGATGATCTGCCCGCGCGGAGTCAGCACATAGACGTAGTCGCTGAAAAAATCCTTTCGGATATTCTCGACGAACTCGCGCGTGTTGTCCGCATAGTTTTCGAGTTCCAGCGCCTCGCGCAGCCATGCGAGCTTGCCGTCCAGGTCATCCTGCTCGGCGCGGCCCTCCTTGTACATCCAGTGCGCGGCGATGCCGTATTCGCTCGTGCGGTGCATCTCGAAGGTGCGTATCTGCACCTCGAAGGGCATGCCCGTTTCCGAGAACAGCGTCGTGTGCAGCGAGCGGTACATGTTCGTTTTGGGCATCGCGATGTAATCCTTGAAGCGGCCGGGCACGGGCCGCCAGATGGCGTGGATGATGCCCAGCGCTGCATAGCAGTCGTTGATGGTGTTGACGATCACGCGCACGGCGATGAGGTCGTAGATCTCCTCGAGCTCGCGGTTCTGCCGCTCGACCTTTTTGTAGATGCTGTATAGGTGTTTCGGCCTGCCGTTGATCTGCGCATCGATGCCGACCTCCGCAAGCTGCGCCTTGATGGTGCTTATGGCGGACTCCAGCGTGCGCAAGCGCTCAATCTGCTGGGGCTCAATCTGCTTTTTGAGCTGGTTGAATTCGTCGGGCCAGATGTATTTGAAGCACAGATCCTCCAATTCGCACTTGATCGCGCCCATGCCGAAGCGATCCGCGAGCGGAGCGTATACGTCGAGGGTTTCGCGCGCCTTCCTGAAGCGCTTTTCGGGCGTGCAGTATTCAAGTGTGCGCATGTTGTGCAGGCGATCGGCCAGCTTGATGATGACCACGCGCACATCCTTGGCGATGGCGAGAAACATCTTTCGAAGATTCTCCGCCTGCGCCTCCTCCTGGCTCAGAAGATCGCTTTTGCCGGTTTTGGTCAGTTTCGTGACGCCGTCGACCATCTCGGCGATGTCGTCGCCGAACATCTGGCGAAGTATGTCTACGGTGATGTTTTCGCCGTCCTCGACCACATCGTGGAGAAGCCCCGCGATGACCGTATTCGGATCCATGCCCATTTCAAGCAGCATCAGCGCCACGGCCTTGGGGTGCGTGATGTACGCTTCACCGGACTCGCGCTTCTGCTTTTCGTGTGCCCGGTCGGCGATCTCCATGGCACGGTTGAGCAGCGCCATCTCCGCGTCGCTAAAGCGCGCGGCGCATGCGTTGATCAATGCGTCCATAAAAATCGCCTCCTTCCGCACGGCAGAGCCGGATATTATCAATATACGATAGCGGCCGCCACATCGTAACCTGCAAGCGCTTCCCGGCCGCCGAGGTCGGAAAGCTCTATGGCAAAGCGTGCCGCGACGACAACGCCGCCCGCCTGCTCTACGAGCTGTATGGTCGCGAGTGCCGTGCCGCCGGTGGCGAGCAAGTCGTCCACAACGACTACGCGCTGGCCCGGTTCGATGGCGTCGACGTGGATTTCGAGCGAATCCGTACCGTATTCGAGCGCGTATTCATGGCGGATGGTCTTGTAGGGCAGCTTGCCGGGCTTCCTGGCGAGCACGAAGCCCGCGCCGAGCGCGTAGGCGAGCGCGGAGCCAATCACGAAGCCGCGCGCCTCCGGGCCGACCACGATGTCGATGTTTTGATCCTTTATCCCCGCGGCAAGCTCGTCGATGAGCTCCCGGTACGCTGCGGGGTTTTTGATGAGCGTGGTTACATCCCGAAACAGGACGCCCTCTTTCGGGAAGTCGGGTATCGAGCGTATGGTGCTCCGAAGATCCATGTCAAGCCTCCTTATAATAGCGCAGATGCCTATCGAAAATCTCAAAAACGGCGTTGGCCGCGGCGAACGCACGGCTCTCCCCGAGGCTGCGGCTCGGCGCGTCCTTGACAAGCCGCGCACCGTCCTCTCCGACGCGCACGAAGCCGAGTTCCTCGAACACGCCCAGCGCGAAATCAGCCTCGCGCTCCCGCGCGCCCGAAGCCTTGACGAGCGCCGCTCGCATGGCCTCGCGGTTGTAGAAAACGCCCGGTGTGCGGCACAGCGCCCGGTACAGCTTCGCGAGCGTGTCGCGGTCCGCGCGAAGCGCTTGTGCGAGCTCATCCGCGTCGCCCTGCACGGGCGCGCCGCAGAAAAGCTCGGCATTCGGGGCGAGCGCCGCAAGCGCTTCTCCCATGCCCATGGGCGCGTCACAGACGACAAGCGTCCGATAGCGGAAAAGTTCCAGCATGGAAAGCTCCGGCGCGAGCACGGCCGCGTTGTACGCAGCGGCCCCGCCTTTGCAGGCGCCAAAGCGGATATCCATGCGGCCGTAAAGCCCCTCCCTCGCGGCAAGCGCGAGGAAGCGCTCTGCGCCCGGCCGCGTGAAGCACAGCACGACGAGGCCGGAAACCCGCTCGCGCGCGAGCTTTGGAATCAGTTCGTCCGCGTCCGCGCGTCGAAACGGAAAATCGGCACAGGTACTATTATACAGAATATTTTTCGATAATGCATCAGCGAATTTGGCCGCGTTGCGCGCGAGATACTCCTTCGGGTCAGCCGGGGGAGCCGCGCGGAGCGCGCGCACGTTGAGCCGCAGCTCGCCGTTGTAGCCGTTGATTTCGGGCGTGCAGAGCACGTCGCAGGAGTCCATTTCGTTGATTTCTTTAAAGCGTTCTCCGGCGGAAAAAAGGACCGCCGGCAATTCCCGGGCGGAATTTTGCAGCTTCATGCCCAAATGGCCGCCGTTGCCTATGGTGCGCAGGCTTGTGACCCGTGCGCCGTCGGTGCGAAAAAGCACGGGCTCATTCCCCTCGCCGAAGGGAGCAAACCGCTCGATCTCGTGCGTGAGGCCGCGCGTGAGCTCGGAGAAATCCGCGTCGTTGTCGTACTCCGCGCGCGGCAGAAAAGCGTCCTCGGGAATGTTTTTTCGGATGTACGCGTCGAGCGCCTCCCGGAAGGGGACGACGTTTTCTTCCCTGAGCGCCATGCCTGCGGCGAAGGCGTGCCCGCCGAAACGCGTGAAGTACATCTCACAAGCCCTGAGCGCCTCGTGTATATTCACGCCGGGGATGGAGCGCGCGGAGCCCGCCACCGCGTCCCCGACGCCCGTAAGCAGCACCGTGGGCCGGAAGTATTTTTCGGCCACGCGTCCCGCAGCCACGCCCACGACGCCCGGGTTCCACGCGGGGTCGTAGAGCACAATGGAACGCCTTTCGCAAAGGTCGTCCGCCTCTAGGGCTGCGCAAGCGGAGGAATAGATGGCGGCTTCCTCGCCGCGCCTCTGCTCGTTGAGGGCGTTGAGGCGCTCCGCCAGGGCGGCGAGCTTATCGGGGTCTTCCTCGATGAGTAGGTTCACCGCGTGCGCGGCGGCTTCGATCCTGCCCGCGGCGTTGAGCCGGGGGCCGATCACAAAGCCGAAGGCGCGCTCATCGGTGCGCTCCAGCTCCTTGCCCGCCACGGCGAGCAGCGCGAGCAGCCCCTTGGGGCAGCGCCGCGCGCGAACGGCTTCGATGGCGAGGTGCGCGAGCACGCGGTTTTCCCCGAAAAGCGGCACAATGTCCGCCACGGTGGCGACGCCCGCGAGGGAAACGTATTCGAGCGCCCGCTGCCTGCCGGCCATGGCCTCAACCAGCTTAAAGGCGAGCCCCGCGCCGCAGATGTGCCTGTTGGGATAGTCCCCGGCGCCGGATAAGAGCAGCGCCTCACAGCGGGGCAGGGTTTCGCCGGGGATGTGATGGTCGGTCACGATGGCCTCGATGCCGAGCTGGTAGCACGCCTCGAGCTCGGCTATGGCC
>JAPXSN010000068.1:0-7134 GCA_033813015.1 Clostridia bacterium | reverse complement strand
CGCACGAAATAGTACGCCTCGTCGATCTTCTTGACGGTTTTCTGCAAATCAATGATGTAGATGCCGTTGCGCTCGGTGAAGATGTATTCCTTCATCTTCGGGTTCCAGCGGCGGGTTTGGTGGCCGTAATGTACGCCGGCCTCAAGGAGCTGCTTCATGGAAATAACTGACATAAAAAAACCTCCTCGTTTTTGTCCACCCCGCGCATCAACCTCCGAAGGAAGCTCAAATGAGCACGAGCCCCGGAGTCCGCGCGGGTGCGTAGTGAATCTTTACGCGGGCGCGCGGTTCCATGCCGCCGCGCCATCGTGAATTATAACATGGGAAATGCCCGCGCGCAAGGGAAAAATAGCTTATATTTCCCCGAACATCCCGAGGTCCGCGTCCATCCAAAAGTTCGCGCCCATGGGGAGGCTCATGCTCGGCACGCAATGGCCGCAGACCACATCCGTAATGACGGGCTTGCCCGTGGGGCCGAGCAAATCCGCAAACACTTCGTCTAGCGTGAGCGATTTTTCGGGCTTCTCTGCCGCGCAGTCGGTGAATTGGCCAACCAGTATGCCTGCGCAGTCGTCGAGCTTGCCGGCGTTCCTCAACTGTGTCAAAAACGCGTCCACGCGGTAAGGCTGCTCGTGGACTTCCTCAATAAAGAGTATTTTTCCCTTCGTGTCGATTTCCCACGGCGTGCCCATCGATGCCGCGAGCAAAGAGAGGTTTCCGCCGCAGAGCCTTCCATTGGAGCGCCCGCCGTTGAGTTTGCCGAATGGCCTTCCTTCGGGATTGGCATAATCCCCTTTTTCCCCGAAAAAGAGGGTCTTGATGCGTGAAATCGTATATTCGTCCTGATTGTCGAACGCGTCGGCGCCGGCCATGGGGCAGTGATACGTCACGAAGCCGCAATCCTGCGTGATGGCCGTGAGCAGCGCCGTGATGTCGCTGTAGCCGCCGAGGAACTTGGGGTTGGCACGAATCGCGTCGAAGTCAAGAAGCGGCAAAAGCCGGTGCGCGCCGTAGCCGCCGCGCGTGGGCCAGATGCCGTCTATGGTATTATCCGCAAACGCGGCGTTGAGGTCGGCCGCGCGAAGCGCGTCCGGCCCGCTGAGGTAACCGCGGCACGCATCCGCGCTTTCGTACACGACCGGCACAAGACCGAGCGACTCGGCCGCCCGCACGCACCGTTCGAGCTTGCCCTCGCCAATGTAGCTCGACGGGCCTAGTATGGCTACGCGCGCGCCGGCAAAGAGCCTAGGCCTCAAAAGTTTTTCCATGCTCATTCGTCCTCCCCTGCGGGCTCTTCGCCCTCAATCTCATCCATCAGGTCGAGGAATTCGTTGAATACCTCGTCGAGCAACACCTCGTTTTCTATGGAAACATAGACGTCCTCGCCGTCCCTCTCCTCGATGCGGAGCAGCATCACCTCGGCCTCGTCGTCATCGGCCTCCTCCTCAGGCACGAGCGCCACGTAGCGCGCGCCCTCGTAGATGAAGGTCAAAACATGCGCAAAGCGCGCGGGTTCGCCGCCCTCGTCGAGCAGCACGATGACGTCCTTTTCGCCCTGACTTTCAATCCTTGCCATATAGTCCTCCGTTTCAGTCGCGCGCGCGGGTCAGTATTTCGTCGTTAATCTGGCGGATGAACCCGGCAAGCGGCATCGTGCCAACGTCGCCCTTCTTCCTGGATCGCACCGCGACCACGCCGCCTTCCTCTTCCTTGTCGCCGACGATGAGCATATAGGGAATTTTCTGCATCTGCGCTTCGCGGATCTTGAAGCCGATCTTCTCATTGCGAAAATCGCGCTCGACGCGCACGTTGTATTTTTCAAGCTCACGCGCGACGTTCTCGGCGGCCGTCTGGTTGCGGTCGGTCATGGCAAGCACCTTGACCTGCACGGGCGCAAGCCAAGTCGGGAATGCGCCCGCGAAATGCTCCGTAATCACGCCTATGAAGCGCTCGATCGAACCGAACAGCGCGCGGTGGATCATCACTGGGCGGTGCCTTTCGCCGTCCGCGCCGATGTATTCGAGCTCGAAGCGCTCGGGCATCTGCATATCGAGCTGGATGGTGCCGCACTGCCAGGTGCGGCCGATGGAATCCTCGAGATGGAAGTCGAGCTTGGGCCCGTAAAACGCGCCGTCGCCCTCGTTGATCTCAAAGGGCTTTCCCGTTTCGCAAATAGCTTGCTTGAGCGTTTCCGTGGCAAAGTCCCACGTTTCCTTTTCGCCCATGTGATTCTCGGGCATGGTGGAAAGCTCGATCTTATACTTGAGGCCGAAGAGGGAATACATCTCGTCGAACAGCCTCACGGTGCTCACGATCTCATCCTTCATTTGCTCCCATGTCATGAAGATGTGCGCATCGTCCTGCGTGAAGCAGCGCACGCGGAACAAGCCGTGCAGCGCGCCGGAAAGCTCATGGCGATGCACCAGGCCAAGCTCGGCCATGCGCAGCGGCAGATCCCGATAGGAATGCGGCTCCGCCTTATACACGAGCATGCCGCCCGGGCAGTTCATGGGCTTGATGGAATAATCCGCCTCGTCGATGACGGTCGTGTACATGTTGTTCTTATAGTGGTCCCAATGCCCGCTCCTCTCCCAAAGCTGGCGGCTCAAGATGATAGGCGTTGAAATTTCCACATAGCCGTAGCGTTTGTGCGCTTCGCGCCAGCATTCGATGAGGGTGTTCTTGAGCACCATCCCCTTGGGCAGGAAGAACGGGAAGCCCGGGCCTTCGTCTGCGACCATGAACAGCCCCAGCTCACGCCCGAGCTTCCTGTGGTCGCGCTTCTTGGCCTCCTCGATGCGCGTGAGGTATTCGTCCAGCGCCGCCCTTTTCTCAAAGGCCGTACCGTAGATGCGCTGGAGCATCTTGTTCTTTTCGCTGCCGCGCCAGTACGCGCCCGCAAGGCTCATGAGCTTGATGTTTTTCACCTTGCCCGTATTGTCGGCGTGGGGACCCGCGCAGAGATCGACGAACTCGCCCTGCTGATAGAAGCTGATGACCGCGTCCTCGGGAAGGTCCCGGATGAGCTCCGCTTTATACGGCTCGCCGCGCTTTTCCACGTAGGCGATGGCCTCCTCGCGCGGCAGCTCGAAGCGCGAGACGGCAAGCTCCTCCTTCTCGATCTTCTCGATTTCCTTCTCGATGAGCGCGAGGTCCTCGGGCGCAAAGGTATGCTCCGTGTCGAAGTCGTAATAGAAGCCGTTCTCGATGGCGGGGCCGATGGCGAGCTTCGTGCCCGGATATAGCCGCTTTACCGCTTGCGCGAGCATGTGCGATGCCGTATGGCGGTACGCCCAGCGGCCGCCCTCATCCTCGAAGGTCAATAGTTTCAGCGTGCAGTCCTTTCCGATGGGCGCGAACGCATCGCGCCGCTCGCCGTCTATTTCGGCCGCGAGGGTCGCCTTCTTAAGCCGTGAACCAATGGACGAGGCCGCGTCCAAAGCCGTGACGCCTTGCTCGAACTCCCTGCGGGAGCCGTCCGGGAAAGTGATGTTTATCATATTCTTATCCTCCAAATCAATAAATTCTCCGTATTCCACCCACAAAAAACGCCCCCAGCACACGCTGAGGACGAACATTGCTGTCCGCGGTTCCACCTCAATTGGAAAACCCACTCACAGGGCTGTATCGCGCCCGCACGCCCGCGGTCACGGGGCGGTCTTCCCCCAAATAGCCCGGACGCGCTTTCAGCTGTGGCGCGCCTCTCTGAACGGGCGAAAATCAGGGTACTCTTCCCGTATCATCCCGCGGGATGATATTACCATAGAATTATAGCGGGAGGGCGTCCGCTTGTCAAGGCTTGCGCGGGGTTTGTACGCAAAACGCGGGAAGCGGCGCGGATGTCGAAATAAAAAAAAGAATCTCCGCGTTTTTAGGAACCTTTTTTAACGAGGCGGATTTCGGGCTTTTTATCGCTTTGCACCCTCGCTTTCCCAATGCGATTTTGCTGTCAGACGGGCATACTTTTGAATATCCTGCATCAGGGACTGTTACGGGGGAGTGCATGAGGGAACATGTGATCACCACGCAAAGATATGAATTCGACCCGGCGGTGGCGCTCGCGGCGAAGCTTGGGCCGCAAAGCGGGCTGAACCTGCGCGATGCAGGCGACGGGCGCGCGGTAGCATACCTTCGTTCCGCATCGGACGAGTATGCGCTCGCCCTCGCGCTGTGCGACGTTTTGCTCGACGAGGCCGCCAGGCGCGAGATCGCGCTTGCCGTGGAGGAGCTCGCGCTTTCCCCCGAGGAGAAAAGCGTAGTGCTTCCCGAGGCGGAGCGGCTCGCCCAGCGTGCCTTCGGCCCCAAAACGCGTGAGCGCGTGCGGGAAAAAATATTGATTCACATCGAGTTTTCGGATGAAACCAACCTCGAGGGCTTCATGCGCTTTCGTCTACGGGAGCTGTTGGCTCTTTTTGCCGCGGCCGCGGGCAAGGCCGCGGATACGCTGGTGCTTCGCGGGGATTACCTCGAACTGATGGCGGTGCTCGCCTCCTTTGCGCGGATGCAGCCGCCGCGCACGAAGGAGGTTTGCCTTGTGCTCAATGCGGACGGAAGCTGCACGCTCACGGGCGCGGGCGGCGCGCGCATCAACTGCGAAAACACGGGACGCGAGGGCCTTATCAGCATACTGCTCGGCCTCGCGCCGGAATCCATCATCGTTTACGACCTTTCCTGCGGGCGCGGAGCGCTGTTATGCGAGGTCGTGAGCCGGGTATTTCGGGAGCGGGTCAGGCTGTTTCGCTAAGCGCGGCACAAGCCGCCGCTTTCATCAATACGCGCGGGACAAAACCGTCTCGGCAGCGGGGCGGTGCTTTGATATACGCGCTCACGACGCGCCTGTGCGCACCCACAGCCAGATGAGAAGCAGCGCGTCGACGAGCGCAGCGGCGATGGCGATGCCCTTGAGTGTTTTCATGCGCGGATCCCCCGTTTATTTTTTATATAATCAAGCGCGAACCGCTGCCCCTTAATGTATATAACGTAACAGGGGCGCGCCGCGTTGCATCCGGGCGTTCTTGCCAATTCCCATGCTTCAATTTATAATGGGAAGCATGAACGAAACCATCGCGGAAAAACTGAAGCTGCTGCCGGACGCGCCGGGCGTATACAGGATGCTCGACGCCCTGGGGCAGGTCATCTACGTGGGCAAGGCAGTGAGCCTTAAGAACCGCGTACGCTCGTATTTCCGCACGGACAAGAACCGTTCCCCCAAGGTGGCAGCACTCGTGAGCCACATTGCAGACTTTGAATACATCCTCGTCGCCAACGAAACCGAGGCGCTGACCCTCGAGGCTGCCATGACTAAGGACATGCAGCCCCGATACAATATATTACTGAAGGACGATAAACATTTCCCCTATGTAAGGCTCGACACAAAACAGGATTTTCCGCGCTTTGAGGTCGTGCGAAGGGCGCTCAACGACGGCGCGCATTACTTCGGCCCCTACCTTTCGGCGGGCGCCCTCAGGGACGCGCTCAATTGCATTTCCGAAGATTTTCCCGTGCGGCACTGCCGGAAGGACATCAGGCGGGCTATTGCGAAAAACGAGCGACCCTGTTTGATGTACCATCTGGGCAAATGCTGCGCGCCCTGCTCGGGCAAGGTTTCCCGCGAGGAATACCATACGCTCCTCGCGCGCGTGTGCGCCTTCCTCGAGGGGGACACCGCGCCCGTGATCGATATGATCAAAACCCAGATGATCGACTGCAGCGAAAAGCTTGAGTTCGAAAAGGCCGCCCGCTGCCGCGACCGCATCTTAGCCATCGAGGCCATGGGCGAAAAGCAGCGCGCCATGACCGCCACGGGCGCGGAGCGCGACGCTTTCGCCCTTGCGCGCGACGGGAACGATGCCTTGATGTTCGCCATTTTCGTGCGCGGCGGCAGCATCGTGGGCACGCGGCATTTCGCGATGACCTGCGCCGGGGAGCCCGCAAGCGACGTGACGGCCGCGTTTTTGCAGCAATACTACAGCGAGTCCGGCGTGATCCCGAAGGAAATCTGCGTAGCGGATCTGCCCGACAACGCCAAGGAGCTCGCCGAATGGCTCCGCGCGCTTCGCGGAAGCGCGGTGAGCCTCGTCCGTCCGCAGCGCGGCGAGAAGCGCGAGCTCGTCGACATGGCCAAAAAGAACGGGCAGGACGCCATACAAAAGCAGCGCGAGCTCGAGCACCGAGCCTGGGAGCGCAACGAGGGTGCGCTGGCGCAGCTCAGCGCCATCATCGGTCTCGACATGGTGCCGGAGCGCATGGAGTGTTTCGACAACTCGCACATCCGAGGGCGGGACACGGTATCGAGCATGGTGGTCTTCCTCAACGGGAAGCCCGCGCCCAAGGAATACCGGCGCTTCCGCACCCGGCAGGATGCGGGCGGCGACGATCTCCTTGCCATGCGAGAGGCGCTCACCCGCAGGTTCGGGCGCGTGGAGACGGATGAACGCTTCGCAATCCTGCCCGATCTGCTCATCGTGGACGGCGGCAGGACCCAGCTCGACGTCGCACTCGAGGTGCTATCGGAAAAGGGGCTTTCGCACATCCCCTGCATCGGCCTTGCGGAGCGCAACGAGGAGATCATTTTGCCCGATTCGGAGGAGCCCATCGTACTTGAACGCGGCGACGGCGCGCTGCACATGCTCCAGCGCATCCGCGACGAGGCGCACCGCTTCGCCATCGCCTACCACAGGAGCCTGCACATGAAAACCGCGCTTCTCTCCGAGCTGGACGCTATTGGGGGCGTAGGCGAGCGGCGAAAGAGGCTCTTGTTCGGCGCCTTTGTCACGCGCGATGCCATCGCCGGCGCGGAAGTGGAACAGCTTGCCGCCGTCAAAGGCATGACAAAGCCCGCGGCGCAGGCGGTCTACGATTATTTTCATCAGGTTAAGGAGAACGAAGAATGATCAAGCTTGTTGCGTTCGACATCGACGACACGCTCACGAAAAGTTCGGACAAGGTATCCCCCGGCAACCTTGAGGCCATACGGCGCGCCCGGAACGCGGGCGTATTTGTGACCCTCGCCACGGGGCGCGGCCTGCTTGGCTCCACGCCCATCTGGAAGGCGCTGGACATCGCAGGCCCTGTCATCAATTACGGCGGCAGCGTCGTCAACGATACACGCACGGGTCAGGCGCTGCATGCGTC
>JAPXSN010000067.1:0-7258 GCA_033813015.1 Clostridia bacterium | reverse complement strand
CTTGAGCGCTTCGCCTGCATGTGTTACAATATGGCCAAGCCGAAGAAGGAATGCCTTTACCGTTGAACGGTCTTTACTAACTTACTGGTTGGTACAAAGACTGGGGGCAGAGCATCGTGCCCATCGTCCGTGACGGCCGTTTGATCGGCGTGCTGGACGCGGACAGCCCTGTCAAGGCGCGTTTTGATGAAGACGACCGCCGCGGGCTCGAAGGCTTTGTAAACATACTCAACGCCCATATTCGCTTTGAACAGCTTCTGGATTAACCCTATCTTGATTTTACGGAGAGTATAAACGCATGCAGAGAAAGAAAATCACCATGTACGGCGCGGCGATCTGTCCGGACTGCGTTTTGGCTAAAACGCGGCTGGAGGCGGCTTCGGACGCCATCGAGCTTGATTACAGGGATATCACCGGCAGCACGAAGACGCTCAAGGAGTTTTTGGCCTTGCGCGATCATGACGAGTTGTTCGCGCCCGTCGTCGAGGCAGGCAGGATCGGCATCCCCTTGTTTATCCTCGAGGATGGGACGAGCATGTTTGAACTTGCGGATGTTCCCGACGCGGAGGATGCGGCCCCCGCAGGAAGCGCGTGTTCCCTTGACGGGAAGCAATGCTGAGGGGAATCCACTTTCCTCAATAGGCTTCTTTTCCGCCCTTCGAGTCCCTTTTATGATCTTCCTCCAAAATCAAAAGCCCCTGCGGGGCTTTGATTTTGGAGCGGGTAATGGGACTCGAACCCACTATCTCAGCTTGGAAGGCTAATGTGTTACCATTACACTATACCCGCCTGTGCTGCTGTGGTGCGGGCGAAGAGACTTGAACTCATACGCCTTGCGGCACCGGAACCTAAATCCGGCGCGTCTGCCAATTCCGCCACGCCCGCATACGCGCCGACAACGCTCATGGTGACCCGTCGGAGACTCGAACTCCGGACCCTTTGATTAAAAGTCAAATGCTCTACCAACTGAGCTAACGGGTCATGCCGAATGGCTGGGGTGGCAGGATTCGAACCTGCGGATACCGGAATCAAAATCCGGGGCCTTAGCCGCTTGGCGACACCCCAACGACCTTGCACGCCCCGCAGGAAAAATGGGGTGAGTGGTGGGTTTCGAACCCACGACCTCCAGAGCCACAATCTGGCATTCTAACCAACTGAACTACACCCACCATATTGGCGCGCCCGCAGGGACTTGAACCCTGGACCCACGGCTTAGAAGGCCGTTACTCTATCCAGCTGAGCTACAGGCGCTCATCTCCCGGCAAAGCCGCGTCCGCGCGCGCGAAAGCCCTGCCGCGCCGTGCCGACAATAACGTATTTTAACAGAAAGCCAATGTGCTGTCAATGCCGCAAGGGATAATTTACGTCATCCTTAAACCCTTGGGCAGGCGGTTCTTGAGTGCGCCGCCGGAAGCCTTGCCAAAGCCGAGCGGGTGCTCGCCGACCGCGACGGCGCAGTAGCCGCGCACGCTTTCCGCCACGGGAATTTCCTCGCCCGCGAGGAACGCGGCAAGCTCTTCCGACTCCGCCGAAAAGGACAAAACACTTTTGAAAACGCCGCCGTGCGAAGCGAGGAACAGCGCGTGGGCGGGCTCGAACCTGCCCTTGACCATTTCCCCTGCCGCGACGCCGGCCGAGAGCACACGAAGCTTCGCGAGGCCTGCCGGCAGAGGTTCTTGCAGAAGGATCACGCGGCCATCAGGCAGAAGATGCGCTTCGCCCTGAGGCTGTGTTTCGAAAATATCCGTCATGGCCGCGCGGTACGCCCGATCCGCGCAGAGCTTGACCCGGAACACCTCCTGCGGCAGGCTTCCCCCGCCCAGCCGTCTTAGCCGCGCCGCGAAATGCCCCTCCCCCACGCTCGAATGCGGATACAGGCGCACCATTTCCTCAAGCTGATAGTCCGCATGCTCCGCAGCGAAGCTCCCGACGACATGCTCATTCTCCTCGCGGGAGAACGTGCAGGTTGAGTAGACGAGCGCCCCGCCCTCCCGCACGCAGGCAGCCGCCGAATCGAGAATGAACCTTTGCCGTGCCGCGCAGGCGCGCACATGAGCCTCGCTCCATGCAGCGATAGCCCCCTCGTCCTTGCGGAACATCCCCTCGCCCGAGCAGGGTGCGTCCACAAGCACGACGTCGAAGTATTGAGGGAACGCCTCTGCCACGGTCTCGGGTCGCGCGTTCGTCACGGCTGCGTTGACTGCGCCCATGCGCTCGAGCGTCGAGAGTAGAATTTTCGCGCGGCTCGGCACGAGCTCGTTGGCAACGAGGAGGCCGCGCCCCGCGAGGCGGTCGGCTGCGGCCGCGCTCTTGCCGCCGGGCGCCGCGCACAGGTCGAGCACGCGCATGCCAGGCTCAATGCCGGCGAGGGTGGCGGGCAGCGCCGCCGAAGGCTCCTGCACATAATAAAGCCCCGCCGCGTGATGGGGATGTTTGCCCACGCCTTCCGCGCCCGGCTCGAGGACAAACGAATCCGGCGCGACGCCCGACGGGGAGAGCGCGAAGGGACTAATCTTAAGGAACTCCTCCGGCGCGATCTTGAGCGCGTTTACGCGCAGGCCGCGCACGGCGGGATTATCATAGCACGCGAGAAAAGCCGGATACTCCGCCCCGAGCTGCAACTCCATGCGTTTCAAAAATTCCTGCGCAAGCCGTGTCATTCATCCATTATAAGCCATAGCCCAATAAAAAGGAACGGCCGCGCAGCCGTTCCCTTGCTTTGCGGATTCGACTTGGAGCTTATCTGCGGCGTTTCTTGCCCATGACGACGAGGAGTATGACGGCGACGACGATCACGCCGACTGCAGCGAGTGCGATGATCAACGCGCGATTGCCCGGTGCAGGCGCGGGTTCGGGCGCAGCGGTGGGCGTGGCGACGGGCGCAACGGCCTCGGTCGCCTCGGGGGTGGGCGCAGCGGTCGCCTCGGGCGTCGCGGCAGCGGCAGGCTCGAGCAGGAGGGTCGTCTCGTAGGTCACACCGTTGTTCATCATGACGAATATGTGCGCCGTCCCCGCGCCCGTCACGCCTCTGAGGAGCCTGTCGGGCGCGATGATGAGAAGACCATCCTTCGCGCTAATCGAGTAGAGGAAGCGGCGGTTGGCGGTCGTGATCTTCACGCCGCTTGGCATGGCGGAAACCTCCTCCTCGATGTAGCAGGCGACGACGCCGCCGCCCTCGCCCCGAAGCATCTTGCCGACGAAGCTCGCATCCAGCACGACCTGCTCGCCGCCGGCCATGAGCTTATAGCCGTTCGCAACGCCGTCAGCGGGCACGAGTTCCGCCGCGATGCGGTTGGGCAGGAAGGTCGTCACATCCTCCTTGTCGTGGACGATATACATCATCTTGCTGCGGTTGCAGTTCATGAGCTGATCCGCGCGGTAGCGCACGAGGCAGGCGGCATCCATGCTCGCTGCGGAATCGCTTGAGTAGAAGTAATCAACGCCGTCTATGGTCTCATAACCCGTGATAGTGATCAGGTGGCCGCCCGTGCTCCCTATGGGCGCATTCTCGAGGTATGGATAGCTGCCGCTCGGCGAGCTTGAATACTGCACGCCAATGCCCACGGAATACCCGTGCGCGAGCTCCTGGCGCAGCAGATCCGCGTCTCCGAACTGGCAGTACGCATCGTATCCGAATGCTCCCGCGGCCGCAACGCTGTAGGACCAGTTGCCGAACCCCTCGTAGCTCTTATCATAATCAACGAGGGCGATTTCCTCGGGCAGCACATCCTCGCCCCTGTCGTTGAGCAGCACGCAAATGGTGGTCGCGCTGCACATGACATTTGAGATTGATTGTTCGCGGATCATTTGTGAATATGCGGGCGTGTCGAGCACCGCGCTCGCGGGAAGCTCTATGGCCTCGCCATAAAAGAGCGGCTTGATGTCCTGCCCCTCAATCGTATTCTTGTAGGTGCAGGCGAGCTGGCGCAGCACCGGGCTCGCGCCGTCGGGAGCTGCGGTGAGCACGGCCTTCATCTGCACGAGGGTCCCCGTTTCGCCCGCTGAGCCGTTGATGGTCAGCGTATCCACATCCATGAAGGCGAGCGCGTCCTCGCTGTCGGCACTGCCGCGCCGGATATCAGCGCTCCACTGGCCCCAGCTCATCCACGAGGTCCATTCCTTGTGCATTTCGACATAGGCGCGCACGAGCACCTCGAGCTTCGCGCCTTGCGGCATATCCGCGTTCCATGAGGCGACGAGATACTCGAAGGGCTCGACGCCTATCACATCGCTCACGAATGTTCCCGTGGCAGTGCCTTGCGCGAGCTTGAGCGCGCCGTTGCCGACAGTTTCGTCTATGACAAGCCCCTCGAGCTCGCCGAGTGAAAAATCCTCGACGGTGGTCAGCTTAAAGAGGTTGCCCTCCGCGCGCCTGTCCGCTTTGTTCTTATCGCCAAGCGCAGGCGAGGCAAGGCCTAATGCGAGCAGCAGCACCAGCAGGGTTGAAAACAGCGTTTTGATCTTTTTCATCGATGTTCATCCTCCAGGCAGAAATGATACGACTTCATGCCAATCATACATTGTATATGCTAACACAAACGCCGTATGCAAACAAGGCAGACGGCGTTCTATAAATGAAAGCGGCTTCGCCGCGAAACAGAAATAGGATTATATGACTTCAGACAAACTTGCGCATGTGCTTGAGCGCGCTCTTTTCCAGCCTCGATACCTGCGCCTGACTGATGCCGATCTCCTCGGCGACCTCCATCTGCGTACGTCCCTGAAAGAAGCGCAGCTCGATGATCTTTCTCTCGCGGTCTGCAAGGCGGTCGAGCCCGGAGCCTATGGCGATGCCGTCGAGCCAGCAGTCGTCGCAATCCTTGTCGTCGCGCACCTGATCCATGACGAAGATGGCGTCCCCGTCGTCGTGGTAGATGGGTTCGAAGAGCGACACCGGGTCCTGAATCGCCTCGAGCGCAAAGGCGACATCCTCCTCGCTCATCTCGAGCTCGCGCGCGATCTCGTCGAGGCGCGGCTCGCGGGAGAGCCTGTCCATGAGATCGTTTCGCACGCGAAGCGCCTTATAGGCAGTATCCCGCAGGGAACGGCTCACGCGAAGCGTGGTGTTGTCGCGAAGATAGCGCCGCAGTTCGCCGATGATCATCGGCACGGCGTAGGTCGAGAAGCGCACATCAAGATCGGTGTTGAAATTCTCCACGGCCTTGATGAGGCCGATGCAGCCTACCTGAAACAGGTCGTCCATCTGTTCTCCGCGACCGGCAAAGCGCTGGATGACGCTGAGCACGAGCCGAAGGTTCGCGCGGATGAATTCCTCGCGCGCCTCGATATCCCCGGCCTTTATTTTAAGCAGATAATCCCTGCTCTGCTGCTGCGTGAGCCTTGGAAGGCTTGAAGTATCCAATCCGCAAATGTCGACCTTATTCAGAGCCATAGCATCAACCCCCCGGAACCTTCATGCTCCTAGGGTTGCCTTGCGCGGGTATTGTTATTCCGTTGCCATTTGGCTGACAAGGGCGATTTTAGGCGATTGAATTTTCAATTTTTATATTGTTTCCGTAAGGTGATTTCGATATGTACGAGCAATCGGCAAGGACGGCCAAGTACGAAAAGGGCCGATATAAAACCGGCCTCAAACAGTTATTTACCATTCATTATTCGTTATTAGATGATATACCGAATTTTCCCCTCCATCACGCCTTTTATCCCCATGCCCGGCGCGTCGGAAACGGTGATGAGCTTCTCCTCGAAGGTTGCGCCGCCGAGTATATGGTCTTCCCTGCACAGCACGGGGCCGTCGAGATCGACCTTGGTGATGACCTTCTTCGCGCACGCGAGATGAACGGCGGCGTTGACGGCGAGCTTCGATTCGAGCATGCAGCCGATCATGCACTCGACGCCGTACACCTCCGCAGCCGAGGCGATCTTCAATGCTTGATAGATGCCGCCGCACTTCATGAGCTTGATGTTGATCAGATCCGCCGCGCGCATCTGCATGATTTTGAGCGCGTCAGCCGGGGAGAACACGCTCTCGTCCGCGAGCACGGGCACATAGGAACGCTCCGTGACGTATTTCATGCCCTCTAAGTCATGTGCCTTGACGGGCTGCTCGACGAACTCGATGTCAAGCCCCTTCTCCTGCATGCCGTTGAGAATGCGAACGGCCTCTTTGGGCTCCCAGCCCTGGTTGGCATCGATGCGTACACAGACCTCGGACGGAACCGCTCCGCGGATGGCCACGAGCCGCTCGACATCGAGCGCGGGGTTCGCGCCGACCTTGATCTTAAGGCAGTCGTAGCCGCGCTCCACGGCGTCTATGGCGTCCCTGCGCATCTCCTCCGGGTCGTTTACGCTTATGGTGATGTCGGTGACGATCTGCTTCCTCGCGCCGCCGAGCAGCTTGTAGACGGGGACGTTGTAGAGCTGCCCGTAAAGGTCCCACAGCGCCATGTCCGCCGCCGCGCGCGGGCTAGAGTTGTGCACGATGCAGCCGTTGAGCGCGCGCAGATTATCCTCATGATCGTCTATGGTGCGCCCCATGAGGGTTTTATTGATGTGATCTCTGAACGCGCCGATGATGCTAAGCGTCGTGTCCCCCGTGATGACGCCGGTCGGCGGAGCCTCGCCGTAGCCTACTGCGCCGGTGTCGGTGTAAATTTCGACCACAACGTCCTCTACGCTCGACACGCTTCGAAGCGCTGTCTTGAACGGCACGCGCAGGGGAATCGAGATCATGCCTAGGCGGATATCGGTGATTTTCATCTGCTTCTCCTTCAAATTATGGCTGGATATGTCGCACCGTGCGGTGAATATCATTATAACATGCGCTTGGAACAGGTTCAATGCACGGTAAAAAACTAGAATCCATTCTCAAGCGTGCGGGGACGAAATAATAGATACTGGACAATGGACAATCGGGAGAACGCCGCCGCAACAATCCATCCCCATGAGAAAAGCCCCGGCCGATGCCGAGGCTTTGGTGCACTTCCTGATTCGCCGGTGTTATGCCGCATCATGCGGAATAAGGGGAAATCAGCCCCAAGCGCGGGGGACGATTCGCATCCCGGATGGGATGCTTTTTTCTACCTCAGCTTACCTCTGGCCCTTGCGCGCCTGGAAGCACTCGCTGCAGTAGACAGGCCTGTCGTTCTTGGGAACGAACGGGATCTTGGTCGGCTTGCCGCACGCCGCGCAAACGGCATCGAAGCTCTCCCTGTCGCCGGAGCGCTGCGTTTTGCGCGAGTTCCTGCAGGCCTTGCAACGGATGGGCTCATTCTGGAAGCCCTTCTCGGCGTAGAAT
>JAPXSN010000066.1:0-7351 GCA_033813015.1 Clostridia bacterium | reverse complement strand
GCAGTATCTTGAACATCAGCAGGCTTGAATACGGCGGCCGTCCGCCCTTGCCGTTATCGATATGCCGGAATACATTGTTCAGAATCGGAATGAATTGGTTGAAATCCACTACCTTCCCGATCTGTTCAAGGCAATCTCCCAGCTTCGTGATTTTCTCCCCCCGGCTGCTCTCGTCAAATATCCCGATCTGCATCGCGCTCACCTGCCGTTTTCCTTTATTCTACCATATTTAAACGAGGAATTCTTGCGCTTACGCGCTAAAATTCCTCGTCCTATCACTGGGCTTTTAGAGGTGGCCAATTGAAAATTGGCCATTGCCCCTATTCCGCCTTGGCGATAAACACCAGCCTCTCGCCCTCCGCGAGCTGCTCGCGTGCGTTGGGATTGGCGGAAAGAATCGCCTCGCGGGAGAGGCCAAAGCGCCGCCCGATGTCGAAGAGCGTTTCATCTGCGCCCGCGTAGCATAATATCAGCGAGCGGCGCCCCTCCTTGGGCGGACAAGGCTCGAAACCCGTGACGAAGCGGACGGTTTTCGCGCAGAAGGGCTGCAGCGCGACCTCCAGCGCGGCGGAGAACACGAGGCATCCGTTGGCGATGGTCAGCCCCGCGCACAGCACCTTTGCGCACGCGCGCGCGTCACAGCACCACGCGGCGCACGGCGCCTCGCACGCGAAAGGAATCTGCGCCGTGAAGGCATGCGTGCCGCAATCTGCATCCTCGTAGACCGCGCGCACGGTCACGATCCCCTCGGCCGTAAGCGTGGTGCACTCGGTATACGCGTTGGTCGCAAGGGCGCGCGTGGCACACCACACGACGCGCGCGGGCGGCGGCAACCCCTCGGGCAGCGCGAGCTTTTCATCCACGGAGCAGCGAGTCTTGACCGGCGCGCCGCGCAGCAGCAGCGCGATTTCCTCATACGTGCCCGAGAGCGCCTCGCCCGGCACGTAGGCGTCCGTCGGAAGCTGCGCCTCGCACGGGCAGTTGTCGAACACTTTCGCGCGCAGATTCGCTTCGAGGCAAAGTGTGCCCGGAGCGAGCACATAAAGCTCCGTGCCGAGCACGGCGAGCTCCGCGACGGCGTCGCCCAGCGGCTTTTCGTCGAGCGCGACCTCGAGGTTAAACGGAATCTGCGTCGCAAAGGTTTCCACATTGCCCGCCTCGTTTTCCACGAGAGCGGTGACGTAGGCCGTCGCGTCGATGAGCGCCGTGTCGCCCCCCGCCCGTATCGAGCGAACCGAGGTTTCGCCGCCGGCGTTGAGCACGCGGCAGACCCCGCGCGCCGCGATCTCCTCGCGGATCTTGGTTTCCTCGTTGCCGATGAGCGTTTCAGCCTGCGAGGCGTACGTGTCATTGCAGAATTCCGCCTGCGCGCCCCTGACGCCGCTGAGCGTCCTCACAGGCTTGTCGGAGGTGACGACGGCGGCGAGCTCCACCGTGGCGGAGAAGGCAAGCCTGCCGCCCTGCGCGACGGAAAGCTCCACGATGGAAGCCTGCGCCTCGGCCGCCATGCCTTCCTTCGCGCCCGGGGCTTCCATGACGTAGCGGAAAGCCGCCGAAGAATTGAACGCGAACATCGCACCCGCAGCGTTCCCCCCTTCCTCCGCAACGAACGCGGCGTCCCGGCAGACGAGCTCCGCGCGCACGCGCCCCTCGATAACGAGCGCATTTTCCGCGGCGGCGCAGCGGTTCACCGTCACCGTGCCGTTGGCGCTGAGCACCTCCGCATCCGCGGCACGCTTTCCTTCCGGCAGGGGCAGCTCGCCCTCGACCTCGGCCTGCGCGACAGGCATGCACACCAGAGCTTCCATATTGACATCGCCGAATACGAATTCCATATGCCTTCTCCTTCCAAATTATGCGGGGATACGGTATATATCTATTAAACCGCGGCCACGGATATGCGGCGTCAAGGACGAGGGTAATGGACAATTGAAATTTGATAATTGACAATCAGGGGACGCTTCCCCCAAGAAGCCGTTGGGCATGAAAAGGGCCGATATGGAATCGGCCCCTACGAATTTCATTCGATGGCCAATTGTCAATTATTCTCCGGCGCATCCTGCTTGGGGAGATGGCGGAAGAAGAATATGCTCATGGGCAGAGATACTAAGAACGTCAGCGCGTCGGAAAAGCCCTGAGCGGTTTCCACGCCGAACAGGCCGAAGAGGCGCGGCAGGGTCAAGATGAGCGGCAGAAAGAACAACCCCTGCCGGCACGCGGAGAGGAAGCTCGCCGCGCCCGCGCGGCCCACGGACTGGAAGGTCATGTTGATGACGACCGCGACCGGCACCAGAGGCATGGCTAGGCATTGGGCGCGAAGCGCCTTTGTGCCGATTTCGGTCACGAGCGGGTCGTCGCGGATGAAAAGGCCAAGGAGCTGCGGCGCGAAGACGAAGGCCGCGGCCGCGAGCGCGCTCATTACGCCGATGCCCACGGCGAGCGTGAAGCCATAACCCTTGCGCACGCGGGTATAAAGCTTCGCTCCGTAATTGTAGCCGCACACGGGCTGGTAACCCTGACCGATGCCCAGCGACACGCTGAATATGAACATGAAAAGCTTCGACACGATGCTCATCGCCGCGACGGCTGCGTCCCCGTAGCCGCGCGCGGCGAGATTGAGGGCGATGGCCGCGGCGCTTGCGAGCCCCTGGCGAAGCAGTGCGGGCGCGCCCATGCGAAGGATGTCCCAGTACATGCGAAGCGCGCGCGGGATGGCCTTTCGCGAGAGCCTGACGATGGTTTTGCCGCGCAGGTAAATGGAGAGCAGCACGGCGAAGCTC
Source organism: Clostridia bacterium (assembly GCA_033813015.1). Classification (GTDB taxonomy): domain Bacteria; phylum Bacillota; class Clostridia; order Christensenellales; family CAG-138; genus Phil1. The sequence continues at coordinate 4,571 of JAPXSN010000066.1, read as the reverse complement.
ACGAGCTGGCCAATGGAGGTTGCGATGGCGCCGCCCGCCGTGCCCCAGCCGAAGGTGAAAATAAACAGCGGATCGAGCCCCACGTTGACGACGCTGCCGATGATGATGCCGATCATCGCAAAGCGCGTTTTGCCCTCGGCGCGAAGCGTGTTGTTGAGCACGAAGTTCGCGGCCATGGGCGCGGCGGCAAAGAGGATATATTGCGCGTAGTCGCGCGCGTAGGACAGCATGGTCGGCGTCGCGCCGAGCAGACCCATGATGGGCTCGAGCCAAACCAGGCCGCAGACCATCACGAGCGCGCCGAGAATGAGCGAAAGAAACACCGCGCCCGAAGCGGCGGCGTTGGCCTCCTCGTTCTTGCGCTCGCCGAGCCTGCGCGAGATGATGCTGGCGGAGCCTTGTCCTATGGTGAAGCCCACCGCCTGTATGATGGCCATGAGCGGAAAGACGATGCCCACCGCGCCCGCCGCGCTCGTGCCGAGCTTTGCAATGAAGAAGGTGTCCGTCGCGTTGTAGAGCGCGGTGACGAGCATGCTCACCACGGACGGGATCGCGAGCGCAACGATAAGCCCCGGTACCGGGGCTGTGGTCATTTTCTTGAATTGAGCTTCATGAAGCTGCTCCATAATCCGAGTTTACTCCAAAAGGCCGGCAAGTAAACAATCCGCATCCCGCATAAGGCGGACCAGCAGGGCTTCGAGCTTTTCGGCGCTCGTTTCGTTCGCGCCGATATAGAGCTTAAGCTTTGGCTCCGTGCCCGACGGGCGCACGCAGATCCACGCGCCGCCCTCGAGAAAATAGCGCAGCACGTTCTGCCCCGCGGGGAGCAGGTCCTCTGCGCGGTTGAGAGGAACGCCTGCGAAAGCTTGGGGCGGCTCGGCGCGAAGGCGCGCCATGGCGCGCGCAATGCGGGCGATGCCTTCCTTGCCCTCGAGCGTGTAGCTCTTGACGCTCTCTCCGAAATGGCCGTAGGTTTTAGCCATGTCCGCAAGCACGTCAAACAGAGTCTTGCCCTTTTCCTTATAATAGACGCACGCCTCGGCCGCGAGCATGGCGGCGCACACGGCATCTTTGTCGCGCGAGAAGCCGCCCGCGAGGAAGCCGAAGCTCTCCTCGAAGCCGAACAGGAATGTGCCCTTTCCCGTCCGGGCGGATTCTTCAATCTTTTCCGAAATGAAGCGGAAGCCCGTGGGCACGTCGAAGCAGGCGACATCGAACCTATCGCAAATGGCCTCGGCCATGCGTGTGCTCACGAGGGACTTGACGACGAAGCCGTCCGCAGGGAGCGTCCCCTTCTGCTTCATCGAAGAAAGCAGGTAGTGCAGCAGCAGGCAGCCTATCTTATTGCCCGTGAGCACGGCGAAGGCTCCGTCGGGCTTGCGCACGGCAAGGCCCATGCGGTCGGAATCCGGATCCGTCGCGAGTATCGCGTCCGCACCGACCTCGTTTGCAAGCCGAATGGCCAGCGCAAAGGCGTTCGGATCCTCCGGGTTGGGCGCACTGACCGTGGGGAAGCGCGGGTCGGGCCGCGCCTGCTCCGGCACGACGGACACGTTCGTCAAGCCGACGCGGGCGAGCAGCTCCGTCACCGGCACGAGGCCGGAGCCGTGCAGCGGCGTGTAGACGAGCTTCAAGTCATCCCCGCGCTGCGCAAGAAGCCGCGGCCACTGCAAAAGCGTTGCGGTCGCCGCGTAATACGCCTCATCCGTATGCCGGTCAATGGTCGCGAGCAGTCCCTTTTCGCGCGCCTCATCCTCCTGCATCGCAGGGATGCCGAAATAATCGAAGCGCGCCATGCGGGAATAGATCTCGTTCGCCTGCTCGGGGCCGCACTGGCCGCCGTGCTCCCAATAGACCTTGTAGCCGTTGTATGCGGGTGGGTTGTGGCTCGCCGTGATGACCACGCCCGCGATGCAGCCCAAATGGCGCAGCGCGAAGGAGAGCAGCGGCACGGGCCGAAGGCTCGGGAACAAATACGCCTTCACGCCAAAGGCCGCGAGGGTCTGTGCGGTTTCGAGCGCGAACAGGTCGGACTTTTCGCGTGAGTCGTACGCGACGGTAACGCCGCGGGCAGCCCCGTGCGCAAAGGAAAGCACATAATCCGCAAGCCCTGCCGTCGCGCGGCGCACGACGGGCGCGTTCATGCGGTTGGTACCCGCGCCGAGTATGCCTCGAAGCCCGGCCGTGCCGAACTCGAGCGACACATAAAAGCGCTCCTCGATCTCATCGGGCGCGTGTTCTATGGAAAGAAGCTCGGCGCGCAGTTCTCCGTCGAGCGTCGGCTCCGCGAGCCAGCGCAGGTATTCGCTGCGGGATGTCATGTTCCCTCCTTTTCGGCAGTGCGGGAAAGCGCCTCCGGCATTTCGCCGGAGGGGAGCAGCATGTTTCGAAGCATGCTGAAGCTGCCCTCAGCACCGACGATGATGTGGTCGTGCAGAGTGATGCCGATGCCCGAGAGCGCCTCGCACACGGTTTTGGTGGAGTCGACGTCCGCGCGAGAGGGCGCGGGGTTGCCCGAGGGATGGTTGTGCGCAAGTATCACGGAATTCGCCCCGTGGCGCAGCGCGAACTCCACGATGAGCCGCGGGTAGATCGCGTTTTCCGCAAGGGTTCCCGCGCTCACGAGGTCGCAGTGCAGCACGCGCCGCCGTTTGTCGAGGCTGACGCAGTAGGTCGCCTCATACTTGCCGCCGTTCTCGAAGAGCGTTTCGCACAAGCGCGCGGCCTCCTCAGGCGTGTTGATCGCGGCGCGGCCGGGGGTGCGGGCTGCGGGCAGGCGCTTGAGCGCTCCCGCGAGGGAGAGCAGCACCGCCGCGCTCTCCCCCACGCCGGGCAGGGCCGCGAGCTCATCGACGGGCGCCGCGAGCACGCGCGCGAGCGAGCCGTACTTTGCGATCAGCTCGTGCGCGAGGGGATTGACATCCTTTCGCGGTATGGCGTAGGTCAGCAGAAGCTCGAGCAGGTTGTGCTCGTGCATCGCGGACGCCCCACCTTTTATGTAGCTTTCACGCAGCCGCTTCCGGTGGCCGCTGTGGACGTTTTCATCCATAAAGTTACTCTTGCCATTCGGGCTGCGCCTCGACCGGCGCGGGCTTGAAGTGCTTCCTGCCGACGATGAGCGTGATTCCGCCCGCGAGGAAGAGCAATATGACGCTGAGAATGCCCAGCGACGAGCGGTCGGTCAGCGAGTAGACCAGCGAGTAGAGCGCGGGCCCGATCACGCAGGAGAACTTGCCGAAAATATCGAGGAAGCCGTAATACTCGTTGGAACGTTCCGGCGGGATGAGCTGGCCGAAGTACGAGCGCGAGAGCGCCTGTATGCCGCCCTGCACCGTGCCCACGAGCACCGCGAGCACCCAGAAGAGGATGGCCGACAGCCGAGTTGCGGCCGCGACATCCCCGCCCAGAAGCTCCGCCTGCTCGATGTTGAAGCCCATGAAGAAGCCGAGCACCGTGATGCACAGATACACGCCCACCGCGATGAAGATCATCTGAATCGCGCCGAGCTTCCTCGCAAGATTGCCAAAAAGGATTGAGAACGGCACGGCGACGATCTGCGTGACCAGCAGCGCGAGTATCATGCCGATGGCGCCGAGGCCCAGCGTATCGCCGTACTTCGTCGCGAGGCTGATGATCGTGTCCACGCCGTCGATGTAGAAGAAGTATGCGATGATGAAGGTGAGGATCCGCTTATCCTTGACGATATCCTTAAAGGTCTTGATCGCGTTGCGGAAGGCAGCCTTGGCGAGCTTTGCGGGCGGCTCCTCGACGCTGTGCACCTGCTTGACGTTTTTGAGGAAGGGAATGCTGAAGACCGTCCACCACACGACCACGATGAGGATGGCGATTTTGTAGGAAAGCACGCTCTGCCCCATGAGCATCATGATCGCGATGGAAAGGATGAACGGGATCGTGCTGCCGCCGATGTAGCCCGCGGCGTAGCCCCACGAGGATACGCGGTCCATGCGCTCGGGCGTGGTGACATCCGTCAGGAAGGAATCGTAAAACAGGCACGAGCCCGAGAAGCCGATGCGCGAGAGCACGTAACCCACGAGCATCCATTGCCAGCTCCCGATGAAGGCCATTGTGCCCGTGAACACCACGCCGATGCCCACAAAGGCCGTGAACAGCTTTTTCTTCATGCCGGTGAAGTCGCCCACCGCGCCGAGCATGGGCGCAAGCACCGCGATGATGAGGTTGGCGACGGATACGGCGTAGCCGAACACCTTGTCGCCCAGATCGGTGGAGATCATGCCGAAGTAGATCGGGAAGATCGCCGCCATGATGTTCGTGGCGTAGATGGAGTTGGCCCAGTCGTACATGATCCAGGATTTCTCGATTTTCGTGAACTTCTTCGAGAGCTTGCCCGCGAGCTGTTCCATGTGATGCCCCTCTTTCCTGCTGTATTCCGATATGATGCCGTATGACGTCTGCGATACGTCCATTATAATCCATTTGTCAAAAAGAAAACAACAAAAGAAAACAACGGGTGTTCGGCGCCCGCGGTTTCGGGCCGCGTTTGTTGACAGCGCGGCCTCCCTCGCCTATAATATACCTTGCCGCGCGCGGGA
>JAPXSN010000065.1:0-7391 GCA_033813015.1 Clostridia bacterium | reverse complement strand
GGTGAGCCCCCTGATGGTGGTGCTGATCTTCACCCTCTCGCTGGTAACCGTCGCGCTCGTGTGGGTGCTGCTCGTGAAGCTCATGTACATAGGAGCGATCCCCAAGTTCGATTTCGGCTTTGCCGCATGGTTCAACGCGCACATGTTTAAGCTCTATTGAGCGTATATCCTTGTATCTGTTTCAATTAGGTATGATATAATAGTTGAAGAAAGGAGCGTTATCGCATGGATTTTTTTGCGCAGTACATCGCCGGATGGGGCATCGCCGCGCTGATCTGCCTGATCGCGGGGCTTGTGCTGATGGTGGTCGAAATGTTTATCCCCGGCATGGGCGTACCCGGCTTGCTGGGTTTCCTGCTCCTGATCGCGGCGGTCGTGCTCAGGGCGGATTCATTCGCCAACGGCGCGGTGACCCTCGCCATCATTCTGGTGCTGCTCTGCGGCGCGGGGTTCTTCATCTTCCGCTCGTTCCGCAAGGGCACGATTTCCCGCTCGCCGATCGTTCTCAAGGAAAGTATCGACACGGAGTCCACCGACCTCTCCGGCAAAGAGATGCAGGCCCTCGTCGGGCTTGAGGGAGTCGCGCTCACGGCGCTTCGCCCCTCCGGCAACGCCGAGATCGAAGGGCGGCGCGTCGATGTCATGACCGAGGGCGCGTTCGTCGCCAAGGGCACGAGGGTCGTCGTCATGCGCGTCGAAGGTCTCCGCGTACTTGTGAAGCCCGCCGCGCAATGAGCGCGGCGTAACCAACGCGCAACCGAATGCTGTCCATCAACCACACCAATATTGACAGGAGGTAATACTATGCCCACCGTAGTGCTCGCGATCATCATCATCGTCGCGGCGATCATTTTCCTCGCCATCTTCTTCAGCTACGTTCCCATCAGTCTGTGGATCTCCGCCACCGCGTCCGGCGTAAAGGTCGGCATCTTCCAGCTCGTGGCCATGCGCATCCGCAAGGTCGTGCCCAGCCGCATCATCAACCCCATGATCAAGGCGACCAAGGCGGGGCTTTCCATCTCCCTCAACAAGCTTGAGGCGCATTACCTCGCGGGCGGCAACGTGGATCGCGTGGTCAATGCCCTCATCGCCGCGCAGCGCGCGGGCATCCCGCTCGATTTCGAGCGCGCCTGCGCCATAGACCTCGCCGGGCGCGACGTGTTGAACGCCGTGCAGATGAGCGTCAACCCCAAGGTCATCGAGACGCCGGTCATCGCAGCCATCGCCAAGGACGGCATTGAGCTTCGCGCCAAAGCGCGCGTGACGGTGCGCGCCAACATCGACCGCCTCGTGGGCGGCGCGGGCGAGGAAACCATCATCGCGCGTATCGGCGAGGGCATTGTCACAACCGTCGGCTCCTCCGCAAGCCACAAGGACGTGCTCGAGAACCCGGACCTCATTTCCCAGACCGTTTTGAGCAAGGGTCTCGACGCGGGCACCGCCTTCGAGATACTCTCCATTGACATCGCGGATGTGGATGTGGGCAGGAACATCGGCGCGCAGCTCCAGATAGACCAGGCCGAGGCGGATAAGCGCATCGCCCAGGCTAAAGCGGAGGAGCGCCGCGCCATGGCCGTCGCGCAGGAGCAGGAGAACAAAGCGGATGTGCAGGGCATGCGCGCGCGCGTCATCGAGGCCGAGGCGGAAGTGCCCAAGGCCATCGCGTCCGCGTTCCGCGAGGGCAAGCTCGGCGTCATGGATTACTACAACATGCAAAACGTCATATCCGATACGAGGATGCGCGAAACCATCGCGGGCGTCGGCCACGGCGAGAAAAAGGAATGATCGCCCTCGAAGCCGTCTTGCTCCGGAAAGGGGGTTAGGCCATGGAAGGCTTCATCATCTTCGCGATCGTCGCGATCGTGTTTATCAGCGCCGCTGCCAAGGCGAAAAAACAGCAGCAGCGCCGCGTTCCCCCGGATCAGACCGCGGGGCAGAGAGCGCCCTTGACCCCCGCGCAGATCGCGCAGCTTGAGGCGCAGCGGCGCGCCGCCGTGGAGGCGGAGCGCCGCCGGGTGACGCAGGGCGCCGCGCCCTCCTTGCAGCCCACTGTGCGGACGCCGGGTGCCGCGGCAGCCGGTCAAAGCGTCAACTGGCATTGCGCCTGCGGCAAGGATAACCTTGCAAACGCGCGCTTCTGCGTCAAGTGCGGGCGCAGCCGCGCCGATGCGCAGACGGGCTCGCTCGACTACTACTCCACGGAGGGCGAGGCCATCCGCGGGGATATGGAAGGCGCGAGCATGTTCGGCGAAACCGAGGGCTATTCCACAGAAGGCCGTCCGGCGGGGCCTATTGTCGGCGCGAAGCCGAGCCTTCGCCATGTCGTCAAAGCCGTGACGGAATCCACGCATGCGCATGCCGAGGGAGAGGGCTCGGGGGAGGGCGCGCCCTGCGAGGAGGAATATGACCCGCACACGCGCGACAGCTACGAGCTCACCGAACCCGACGCCTACGAGATCGGCCAGGAATCGCGCGAGCTGCCCTACGGGCTGAGCTTCGCCTCCTCCGGCGATCTTGCGCGCGGCGTGCTCATCGCCGAAATACTTGCCAAGCCGCGGGCGCTGCGCGCCCGCTGAGCGCAATATCACAAAAGACGGAGGCCGCATTATGCCCATACCCACGCCGCACATCAGCGCCAAAGCGGGGGATTTCGCCCCGACTGTCCTCATGCCCGGCGATCCGCTGCGCGCGAAGTTCATCGCCGAAACCTACCTGGAAAAACCCGTGCTCGTCAACAACGTGCGCGGCGTGCAAGGCCACACCGGAACCTATCGCGGCAAGCGCGTGTCCGTCATGGCCAGCGGCATGGGCATGCCCGCCATAGGCATCTACGCGTTCGAGCTTTACAACTTTTACGGCGTCGAGAACATCATCCGCGTAGGCTCCGCCGGGGCCATCAGCCCCGAACTGCCGCTTCGGAGCCTCGTCATCGCCATGAGCGCGTCGACCAACTCGAATTTCGCCGCGCAGTACGGCATGCCCGGTCTCGTCGCGCCCACCGCGAGCTGGAAGCTCGTCAAAAAAGCCGCGGAGCAGGCCGAGCGTATGGGCTTGACCTATAAGGTAGGCAACATCCTCTCGAGCGACACCTTCTACGACGACGCGGGCCGCACGCTCGAGTGGGGGCGCATGGGCGCGCTTGCCGTCGAGATGGAAGCCGCGGCGCTCTACCTTACCGCCGCGCGCGCGGGCAAAAACGCGCTTTGCGTGTGCACCATTTCGGACAGCCTCGTAACCGGCAAGGAATGCACGAGCGAGGAGAGGCAGAATACGTTCACCGTCATGATGGAGCTCGCGCTGGAGATCGCGGAATAATTGACAATTGACAATCGGGGAACGATTGCGGGGGACGGCCCTGTTTGTTCGCGGCGAACCGCAACGCATGATCCGTTTGCGCGCTCCCGGAAAAAACCGGATGCCGAACAAACAGCGCCGTCACCCTAAAATGATACTCCCAAAGGAGAAAACCTTGGCCAAAAAGAAAGCGCGCAACACCAAAAGCAGGATTGTGTCCGCGGCGTGGAAGCTCTTCTACGAGCAGGGCTACGACGACACCACCGTCGAGGAGATCATAGAGGCCTCGGGCACCTCGCGCGGCTCGTTCTATCATTATTTCGAGGGGAAGGACGCGCTGCTCTCGTCGCTCTCCTATCTGTTTGACGACAAGTACGTTTCTCTCATGGAAACCATCGACCCGGGCATGAACGCCTTCGACAAGCTCATGTACCTTAACGGCGAGCTTTTCGGCATGATCGAGAACAGCGTCGCCATAGACCTGCTCGCGCGGCTCTACTCCTCTCAGCTCATCACGCGGGGCGACAAGCACCTGCTCGACCACAACCGCGTCTATTATAAGCTGCTGCGCCAGATCACCTCCGAGGGCGTCGCGCGCGGCGAGCTTTCCCCGCGCTTCACGGTCAACGAAATCGTCAACGTCTACGCCATGCTCGAGCGCGCGCTGCTCTACGACTGGTGCATATCGGGCGGCGGATACTCGCTCAAAAACTACGCGGCGCGCATGCTTCCGCTGCTGTTCGGCTTTGTGCGCGTGGAATAATATATTTTTCATTACAAATAATGTTCGGATAATAGTACGGCAAAAATCCTAGGTTAAACAAGTATATTTGACGGAGAAAGCGGGATTACGTACAGAAGTCGTTCTGTGTTTCATCCTGCTTTTTCATATGGTATCATGTCACCCATTGAAGCCTTATTTGGCTATGGGAGGATATGACTCATGCTTCGCTTGCCCGAGTTCAAAGCGCCGGATTTCACCCGGCTCAAATATACGTCGGCACCCCGCGTCACGACCGTTCCGGCTCCGGCGGATGGTGTTCTGCCTGATGATTTTTACGCCACCACCATCTATCCCGAATTCTTCAAGCTCGCGGAGGGCTGGACTCTCATCGAAAATGCGCGCATGGACTGCGCCGCAGTCGTCAGGGACGGCCGCGTCTTCGCCGTGGAGGCGCGCCACGTCAAGGAGGGTGACGCCGTGGCCGTCGGCCGTGAGGAGGACCTTTCAAACGGCGTGTGCATCGTGACGGACGGCTTTTGTGCGGCGGAGCAGGGAGCGGCGCAGGCGTTTGCCTTCCGCACGGAGCGCTCTCGCGAGACCGCCAGCTCGCAGGATTACGACAGGCTCTATGATATTCTGCGCCACGACCGCGACCACGGGCACATCGTCTGGGTGCTCGGCCCCGCCGTGGATTTCGACCGCAACGCGCGCGCTGCCATGGCGGAGCTTATCCGCAGCGGCTACGCGGACGCCATATTCGCGGGCAACGCGCTCGCCACGCACGACCTTGAGGCGGCTCTGTTCCATACGGGCCTCGGGCAGGATATCTATACCAAAGAGCTCGTCTTCAACGGGCATTACCACCATCTCGACGCCATCAACCGCGCTCGGCGCGCGGGCTCCGTCGAAAAGCTCATTCAGGAAGAAGGCATTTCGGACGGCATACTTGCGGCCTGCATCGATAAGAAAGTACCTTTCGTGCTCGCGGGCTCCATTCGGGACGACGGGCCGCTCCCCGGCGTCATCACGGATGTATACGAGGCGCAGGACGCCATGCGCAGCCATACGACAAAGGCGACCACGATCATTGGCCTTGCGACGCAGCTCCACTCCATCGCCACCGGAAACATGACGCCCACCTGGCAGCGCGTCGGGGATGTGGTGCGCCCGGTGTTCTTCTATACCGTGGATATCTCGGAGTTTGCGGTCAACAAGCTGCGCGACCGCGGGAGCTTGGCCGTCAACAGCATCGTGACCAATGTGCAGGACTTCCTCGTCAACATGTCGCGCTCGCTCATCCCCGCGCTCGGGGCTGCGGGGCGCTACCGCCTCGCGGAGTCCGCGCAGGGCACGCGCCAGGAACGACGCGCGGGTTCATCCGGCGCGGGCGCGAAAGCGTAAACGCAGACGCATTGCGGCAAAACGACGGGCGCCCCTCGCGAGCGTCCGTTTTTCGATGTGATCAAGTCACATTTCTCGGGAAATAATGATTGACAGCCTTAACTGTAACTGATATAAATACAGTATAAATCTCCCGGAGGAATTTCACATGAAGATCAAGCCTTTTTCGAGTCTTTTTGCGCTGCCGCGCGCGGCAGCCCTGTTGTTCGCGCTCCTGCTCGTGCTCGCCGGATGCGCGGGGAACGGCGCGGCCACGCAGCCGCCGCTCCCAAGCGAGGGCGGTGCAGCCACGGCCACGCAGCCGTCGGCCCCGAGCGAGGGCGGCACGGACATATCCGCGCAGTCGCCCGCCCCGGGCGAGGTTTCCGACAAGGCGCTTTTCGGCGATTTCACGGCGACGGATACCGAGGGCAACGAAGTTACCAACGACATCTTTGCGGACTATGACGTGACCATGGTCAACATCTGGGCGTCCTTTTGCGGGCCGTGCATCAATGAAATGCCGGATCTTGCGGAGCTTAACGAGGAATACCGCGAGCGCGGCTTCCAAATCGTGGGCATTGTCATCGATGTGACGGATTATAAGGGCAATGTGGACGATGCCACGCTTGCCGACGCGTTGGACGTCATACAGAGCACGGGGGCGGATTACACGCATATCATCCCGTCGGCCGACATGTTCGAGGCGTACCTGCGCAAAATCAACTCCGTGCCGACCACGTTGTTCGTCAACAGCGCAGGCGAAGTCATAGGTTCAGCATACGTCGGCTCTATGGCAAAGAGCGATTGGGCAACAATCATCGAAGAGAAGCTCGGTTGAGCGAATGCTTCATTCTATAAGAAAAACGCGTTTATCATCGCAAACCGCGCCCGCAATGTGGCCGCTGGCACGCGAAAGTCGTGAATAAAATGTGGCATCGTGTTGCGCTTATGCAGAACGAACTTTGAAAAAGCACCGCGCGCTATGAATTTTTGAACGCCCTCCAAAAAATGGAGTGGAAATTCGCCCAGAGATATGCATTTGACGCCTCCAACTGTAACTGTTATATATACAGTATAAAAATTGTTTGGAGGTAAGAACAATGAAGTTTTCGGAAAAGCTCAAGGGATTCATTCGGCTGCGCAACGTCGTCGTTGCCGCGCTGCTCGCGATAATGCTTTCGCTTGCCGGGTGCGCGGGAAACTCTGCCATCATCGGCGACGCCGCCGACGAGTTCGCACCGGAAGAACGCAGCGCGCAGCCTGTGATCGGGGCGACCGAGCCCGAAGCCGCCGCGACCGTTGAGCCCACGCTCGACGCAACCGTGACCGAGCCCGCGGCCGATGAAAGCGCCGCGCCTGCGAGCCAGAGCACAGCGCCCGCAACGACGAAGCCTGCGGCCACCGCGAAACCCGCGGCCACCGCGACCGCCAAGCCCGCGGCGAGCGTGAAGCCGACCGCCGCCCCGACGGCGAAGCCCACAACGGCCCCGACGGTGAAGCCCACCGCGGCCCCGACGGCGAAGCCCACAACGGCCCCGACGGTGAAGCCCACCGCGGCTCCGACCGCCAAGCCCACCGCGGCTCCGACCGCCAAGCCGACGGTCGCTCCGACCGCCAAGCCGACGGCGAAGCCCACGGTTGCGCCGACTGCAAAACCCGCTGCGAAGCCGCTCTTCGGCGATTTCAGCGCGAAGGACACGAAGGGCAACACGGTCACCAACTCGATCTTCTCGAGGGCGGATGTGACCATGGTCAACATCTGGGCTTCCTACTGCAACCCGTGCGCGGAGGAAATGCCGGACCTGGCGGCGCTTGATGGCGAGTACAGCAACTTCCAGGTAGTCGGCATCATACTCGATGCCGCGGACAAGAAGGGCAACGTGGACAACGCGGCTCTTGCGGATGCGAAGGACGTCATCTCGAGGACGGGCGCGAACTACACGCACATCATCCCCTCGGCGTCGATGTTCAGCGCGTACCTGAGCAAGGT
>JAPXSN010000064.1:0-7450 GCA_033813015.1 Clostridia bacterium | reverse complement strand
GGGAAACGCCACCTGAATTTTTTCACAAAAGCATATGAGGATGTGCCGGAATCAGAATGGATCATTCATCCTAACCGGGTACCGCAAATCGTATCTGAAGCGACTTGGAATGAAGCGAATCGGTTACTGGGAGAAAAGCGTAAAGAGCTAATGATCGAGGAGAAAAGCAAAATCGCCGGACACTTCAACGGGTCATTTCCGCTCAGCGGAAAAATATTATGTGGAAAATGCGGAGCTCCATATTATCATTCCATCCGATTGATCGGCCCCAAGGGGTTAAAACAAAAGGTGGGGGTTTGGCAATGTTCAAGCTATAGACGATATGGGGTTAATCACGAAAAAGGATGTAATTGTTCTTTTGTATATGAAGAAGACTTGCATGAAGCTATTCGGGAGTATGTATTTAAACTCTGGAAGAATAAAAACGAGGTCATAGGGCAGGTCGTTGACGCGTTAGGAAAAGCATTTGATAAAAACGATTTCGTTTCAGCGAAAGTGGATAGGTTTGAAGAAGAAATAGTAAGATTAAACGCAAAAAGGGATAATCTCATTGATTTGTATTCAGACCAGCTGATAAGCAAAGAGGATTTTTCGCGAAAAGCAGGCCAGATCGGCAAAATGGTCCAGGAACTAGAGGGGCAAGCTAAGAATGTGACAAAATTGGAGCATGAAATCCCAGACAACATCGATAGGCTTGAATCAATAAAGACGTTCTTGGAGTTGGAGTTCAGCGACCAAAGTGGTATAGATGGCGAAATAATCAAGGAGGTTGTAGAGAAAGTAGTGGTGAAGCCAGACAAATCCTTGGAAATTGACTATAAATGGACCACTCAATCATCGTGTGAACACTTGAGGACAGGATAGACATTCACATCGAAATGTCCGAGGTGGGCTACGCGGATATCGCGGGAAGGTCGACGGGGGAGAAGTCTGAGGTCATCCGCGGCCGTATCAACGCGGCGCGGGCGCTGCAGGCCGGGCGCTATCAAAAGGAAGGCATCCTCTTCAACGCGCAGCTCACCAACCGCATGACGGGCGTGTACTGCGTGCTCGAGTCCGAGGCCGAGGCGCTATTGAAGAAGGCGTTTTCGACCCTCAAGCTCAGCGCGCGGGCCTACACGCGCATATTGAAGGTTTCCCGCACCATCGCGGACCTTGACGGCAGCGAGAACATATTGCCCGCACACGTGGCCGAGGCCATCCAGTACAGGAGCCTCGAGAGCAAATATTGGGGGGCGCTCAGATGAAGCTTAGCGAGAAGGAACGGTATCTGTTCTGGCTCGGCGTGGCCAACGGGCCGGGCGCGGCGCGCTCGAGGAAGCTGCTTGAGGCTTATGGGGACGATCCCAAGGCACTCTTTGAGGCGGCGGCCAAGGGAGAGCTTCGCGAGCACATGAAGGACGACGCGGCGGAGCTTTTGAAGAAGCGCGCCAACGAGCGCTACATCGAACGCTGCCTCGCGCGGCTCGACGAACTGGATGTGTCCGCGGCGACCATCGCCTCGCGCGCGTATCCCGAGCTTTTAAAGGAAATCTACGACCCGCCCGTGGTGCTCTATTACCGGGGCACGCTGTATCCCCAGCTGCGCCTGCCCATCGCCATGGTGGGCACGCGCGAGCCTTCGGATTACGGCAGGCGCGCGGCGGTCGACCTTGCGCGAGCGCTCGCCGAGAACGGCGTTTGCGTCGTGAGCGGCCTGGCGTATGGCATAGACCGCGCGTGCGCCGAGGGGGCGCTCGAAGTCGCGGACAACGCGTATCCGACCATCGCTGTTCTGGGGAGCGGACCGGACGTCGTCTATCCCGAGGCGAACCGTGACGCATACGAAAAAATAGTCGAGCGCGGCGCGGTCGTTTCCGAGTATATGCCGGGCACGGAGCCAAAGGCAATGCACTTCCCGATGCGAAACCGCATCATCAGCGGCCTTGCGCGCGGCGTGGTCGTCGTGGAGGCGGGGGAGAAGAGCGGCGCGCTGATTACCGCAGACTGCGCGCTCGAGCAGGGCAGGGATGCCTTCGCCGTGCCGGGCAGAATCAGCGACCCGAAGAGCGCGGGGACCAACGCGCTCATCCGAAGCGGCATGGCGAAGCTCGTGCAATCCGCCTCCGACATCCTCGAGGAATACGGCATCGTCCGGCGCAAGGAGGAGAAGCCGGGCGTGGATACGAGGGCGCTTTCCTTCGAGGAAGAACTCGTCTATCGCCTGCTTGTGCCGGGGGAGCGGAGCTTCGACGAGCTGTGCGAGCTGACGGGGCTTTCCGCGGCGCTTCTAAATTCAACCTTGACATCGCTGGAGTTTTCGGGAATAATTAAGCAATCGCCCGGACGGTTATTCAGTCTTTAGGGTCAAAAAAGTGGCTGCGCCACTTTTTTGAAGGTTGCGCGGCCCCTTGACAATCCCGTTGTTTATGGTTTAGCCTCTCAAGCGAAGGCTTTAGATTAACTCTCTCGGAGGTAAACAGATGGCGGATATGCTCGTTATCGTCGAGTCGCCTGCAAAGGCCAAGACGATCGGCAAATTCCTCGGCAGCAAGTACAAGGTGGTGGCCTCGAACGGCCATGTGAGGGATCTTCCCAAAAGCCAGCTTGGCGTCGACATAGAACACGGCTTCGAGCCGAAGTACATCACCCTGCGCGGGCGTGGCGACGTGCTCGAGCGCATCCGCAAGGAAGCCAAGGGTGTGAGCAAAATATACCTCGCGACCGACCCGGATATGGAGGGCGAGGCCATTTCCTGGCATCTCGCCAAAATATTAAAACTCGATCCCGATTCGCACTGCCGTATCGTGTTCAACGAAATTACGGCTAATACGGTCAAAAAATCCGTCAAGGGTGCGCGCGCCATCGACCTGAACCTTGTGGACGCGCAGCAGGCGCGCCGTGTGCTCGACCGGCTTGTGGGCTACATGATAAGCCCCATCCTCTGGTCGAAGGTTCGCAAGGGCCTTTCCGCCGGGCGCGTGCAGAGCGTTGCCACGCGCATTCTGTGCGACCGCGAGCAGGAGATCATGGATTTCGTGCCTGAGGAATATTGGCTCATCCGGGCGCTGCTGCATGCCAAGGGCATCAAGAAGCCAATAGAGGCGAAGTTCTACGGCATCGGCGGCAAGCGGAAGGAAATCCACACCGAGGCCGAGGCCGATGAAATTCTCGCGCGCATCAGAGGGCAGGCGTTTGAGGTATCCGATGTAAAAATCCAGGAGAAGAGCCGTCACGCGCCCCCTCCGTTCACGACGAGCAGTCTCCAGCAGGAGGCCTCGCGCAAGCTCGGCTTCAACACGAAGCTCACGATGCTCGTCGCCCAGCAGCTCTACGAGGGCGTGGAACTTCAGGGCAGCGGCGTCACGGGCCTCATTACCTATATGCGCACCGACTCCGTGCGCATTTCCGAGGAGGCGCAAAAGACTGCCCTCGAAGTGATCGGGGAGCAATTCGGCGCGCGCTACGTCCCCGCCAAGCCCAACGTCTACAAAGGGCGCAAGGGCGCGCAGGACGCGCACGAGGCTGTCCGCCCCGCGAACCCGGCGCTTGTGCCGGCGGCGGTCAAGGCGTCGCTCTCGCCGCAGCAGCACAAGCTCTACAAGCTCATTTACGAACGCTTCATCGCGAGCCAGATGGCGGAAGCGCTCTTTGAAACCAACACGGTGTCGTTCGACTGCAACGGCTGCGCGTTTCGCGCAAACGGCGTGCGCACGCTCTTCGATGGTTACACGGCCATTTACACCGAGAGCCACGACGAGGAACAGGAGAAGGATGTCGCCCTGCCCGAGCTGAAGGTCGGCGATTCCCTCGCCCAGCAGGAGGCCGAAAAGGAGCAGCGATTCACGCAGCCGCCGCCGCGCTACACCGAGGCCACGCTCGTCAAGACCCTCGAGGAAAAGGGCATCGGCCGCCCGAGCACCTACGCACCGACCATTTCGACGATACTCGAGCGCGGGTATGTGCGCCGCGAGAAGAAGCAGCTCGTCCCGACCGACTTGGGCTTCATCGTAAACCAGATCATGAAGGACAATTTCACCGACATCGTGGACATCAAGTTCACCGCGGATATGGAGAGCAAGCTCGATCTCATTAAGGATGGCGAGCAGGAGTGGTCCGGCGTCATCAAGGATTTTTACGGCCCGTTTGAGCAGAGCGTTGGAAAGGCTTCGGAAACCATCGAAAAGGTCAAGGTGCCCGACGAGGTTTCGGATATCCCCTGCGACAAGTGCGGCGCCATGATGGTTTATAAGATGGGGCGCTTCGGCAAGTTCCTCGCGTGCCCCAACTTCCCGGAGTGCCGCAACACCAAGGCCATCGTCGAGAAGCTTGACGTTGCCTGCCCCAAGTGCGGAGCGTCGTTGATAAAGCGAAAATCCAAGCGCGGCAAGCCCTTCTACGGCTGCGAGAAGTATCCCGAGTGCGACTTTGTGTCGTGGGATAAGCCCTCAAAGGAAAAATGCCCTAAATGCGGCAGCATGATGGCCTATAGGATGGGGCAGCGCGGCGCGTACACCGTGTGCACCAACAAGGATTGCGCCCATGTGATCCGCCAGAACAAAAAGGCCGGCCGGGATGAAGAGCAGGAGTGAAAACCCCGCGGCGCGCGTCATAGGGGCCGGCCTCGCCGGATGCGAAGCCGCGCATCAGCTTGCTGAGCGCGGCGTCAGCGTTTTATTGAGCGAAATGCGGCCCGCGAAGCGCTCCCCCGCGCATAAAACAGATGACTTCGCAGAGCTCGTGTGCTCCAACTCGCTTCGAAGCGACCGCCTCGAGAACGGCGCGGGCCTGCTGAAGGAGGAGTTGCGGCGCATAGGCTCCCTGATTGTTTCCTGCGCGGACGCGACGCGGCTTCCCGCGGGCGGCGCTCTCGCGGTGGATCGCGAGGGCTTTGCAAGGCTCGTGACGGAGCGCGTCCTCTCGCACCCGAACATCACCGTCGTTGAGGAAGAAGTGACGGAGCTGCCCGAGCCGCCCTGCGTCGTCGCGACCGGGCCGCTGACGGAAGGCAGGCTGCTTGAGTCCATAGAGACTTTCTTCGGCGAAAGCCTGCACTTCTACGACGCTGCGGCGCCTGTGGTTACGAGGGAATCCCTCGACATGGAAAAGATATTCGAAGGCTCGCGCTACGGCCGCGGCAGCGACTACCTCAACTGCCCCATGGACGAGGCGGAGTATTTCGCCTTTGTGCGGGAGCTCGTCGCGGCGCAGAGGGCGCCGCTCCATTCGTTTGAAACGCCAAGGGTATTCGAGGGCTGCATGCCCGTCGAGGTTATGGCCGGCCGCGGGGCGCAGACGCTCGCCTTCGGGCCGCTCAAGCCCGTAGGCCTTGTTGACCCGCGCACGGGGAAAAGGCCCTACGCCGTCGTGCAGCTCAGGCGGGACGATGCCGAAGGTACCCTGTATAACATCGTCGGCTTCCAGACCAACCTGCTTTTCCCCGAGCAGAGGCGCGTGTTCGGCATGATACCCGGTTTGGAGCACGCGGAGTATGTTCGCTACGGCGTCATGCACCGCAACACCTTCCTCAATTCCCCGGGCAAACTCGACATCTGCTTCCAGTCCGTCGCCAAAAAGCGAATGTATTTCGCGGGGCAGCTCACGGGCGTCGAGGGCTATATCGAAAGCGCGGCGAGCGGCGCGCTCGCGGGCATCGATCTCGCGCGGCAGCTCTTGGGGAAGCCTCGCGTGGACTTTACGGGCAAAACCGCAATAGGCTCGCTCGGGCGCTATGTGTCGCAGTACGCGGGGCGCGACTTTCAGCCCATGAACATCAATTACGGCATCATAGAGGGGCTTGCAGAGCGTGTGCGCGGCAAACAGGAGCGATACGCGGGGGTGGCGAACCGCGCCCTTCGCATCATCGATGATATTAAAGCGATATTATCGCGGGAATGCGAATAAAATGTTAAGCATTGTGAAAAAGGCTTACAGAGTCATGCTTTTATGCTATCATGAAGCCTATCCATACGAAAGGCGGAACAACTTATGCCCCTGATGGGAACCACGATCATCGCCGTAAGACGCAACGGCAAATGCGCCGTTGCGGGCGACGGGCAGGTCACGCTCGGCGAAAATACGATCATGAAGCACACCGCGAAAAAGGTGCGCAGGCTCTACCATGATAAGGTCGTGGTGGGCTTCGCGGGCTCCGTCGCGGATGCATTTTCGCTCTGCGAGCGCTTTGAAGCGAAGCTTGAAAAATACAGCGGCAGCCTCAGGCGTGCGGCAGTGTCCCTCGCGCAGGACTGGCGCAGCGACAAGGCAATGCGCCAGCTCCAGGCCATGCTCATCGTGGCGGACGCGGACGAACTGCTCATCGTTTCCGGCACAGGCGAGGTGATCGATCCGGATGACGGCATCGCCGCCATCGGCTCCGGCGGCATGTACGCGCTCGCCGCGGCCAAGGCGCTTAGCGAGAACACGGAGCTATCGGCGCGCGAGATCGCCGAGAAGGCGCTCCGCATCGCCTCCAACATCTGCGTATTCACGAACGGGAACATCTCGGTGGAGGAAATATGATGCTCACGCCGAAGGAAATCGTCGAGGCTCTGGATAAATATATCGTCGGGCAGGACGACGCCAAGCGCGCCGTCGCCATAGCCCTGCGCAACCGCTACCGCCGCGCACGGCTTGAACCCACGCTGCGCGAGGAGATCACGCCCAAGAACATCATCATGGTCGGCCCTACGGGCGTAGGCAAGACCGAAATCGCGAGGAGGCTCGCCAAGCTTGTGGATGCGCCTCTGGTCAAGGTCGAGGCGACGAAGTTCACCGAGGTCGGCTACGTCGGGCGCGACGTGGATTCCATGGTGCGCGACCTCGTGGAAGCTTCCATCCGCCTGTGCAAGGATAGAAAGATGGAGGCAGTCAAGCTCATCGCCCAGAGCGCGGCAGAGCAGAGGCTCATAGACCTTCTGGTGCCCATCGAAAGGAAAAAGACCGCGCAGCCGGCAAACCCGCTGCAGCTTCTGCTCGGCGGCGGTGCGCACAATGAGACGGTCGAGCTTACCGAGGAGGAAAGGCAGAAGCACCTGACAAAGCGCGAGGAGATCGCGCTGAGGCTTCGCGCAGGCCAGCTTGAGGAGGAGTTCATCGAGGTCGAGGTCGAGCAGAGCCAGACCGGCAGCGACGCCATGCTCGCCATGGGCATCGACATCAACCTCAACGAGATGATGGCGGGGCTTTTGCCCTCAAAGAAAAAGAAGCGCCGCGTCAACGTGCGCGAGGCGCGCAAGATACTCCAGCAGGAGGAGGCCGAAAAGCTCATCGATATGGATGAGGTCACGCGCGAGGCTGTCGAAAAGGCCGAGCAGGACGGCATCATCTTCATCGACGAAATAGATAAAATTGCGGGCGCGGAGCACGCCCACGGCCCCGACGTTTCCCGCGAGGGCGTGCAGAGAGATATCCTGCCCATCGTAGAGGGATCGACGGTCAACACCAAGTACGGCCCCTGTCTCTTATACAC
>JAPXSN010000063.1:0-7616 GCA_033813015.1 Clostridia bacterium | reverse complement strand
CTACGGAAAGGACGCTTCCTCTAAGAAGCCGTGGAGCTGTTATGACTCTCTCGCCGCCGCAGCCGAAACGGATACGGAGCTCGGGCGCAAGGCCGGGGGCTTCCTCGACAGGCTCGCGCGCTGGCAGCGCGCCGCCTCGCTCACGAGCGTGCAGTCCCTCATAGGCAGCCTCATCGATGACACCAATTACGCCCTCTTCTGCCGCGCCCTGCCCGGCGGAAAGCAGCGCGAGGCCAACCTCGACGCGCTCGTCGCAAAGGCGCGCGCATTCGAGGCGACGGGCGCGAGCGGCCTGGGCGCTTTCCTCGCCTACGCGGACAGGCTGCGCGACAAGGACGCGCCGGGCACAGCGCAATCCGCGGGAGCCGACGTCGTGCGCGTGATGACCATCCACGCAAGCAAGGGGCTGGAATTCCCGTATGTGATCCTCGGCGGGCTTTCGCGCTGCTTCTACGTGCAGAAGAAAAAGCTCCTGCTCGACGCGTCGCTCGGCGCTGCGGCGCACTTCACGCTCGGCGGCATCCGGCAGGATTCGTTCTACGCGCGCGCCATAAAGGCGCGGCGCGAGGCGCTCGCCGTTGCCGAAGAAATGCGCGTGCTCTACGTCGCCATGACCCGCGCGCGCGAAAAAATCTTGCTGCTGTGCGTCTCGACGTGCGGAGACGACCTCATCGCCTCCGCCGCAGGACCGCAGGAGCCCGCCTGCATCTCGCAGAGCAGCAGCTTCGCCGCATGGTTATTAGG
This sequence comes from Clostridia bacterium, assembly GCA_033813015.1. Classification (GTDB taxonomy): domain Bacteria; phylum Bacillota; class Clostridia; order Christensenellales; family CAG-138; genus Phil1. The sequence goes on along the minus strand of JAPXSN010000063.1, from coordinate 6,872 downwards.
GTGCATCCTCCATTCAAAAGAAGGAGAGGTGCTTCGCGCGCGCTACGGCCTGCCGGAATTGCCGGATGCGCCGGAGCTCGGCATCGCCGTGCGGTGCGAGGCGTGCGACGGGACGCCCCTTTCCGCAGCCCGCATGAATGATGTCGCCTTCGCGGACGCGCTTGAAAAGGCGCGGTTGCTCCCGGCGGATGCAGCGCTGTTCCGCCACCCGTATCCCTACTGCGCGGATACCGAGCTGCCAAGCAAAATCAGCGTCACGGCGCTCGCAGGCCACGAGGTGCGGCTGACCGAAGCGCCGGACTTCCTGCTTGAGCGGCGCATGTCCGCCGCGGACCGCGGCACGGCCTACCACGCGCTCATGCAGCGCATCCCGCTTCGCCTGCACGACGAGCAAAGCATCCGCTCTGAGATCGAGCGCCTCGTCGCGGCGGGGCATCTCTCGCCCCTTCAGGCCGAGGCCATACGCCCGGCGCAAATTGCGGCCTTCTTCGATTCGCCCGTGGGACGCCGCCTCGCCGCAGCCGAGACCGTGCGCCGCGAAATGGAGTTCAACATCAACATGAGCGCCGGCAGCCTTGGCCTCGCCGAAAGCGACTCCCCGGTCGTGCTGCAAGGCGTCGTCGACTGCTGCTTTATGGAAAACGGAAGCTGGGTGCTGCTCGACTATAAGACCGATTTTGTGCCGGAGGGCGTATGCGCTAAGCAGGCCGCATTGAAGCACGCGCGGCAGGTGAACCTCTATGCCGAGGCGCTCGCGCGGCTCACGCGCATCCCCGTCGCACAGAGGATGATCTTCTTCTTTGCGCTGGGCGAGGCCGCAGTCGTTTCCGGAGACACGCCATGAAAGGCACGACGCTGCTCGAGGCCATGCGGGATACCGCGCTTGCTCTTAAAAAGCTTTCCCCCAACGAGGCGCAACTTGAGGCGCGCCACCTCGTCGCTGCGGCGGCAGAGCTTCCGGCGCGAGACCTATACCGCTTGGGCGAAGCCGCGCTGACCCCCGCGCAGCGGGAGCGGCTTCAAGCTCTGCTCGCCTCGCGTCTCACGGGCAGGCCGCTGCAATACATCCTCGGGGAATGGGAGTTCATGGGATTGCCCTTTAAGACCGATGCGCGCGCGCTGATTCCGCGGCAGGATACGGAAACGCTCGTCGAAACCTGCCTCGCGCTCATCCGCGGCCGAGGTTACAAAAGCTGTCTTGACCTTTGCTGCGGCTCGGGCTGCATAGGCATCTCGCTCGCGAGGCTTTCGGGCGTCCGCGTATCGCTTGCGGATATCAGTAAAGCGGCGCTATCACTTGCACGCGAGAACGCCTCACTCAATCGTGTTTCCCCGGAGTTCATCCAAAGCGACCTGCTCGCCAATGTGCGCGCACGGTACGACCTCATCGCGTGCAACCCGCCCTATCTTTCCGACGCGGATATGCGAAGCCTGCAAAAGGAAGTGACGTTCGAGCCGGCAGGGGCGCTTCACGGCGGCGCGGACGGGCTCGACTTTTACCGCACGCTCGCCGCGAACGCGATGGATTATCTCAACCCCGGCGGCGCGCTCGCCCTGGAGGTCGGCTTCGGCCAAGCCGAGGCTGTCTCCCGCCTCTTGCTCAAAACGGAACGCACGCGCGACCTCAACGGCATAGAAAGGGTGGTGACGGCATTTCGATGAAGCGCGCGCTTTGCGTCATCCTCGTCCTGCTCGCCGCGCTGTGCTGCGCGTGCCGTGCAAAAATCGCCGTGACGCCCTTCCATGAGATCACCGCAGCACCGGAAGCGCCTGTCGCCGCGCAGACAGCCGCACCCTCTCCCTCGCCCGCGGAGCCGGCCGCAACGGATGTTGCCGCGCCCTCCCCCACGCCACAAGCGCAGAGCGCGACGCTCGGCTTCGTGGGCGACATCATGGCCATGGCCGTGCAGATAACGGATGCGAAAACGGACGCGGGCTACGACTTTTCCCGGAGCTTCGCTCCGATGGAGGATGTTTTTTCCTCGGTGGACTTCCTTAGCGGCAACTTCGAGTGTACTTTTGCAGGCGAGGCCGCGGGCTGGTCCGAGCCGAAGCAGACCGCGCCGCCCGCCACACAGCTCAATCCCACGCCCAAAACGCCGCTGCAGAGGTTCAACGCGCCGGATGCGCTCGCCTACGACCTGCGCGCGGCGGGCTTTGATTTGCTCGCGACCGCCAACAACCACTGCATGGATAAGGGCGTCGAAGGCTTGTACCGCACGGCGCGAATCATCCGCGGGGCCGGTATGCTGCAGACAGGCACATATCTTGACGGGGCGGACGCGGCAATCCCGCGCGTAGCGGATATCAACGGCATCAGGGTCGGCTTCGTCGCGGCGACCACGCTCATCAATTCCGGCGTGCCCGCGCTGACGGGCGAAGAGCGGAAATACGCCGTCGCACGCTTCGACGACATGGAAAAGCTCGAAGCCGCGATAGCGGCCTGCCGCGACGCGGGCGCGGAATTCGTCATCGTGCTCGCGCACTGGGGCGCGGAGCATAGCGCCGTGCAGGCTAAGGCGCAGGAAAGGCTCGCGGATGCGCTCATTGAAGCCGGTGCGGACGCCATCGTGGGCACGCATCCGCACGTCGCGGAGCCCATCGAGTGGCGCGCGGGGGAGCGGGGCGGAAGAACCGTGCGTGTGCCGGTCGCGTACTCGCTTGGCAACTTCATTTCCAACATGGCGCAGAAGAACGTCAGCTACGGCGTGTTCCTGCGCCTCACGCTCGCGCGCTCGCCCTCGGGCGAGGTGACGTGCGCCGCGCTTGCGTATCTGCCGCTGTTGTGTTATCGTGACGGGGTGCACAGGGTCGCGCCCTGCTTCGCGGACAGCACCGGCGAGGCTGCGGCCGCGTATGCGCACGTATGGAAGATCTGCTCCGGCGAAAATATCGCCGTCATCAAACGGGGAGAACTGATTCATGCTCGAGAAGCTTCAATTGATCAAGGCGCGCAGTGAGGAGCTGACGCGGCTGATGTCCGATGGCGCCGTCATCGCGGACCAGCTAAGGTTCCGGGAGCTCGCTCGCGAGCACGCGGGCATTGCGGATATCGTTGACGCTTACGATGAATATACCTCCACGGCCGGCGCTGCGGCGGAATGTCGGCGCATGCTTGCCGAGGCGGACGAGCCGGAGATGAAGGAGCTCATCCGCGAGGAGCTTTTTTCCCTTTGCGAAAAGGAAAAGGAAATAGAGGACAGGCTCCGGCTCATGCTGCTGCCCAGAGACCCCAACGACGAGCGGGATGTGATGATCGAAATTCGCGCGGGCACGGGTGGCGGGGAGGCGGCGCTTTTCGGCGCGGACCTTCTGCGCATGTATCAGCGCTACGCCGAGCGGCACGGCTTTAAGAGCGAGCTGATGTACGAAAGCTACACCGAGATGGGCGGAGTGAAGGAGGTCGTGCTGAGCCTCGCGGGGCGCGGCGCGTACTCGCGCATGAAGTATGAGAGCGGCGTGCACCGCGTGCAGCGCGTGCCCGAGACCGAGTCGCAGGGGCGCATCCACACGAGCGCGGCGACCGTGGCGGTGCTGCCCGAGGCCGAGGATATCGATGTCTCCATCGACCCCGCCGACCTTATGATAGACACCTACAGGAGCGGCGGCGCGGGCGGCCAGCACGTCAACAAGACCGAAAGCGCCATCCGCATCACGCATGTGCCCACGGGCCTCATCGTGCAGTGTCAGGACGAGCGCAGCCAGCATAAAAACAAGGAGAAGGCTATGCGCGTCTTAAAAAGCCGCCTGCTCGAGCTGTACAGCGCCCGCGCTGCCGAGGCCGAGGCGGGCGCGCGCCGCGCACAGGTAGGCAGCGGGGATCGCAGCGAGCGCATTCGCACCTACAACTTTCCCCAGAGCCGCGTGAGCGACCATCGCGTGGGCGTGACGCTCTACAAGCTCGAGGCGTTCATGGACGGGGATATGGATGAGATCATTGATGCGCTGAGTTTGGCGGAACAAGCCGCCAAGCTGGCTAATAGCTAATTTAACTAATAGCTAACAGTTAATAGTGAATAACTATTGGGGAAACGGGTGCGCGTATGGAGCGGGAGAGCGAATTAGCAAGACAGTCTATTGACTTGGCCGTTCAGGCGGTCGGGTTCTACAAATGGCTCGTGGATGAAAAGAAAGAGTTTGTGATGTCCAGGCAGCTGCTTCGCAGCGCGACCTCGACGGGCGCGAACATCCATGAAGCCTATTACGCCGTAAGCCGTCCCGATTTTATTTCCAAAATGCAGATCGCGCTCAAGGAAGCGGCGGAAACGGACTATTGGCTCATCGTGATGGAACGCACAGGTTACTTTGATACGCGGTTTGAACCGATCAAGTCACTGAATACGGGCTTGATCAAAATGCTGACCTCAACGCTCAACACGGCGAAGAAGCAAAACGCCGAAATCCAAAACCTGTAGTTATTCACCATTAACCATTAACTATTAGCTATTAACTAAAACAGTTATTCACTATTCACTATTCGTTATTAGTTAAACAGCGCCCGGAGGCTTATGACCCAATACGCCAATGCCACAACTCAAAAGGAAAACGGAACCGTGCTCGGCGGAAAGCTCATCCGCGAGGGCGGCCTCGTCGCGTTTCCGACGGAAACGGTGTACGGCTTGGGAGCCAACGGGCTCGACGGCGAGGCGGTCAGGCGCATCTTCGAGGCTAAAGGACGCCCGAGCGACAATCCTCTAATACTGCACGTCGCCAAAAAGAACGACGTAAAGCGGCTCTGGACGCGCATCCCCGAGAGCGCACGGGTGCTTATGGATACTTTCTGGCCCGGTCCGCTGACCATCGTGTTCAACAAAAGCTCCGCCGTGCCCGACGAGGTTACGGCGGGTCTGCCGACAGTCGCCGTCAGGATGCCGGACAATAAAACCGCGCTTGCTCTCATCCGGGAGGCGGGCGTGCCCGTCGCCGCGCCCAGCGCCAACACTTCGGGAAAGCCCAGCCCCACGACCGCGCAGCACGTGCGCGAGGATATGGAAGGCAAGGTCGACCTCATCATCGACGGCGGTCCCTGCCGCTACGGGCTCGAGTCCACGGTGCTCTCGCTTGCGGGCGAACCGACGATCCTCCGCCCCGGCGCAGTCACCAAGGAGATGCTCGAGGCCGCCTGGGGCGCGGTGCGGCTTGCGCCGAGCATCCTTTCCCCGATGAAGGAGAATGAGGTCGCGGCATCCCCCGGCATGAAATACCGCCATTACGCGCCAAAGTGCGAGGTGCTCGTCGCCAGGGGCGACCCGCGCGCGGCAAGCGTAAAAATCTGCCGAGAGTACGATCTGCGCGAGAATCTCGGACAAAACGCGATCATTTTCGCCACAGCGCAAACACAGCCCTTTTACCGCGACCGCCGCTGTGTTATAATAGGCGACAGGGCCGAGCCCGCGACGCTGTGCGCGAATTTGTTCGCGCGGCTTCGCGAGTATTCGGACGCGGTGGACGTGGTTCTCGCCGAGGCGCTGCCCGAGGATGGCATGGGCCTCGCGTACATGAACCGGCTGCTGCGCGCAGCGGGCTTCCGCACCATCGACTGAGGAGGACAGCATGAAAATCGCCATCGGCTGCGACCACGGCGGCTACGCTCTGAAAAAGGAGCTGTTGCCCTACCTGGCCTCCCTCGGGCACGAAGTCGCGGATTTCGGCTGCGCAAGCGAGGCGAGCGTGGATTATCCCGACATCGCCTTCCCTGTCGCCGAGGCGGTCGCGCGCGGCGAATACGAGCGCGGCATTTTGATCTGCGGCACGGGTGTCGGCGTTTCCATCAGCGCCAATAAGGTCCGCGGCGCGCGCTGCGCGCTCTGCGGCGAGGAGACGACCGCGCGGCTCACGCGCGCCCACAACGACGCGAACCTGCTCGCGCTTGGCGGTCGCATCATCGGTCCGGAGGCCGCCAAGGGAATCGTCGCGGCGTTCCTCTTTACAGACTTTTCCGGCGACGACCGGCACGCGAGGCGCATCGGCAAAATAGGCGGATATGAGGCGTAAGCCTCTTTATTTTTGCGCATATTTTCATTCGGCGAAAGGAGATCATACATGGGCAACGTCAACGTCATCAACCACCCCCTCGTGCAGCACAAGCTTTCCTTCCTTCGGGACAAGCACACCGGCTCGAAGGAATTCCGCGAGCTGGTCGAGGAGCTCGCCATGCTCCTGACCTATGAGGCCACGCGCGACCTTCCGCTTGCGGAAACGCAGGTGGAAACGCCCATGGGCATGGCGACCACCAGGGTGCTCGCGGGCAAGAAGCTGGGCATCGTCCCTATCCTTCGGGCGGGCCTTGGCATGGTGGACGGTATGCTCAACCTCATCCCCGCCGCGAAGGTCGGCCACATCGGCCTCTACCGTGACCCCGAAACGCTCTCCCCCGTGGATTATTACTGCAAGCTCCCGCCGGATGTGCAGGAGCGGGACATCATCATCGTCGACCCCATGCTCGCCACCGGCGGCTCGGCCGTGGAGGCCATCAGCATCGTCAAGCAGGCGGGCTGCAAAAGCATACGGCTCGTGAACCTCATCGCCGCGCCGGAGGGCATCGAAGCCGTGCACAAGGCGCATCCGGACGTGGACATCTACATCGCCGCCGTGGACGAGAAGCTCAACTCCCACGGCTACATCGTGCCCGGCCTCGGCGACGCGGGAGACAGACTGTTTGGGACGAAATAATTGACAATTGGCCACCTCTAAAAACCCAGTGATAGGACGAGGAATTTGAGCGTGTAAGCGCAAGAATTCCTCGTTTAAATATGGTAGAATAAAGGAAAACGGCAGGTGAGCGCGATGCAGATCGGGATATTCGACGAGAGCAGCCGGCGGGAGAAAATCACGAAGCTGGGAGATTGCCTTGAACAGATGGGCAAGGCGGT
>JAPXSN010000062.1:0-8056 GCA_033813015.1 Clostridia bacterium | reverse complement strand
GAAGGGATTTAGCCGCAAATAGCGGTTAAATCCCTTCGCTTACTCATCTTTGCTGTTTAATTGCCCGTGACGCTTTTTTTGCGGGGTTGTTAGAGGTGGCCAATTGTCAATGATTCAATTGTTCCGGAACCAGCTCCGGCTTCCTCAAATGTCCGCCATCCCGCCCATAGCGTATTGCGAGCATTTCCGCGAGGATGGCTACGGCGATCTCCTCGGGCGTTTCGCCGCCGATATCGAGGCCGATGGGGGAGTATACATCAAGCAGCGCCTCGCGCCCCGCGCCACCTTCGAGCAGCGTACGGTAGACGGAGCGTATTTTGGCTTTGCTGCCGATCATGCCGATGTACGCCGCTTTTTTGGGGAGGATCGCGCCGAGCGCCTCCGCGTCGCACAGATGGCCGTGCGTAACGATGACGTAGTACGCGCCCGCGGGGATGTCCGCCGCATTCAACCCCTGCTCGAAGCTTTCGACCCTGGTGTACGAAACCTCGAATGGAAGCGGCCCGGGCAGGGCGGCCTCGTCCCTGTCATCGAAAAAGGCGATCTCGAAGCCGACCGTGCGCGCGACGGACGCGAGCGCGAGCCCGACGTGCCCCGCGCCGCAGATGACGAGCCGGGGCTGCGCGCGGTATACCTCCGTGAGCAGGGACATCCTGCCGCCGCAGGCCATGGCAAGGCCATGGCTGCCGAGGTCGTAGTCGACATAATCGCCCCTGCCACGGCGTATGCGCTCGAGCGCGTGGCTGATGGCGGCGCGCTCGATGGCGCCGCCGCCGACCGTGCCCGCGGTTTCGCCGGATGCGTAAACGAGCAGCTTACCGCTCTTTCGCGGCGCGCTACCCGAGGTTTCCGCAATGGTGACGACGGCGTGGTCGCGCCCCTGTTCGCGCGCGGCAAGGGAGAGTTTCATCAGTTCGAAATCGTTCATAAGAGCACGTTATCCAATATCATGAGAAGTTCGAGGGCACTTCTGAATTGCGTTTCGCTTTTTTTATCGAGCCAAACGAGGCGCCCCTGCCAGCTCGCGTTTTGCCGGAAAAGCACGTTGAGCTTGAACGTCGCAAGAGCGGGCCTCTCGTCGGCATCCCCGATCATCGGTTCGCATCGCGCGGACTTAAAGCCCGGGGTTTCCATGGCCTTTTGCGGGCACCCGATGGCGTCGAGCAGTTCCTCCACGAGCGCGAGGAACTGGAGGGCGTTCGAAAAGCGCATTTCGCGCGCGAAATATGGGTTGATCAGCGTTCCCTGAAGCTCCCTGTCCGCGTAGGACGTGATCTTCACAAGGCTCGTTTTGATCTCGTATGGTATGAAGCCGCTCATTAAACCATCCATGATACCCACCTCTAACCTAGGGTGCGTCGGACTATCCTGACTAGATTATATCCGTCCGCAGTTACACAGCCGTTACAAAAGTCCGTTTCGCTTTCCTTTTTTTGCGTGAATTTTGGATAAAAACATGCAAAAGCGCAACATGTGACCTTATTCGACGTATATCATACCATATTATGTATTGCTATGGCTATTGCCAATTTTTTGTGCATGAGATAAAATAAGTAAAAGGTTGTCGGGTAACATACTATATATTTTCGGGCCTTGGGGTTGCTGATGGAAGCTGCGAGAAACGTGCTCCAAGTGAATATGCTCGGCGAGTTCTCCCTCGTGTGCGGCGAGAGCAAGGTGGACGACCAGTCCAGCCGCTCCAAAAAGGTCTGGACGCTTATCCAGTACCTGATCGCCAACCGCATGAAGGACGTCTCCCAGAACGATCTTATCGAGGTGCTCTGGCCCGAGGGCAGCGAAATAGGCGATCCTGCGAATACGCTCAAGACCATCGTGCACCGCGCGCGCCAAGCCATGGATACGCTCGGCTTCGAGGATGGAAAGAGCATCATACTCTACCGCAGCGGCGCTTACGCATGGAACAACGAGCTTCGCGACGAGGTGGATGCGGAGGAATTCCTCACCTGCTGCGAGGCGGCCCAGAAGGCGAGCGGCGACAAAAAGCTTTCATACCTGATGCGCGCTCTCTCATATTATCGGGGAGATTATCTGCCCAAGGCCTCGTTCGAGCCGTGGGTGATGCCGCTGAGCTCGTATTTCCGTACCAGATACATACAGGCCGTGCACGACGCGGTCGCACTTTTGACGCAGGCGGGAAGGTATGGGGACATCATTTCTCTCTGCCGCCGCGCGTCGGTCATCGACCCCTACGACGAGTCCATCCACTTCGCGCTCATCCAGGCGCTGGTCGCAACAGGCGCGCAGCAGGAGGCGATGAGCCACTATAATTATGTGACGGAGCTGTTCTTCTCCCACTTCGGTGTGACGCCGTCGCCGGAACTGATGCAGCTTTACCGCGAGGTCGTGCGCACAAGCAAGAACACGGAAATGGACCTTGGCACCATCCGCGAAAGCCTTGCGGAAAGTGAGCGTACGGGTGGGGCTTTCTATTGCGAATTTGAAATTTTCAAGGATATTTACCGCATGCAGGCGCGAAACGCCAGTCGCAACGGCCTCGTGCTGCACATCGCGCTCGTCAGCGTGCTTGACGGATACGGCAAAAAGCTCACGCAGCTCAAGATGAACGTCGCCATGGAACGGCTTCGCGACATCATCGCCACCTCGCTGCGGCGCGGCGATGTGTTCGCGCGCTACAGCGTGTCCCAATACCTGCTGATGCTGCCGCTCGCCAATTTCGAGAACACGCAGATGGTGATGGACCGCGTGACGCGCAACTTCAAGCACGCCTATCCGAAGATGGAGCTTCTGCTCCACTTCAGCGCGCTGCCCCTCGACCCCGTGCTCTGATGGGAGGGGCGCTATGATCCGCGTTCGGGAACTGCTGGAGCTCGAACCCTTTCGGGAGTTCGAGCTTCTTGCGGGCGAGGGGGGGCTTGACCGCCCCGTCGCCTGTTACGGCGTGCTCGATTATGAGGTCGAGCATGGGGATTATTCCGAGTTCGCGCAGGGCGAATTCGTAATTTCAAGCCTGCTGCTCGTGCGGGAGCTTTCGGGCAAGGCGGGCGCGGCCGTGACCAAACTCGTCGAGCGGGGCGCCGCGGCGCTTGCCGTGCGCGTGTTCGACCGCTTAGAGGTGCCCGCGGAGATGCGCGACATCGCGGAGCGCGAGAACCTGCCGCTGTTCGTTTTTCGCAAAGCCCATGTGAACGACCTTTTCGTCGCGGCCAACGGCTTTTCGCGCGCGAGAGAGCGCAGTGAAAACGCCTCCAGGAAGCTCGATGAGCTGCTGGGCATCCCTTCGGGCGGCAGCACACCCGCCTCTATCGTGCGCGCCATTGACCCGCAGCTTCTGCCCTGCTGCACGGCGGCGTTCTGCGTTTCCCCCAAGGATGATCCCCTGAGCGCGGCGACGCTGCGCCTGATGGTGCGTTATTCCCTGTCCGAGCCGAACGCACGCCGCCTGTTCATGCCCTACGGGGGCGGCGTGCTGCTCTTCGCCTCGGCGCAGGAACCGGGCCGGACCGCCATATCCGAGGCGCTCGCGGCCAAGGCCTTTCGGGATATCGGCTTCGAGCCGGAGAAGTGCCGCGTGGGCGTCGGCTCCACGGCCTGCGGCTATGAGGAATACGCGCTCGCCGTGGCGGAGGCCATGCGCGCCGCGCGCATCTGCCGCGTATTGGGGAAGCCTTTTGTGCGCTTCGAAGAGGCCGGCGCGTACCGCCTCATTATGGCCGCGGCGGAGGACCGCTCCGCCAAGCGCCTGTGCGCGAAGGCGGTGGCGGTCATAGAAAGCTATGACGCGGTGAATTCCTCGGGTCTTCTCGAAACGCTCGCCGAGTATGTGCGTACGCGCGGCGATGTGCGCGCGGCGGCACAGTCGCTCTTCCAGCATCCGAACACCATACGGTACAGATTGAAAAAGGCTGCTTCGCTCCTCGGCTTGACCGGGGATGTCTACGAGCAGCTTTTCATGATGATGAGCGTTTATCTGGTCGATCGGTGACTAGCGCGTCAGGAGCGAGGCAAATTCGACCCAATCCTGCGCCGAAGTGCGCGGCTTGAGCGCGTATCCCCCCAACAGCGTGAAGAACAACCCCGCGCGCGCGCGGATCTCGCGCGACTGCGGCAGGCGCAGCTTCAGCGCGCCGACCTCGAACATGACCTTCCACTTTTCTTGGGCGGAGGTGAGGAGGTCCGCTATGGCAAGGTCGTCGAGGCTGCCCTCGGCGAGGAGCACCGCGTAAAGCCTGCGCCTTTGCGCGTCGCCCAGCAGGGTTTGTATAAGCGCGGCCAGTTCCGCTTCCGGCTCCGCCTCGCGCGAAACGCTCTCCACCCAACTGAGCAGCGCGTCCGAGATGAAATCGCATAGCGCTTCGGCGACGTCGAGGCTAAGCGCTTCTTTCGCCGGGTAGTAGTAATAGACCGTACCCTTGGCAATGTACGCCGCGGCGGCAATGTCATTCAGGCTCGTGCCGTGCACGCCGGTTCGCGTGAACAGCTCGGATGCGGTTGCGATGATTTTCGCGCGGACGCTGTCGAACCCCTCGTGCTTGCTGCGCATCGTACCCACCCCCTCAAAACATATTTTCAGTATAATAAGGAAGCGGGGAAAAGGCAACAGGGGAAAGCGTGTATACATGTTTTTTGTAATGCATGTATATCTTGTCCGAAGGGTTGAAACGCTTGAGGAAAGGTAGTAAATTATCCAGTGGGAGAGGCCGTTCCGGCCGCCAGATCAAGGATCGGAGGGTTAGCATGCAGATTGTGACAAAGGGCGTCGCGGGGACAATGGAGTCCAGCGACATCAGCGTGCGCATCGAGCCGGGCGAGGGCGAGGGCATTACGCTCACGCTCACGAGCGCCGTGATGCAGCAGTTCGGCAAGCAGATAGAAGCGGTCATACGCGACACGCTCACGGGCCTCGGCGTGACGAGCGCCGTCGTGGACGCCGTGGACAAGGGCGCGCTCGACTGCACCGTGGAGGCGCGCGTGAAAACCGCGGCTTACCGCGCGGCAAAGTGCGAAGCCTACGTTTGGGAGAACAAAAAATGAAGCTGAGAAGAAGCATGCTTTTTGTGCCGGGCAACAACCCCGGCATGGTGAGAGACGCGCATATCTACGGGTCGGACTCGATCATGTTTGACCTCGAGGATTCCGTTTCCGTCAACGAAAAGGATTCCGCGCGCTTCCTTGTCTACAGTGCGCTCACGAAGCTCTCCTACGGCAGCAGGGAACTGGTCGTGCGCATCAACGACCTTGGGAGCGGCCTTGGCATACAGGACCTTGAGGCCATCGTGCGCGCGCAGCCGGATGTGATCCGCCTGCCCAAAACCGAGTCTGCGAAAGACGTACTCGACTGCGAAGCTGAGATTGAGCGCATCGAGCGCGCGGCGGGCATCCCGGTAGGCAAGACCAAAATGATGGCCGCTATTGAGAGCGCGCTGGGCGTCCTCAACGCCAAGGAGATTGCCTTTTCCTCAAAGCGTCTCATCGGCATTGCCTTGGGCGCGGAGGATTACGTCACGGACCTCAAGACCACACGCGGGGATGGAACCGAGCTGTTCTTCGCCCGCTGCATGATATTGAATGCGGCGCGCGCGGCCGGAATCGACGCGCTCGACACCGTGTACAGCGACGTCAACAATGAGGAAGGCTTCCTGGCCGAGGCGGAGCTCATCCACAAGCTTGGCTTCAACGGCAAGAGCGTCATCAACCCGCGCCAGATCCCGCCGCTCCATCGGGTGTTTATGCCCCGTGAGAAGGATCTTGAAAAGGCCCGCGCGGTCATCGAGGCGAGCGAGGAGGCCGAGCGCCGCGGCAGCGGCGTGGTCGCGCTCAACGGCAAGATGATCGACAAGCCCGTCGTCGCGCGCGCGCACTACCTCGTGCAGCTCGCGCAGGCCGCGACCCGCACGCCCATCGAGGAGGTTTGACCATGCAGCACATCGACATCAAATCCATACCGCACGTCGGAGAAATCCAGGCGCTTCACGGCGCGTTCGCCGGCACGCCCGCCAAGGATGCGGAAACCTTCTCGGAGCGCATGCACGCAAAGAACCGCGTCGTGCCGAGCCTTGAAGAAGCGATACGCCTGTGCGGCCTCAGGGATGGCATGACCGTGTCCTTCCATCACCATTTTCGCAACGGCGACTTCATTGTCAACATGGTGCTCGATGAGATTGCGCGCATGGGTATCAAAAACCTCACGCTCGCGGCGAGCTCGCTCACGGATATCCACGAGCCGCTCATCGGCCATATCAAAAACGGCGTCGTGACCCACATCGAAACCAGCGGCCTTCGCGGCAAGCTTGCGGAGGCGATCTCGCGCGGACTCATGGATTTCCCCGTGGTGTTCCGCTCCCACGGCGGCCGGGCGGCGGCCATCGAGTCGGGCGAGGTGCACATAGACGTCGCTTTCCTCGGCGCGCCCTCGTGCGACCCCTACGGCAACGCCAACGGCTACAACCGCGATGAGGAAAATTCCACGAGCTGCGGCAGCCTCGGCTACGCCAAGCTCGACGCGCTCATGGCGGATAAGACCGTCATCATTACGGATCATCTCGTGCGCTTCCCCAACGCGCCCTTTGGCATTCCGGAGAGCAACGTGGACTATGTCGTCAAGGTCGACTGCATAGGCGACCCCAAGGGCATCATGAGCGGCGCGACCCGCTACACCAAGAATCCCAAGGAGCTGCTTATCGCCCAGACTACGGCGGACGTCATCGAGGCGAGCGGGTATTTTTACGATGGCTTTTCGATGCAGATGGGCTCCGGCGGGGCGAGCCTCGCCACGGCGCGCTTTCTTCGCGAAAGGATGATCGCCAACAACTTCCGTGCGCGCTTTGCCTTGGGCGGCATCACGGGGCAGATCGTTGAGATGCACGAGGAAGGGTTGATTGACAGGATACTCGATGTGCAGAGCTTCGACCTCATCGCCGCGAACTCGCTCAAGAACAACCGCTTCCACCAGCAGATTGACGCCTCGTATTACGCGAGCTACCGCAACCGCGGCGCAGCCGTGAACCAGCTCGACTTCGTGGTGCTCTCTGCGCTCGAAATAGACACGGACTTCAACGTCAACGTGCTCACGGGCTCGGACGGCGTCATCCGCGGCGCCATCGGCGGCCATCCGGATACCGCGGCAGGCGCAAGCCTCGCGGTGGTCGTAGCGCCGCTCACGCGCGGGCGCATCCCTTCGATTGTGAAGCGCGTCAACACCATCGTCACGCCGGGCAGCGTCGTGGACGTGATCGTGACCGACCAGGGAATCGCCGTCAATCCCGCGCGCCCCGACGTGAAGGAAAAGCTCGAGGCCGCGGGCATATCGGTGACGACGATAGAAAAGCTCCGCGAGCGCTGCGAGCGCATCGTCGGAATACCCGAACCCATAAAATATAAGGATAAGATCGTGGGCATTTCGATGTACCGTGACAACACGGCCATCGACCTCATCCGGCAGATCGACGAAGGTTGAGATGGAGCTTGAAACCGGCGCACTAGGCGCGGCAAGGGAAAAGGAAATCCGGGCGTTCCTCGCGGAACGCGGATTGACCATGGAGGGCGGCGCGGATTATTGCGCCGTCCTTCGCGATGATTTTGGCCGGATCGCAGCGTGCGGATGCCTCGACGGGAGCGTCGTCAAATACGTCGCGGTGTCCCCGGAGGCGGAGGGGGAGGGCGCGGCGGCCACCATCGTATCCGAGCTTGTCAACCGCGCTTACCGGGAAGGTAGGGAGCATCTGTTCCTGTTCACAAAGCTCGGCAACGAGGATATGTTCCGCTCGCTCGGCTTCTATCCCGTCGCGCGAACGTCGGACGCCGTCATGCTCGAGGATAGGCGGGACGGCATCGCGCACTTCATCGCATCCCTGCCAAAGGCCGAGGGCATCAAGGGCGCGTGTGTGGTCAACTGCGACCCGTTCACGCTCGGTCACAGGCATCTGATAGAAACGGCGGCTAAGGCGTGCGACTTCCTCTATGTGTTCGTCGTCAGCGAGGACGCCGCGCATTTCCCCGCCAAGGATCGCTACGAGCTCGTGAAGCGCGGCACGGCCGATCTGGTTAATATCGTAGTTGTGCAAAGCGAGGATTACCT